>CAIOMN010000068.1 GCA_903859415.1 uncultured Methylococcaceae bacterium
ATCAACTGCAAGGCTTGCCACGAGTTCTTTTAATTCATCATCAGTCATTGGTGTAAAAACAAAGTTATTTCTTTAAGATGTTAGCATATAACATTAAACCGACTGAAACAAAAACGGATGAGAGTATTAGATGGATGTTCCCATCTTTGTTTTAAAAGAACGCAAGGATTGGTAAAAAGACTTGTAGAAGCTTAAGGTCAGTAGTTTCTTTTTCAATAAACGTGGGTTTCGTGCGTATCCTTTTAATCTAAAAATCAGGTAGAACAGATACAACAAATAGTAGGCCAAGGCTGATTTTATCCACATTAGATGAAGCTTGGCTCGTAACTGAATCCAGTGTCCAATAGGGATTTCAGGTGGCGGCTGAAAGCCCAGATAAGCGTTAGCCAAAGCTACATAATAACTAAGTCCATTACGGTAGTAGCGACGACTGTTAAAACGTTGTTGAATGGCTGTCCAGTCTATTTGATTAGCATAGACTCGGCTAACATGGACAAATTCAAATAATTGCCGCAATCGAAGGTTTCCTTCCATTCTGTAATTAACAAAATAAGAATGAATAATATTGTGCATCACAAAATGCGTGGGTGAAGGGAGCAAACATTCACCGCCACGCCAACTGAATAATGTCGCATCCTGAACCATTTCCTCGGCAGTGAGACATTCGGCTACAGCTAAATTAACGGGATGGATATGTAGATCTATCCAAATTGGCCACGCAAGACTTCTGACAGCAGGATAGTGATGGTTTCTTCGTTGCTTCAGAAAATCTTCGGCAGTAATGGGTGGTTGGTCAGTCGTCTTAGGTGCATAACCGATCTCACCCAGCACGACTAATATTTCTGCTAGCTTATCGGGTGGAATCAGAATATCAATATCGCCAATGTAACGCTCGCCGGGTGTGGGATATAGGCCACTGACAAGTGTGGCTGCGCCTTTGAGTAGTAATGGACGGACACCGATGCGGTTCAGTGTTTGAATAAGCTCTGCTAATTGATCTTCATAGCGGTGATTATCATCCAGATTAAGGCTATAAAAGCTCTCAAGATAATCCAACACATCCGTTGGCAGTGTCTGTAATAGTGCGTTTTCTTGCAGCGCCCAACGCAGGAACGGTGTAATCAGTTGAGTGCCGGACAGTTGCAGCATACTCTGCCATTCGGTATCGTTGGCTGGCAGGTCTTTCATGTCAAGCGCTTGATTAAAGACCCCTGCGAGGCATTGGCTTAGGAGTTGGTGAGCCGATCTAGTCTTCATGGTTAAGTAATTCCTCAATGACGGCTTTGGCGTGAGGTAAATCAGCATAGCGCAGATCATAAGCCGGTGTGTGTTCAACGAAGTCAATAAATGCTTTGAGCTTGGCTTCGGTGGCGGGTTGATCCAGGATCACATTGGTTTCAAGCAGGCGTATCAGGGTCTGAAAAGGAGTCAATGGACTGAGGCGGGTAGCACTGCCTTGCTCATAAGTGGGAAACACAATGAGCGATTGAGCACAGCTGACCGACTTAATCTGAGTGGGTTCTAGATAGCGCATGGTACGACCATAACAGTGTACTGTTGGTAGCTGGGGAAGTTCTGGATAGAGTGCTTCAAGAATAGCCCAGGAACCTGATTTAAGAGACAGTCGAGCCGGTGATGAGCGAAATGAGTCGTCACTCGCGGTCATTGCAACAAAATCATCCCCGAGATAAGCAAAGCCATGCGCCACTAAATAAGCGGTGAGCGTCGATTTACCGGCACCACTCACGCCGGGCAATAAAAGACAGTGTTCGTCCCGGCTGACCGTTGCCGCATGAAAATAAGCCAGGAAATCAATAGCAGGATGTTCCCACGCCAGTAAAAGTTTGTTGACGCGCCCAAACAGTTCGGCCAATGACCCTACGGATGCCAGCATCTCGTCACGAAAGGTCAGGCAGAAGCCGTCAAGGTGAGTGGACAATGCCAGAATATCGGCCTCCGTTACATCATTGATGGCACGATGATGGTAACGTAAAAAATAAGTGCTGCCAATGTCCGCCAAGGTGTCATGCAAGTGAAGTTGAATACGGTGCTGACCAAAGCGATACGTCCCAAAACGCTTCACCCCACCCGATGCCTTGGTTGCCGGAGGCAAGATCAAGCAATCGGGATTCTGCTTTAATGGCTCGGTGAGTTCGTCGGTATGTTCTGCTTCATTCAGCCCCGCAAGCACTGCCTGCACATCCTGCGCGGTCTGTTCGAGGGGATGATTAAAATGCTCAGCGAAGAGCGTTGCAATCTCGTCTTGCTGATAGCCTGCACTCAACAACTCCCAGACTTGCTTGCCGGTGTTGTTGAGCGCGACCAGTCGGCCAGTGTCCGGCTGATATAACACATAACCTTCACCCAACTGAAACAGTTTAGCGGTTTGTAATAAAGCCTCCTTCATGATTTAAGGATGATTAGAATGACCCCCCTTGATCTGCTCGTACGCTATTCGATTTGAGCGATAAAATAGCCAGCACCGCAGGTGTTGTATAAACCGCGTGCTTACCCAACATCGCTAAGGCAGCACGGCGCGACAACTGTGATTCGTTTTTTTCGGGTGTTTCGACGGCATTTGATTCTGTAGCAGATTGATCTTTATCTTGATTTTTCATAGGTACTTCTCCTGGCTTTAGTTGATGGATTTTGTTTTTGGTTAATGGAGTCGTTGGGCGATCAGCGATACGTGTCCCGCTAAAGGTTGGCCTTCTTTATCTTGAAGATCTTCCCAATAGACATCTACAGTATTACCACTCTTAAAGGTGTTTGGAGGCAGCTGAAGCAACAACTCGACACCGTCGGCCTGTGATTGCGCATCGGCTTTTTGCACCACGACCGGCTTGCCGTTGACTTCAACGCTATAAAGTCCGATATTGCCCGCCGTAAAACTATTCAAATCCCCTTTAAAGGTGATTAGAACGGTCTGTGTGCTGACATCAGCGCTATGGAGATCGCTGGTTTCGTGGAGTTCTTCTGCTATATGTCCCCAGACTGTATTTTCCTTGAGAGACAGGTTTTTATCACGGCTTATCGTCACGGTAGGTTGAATGGGCGGTGGGGTGTCCGAAATGGAAACATCTGCACTGGCTCCAAGTTTTCCCTGACCCATTAAGGAGACGGTATTATGGTTGCCTGTTATCATGGCCTCAGCGACATTAATGTTTTTAGTTTCGTTGGCTCTTAACTCCAGAGTTTTGTGGTAATGGCTGTTGACACGGATGTCTAGAGTTTTTAAGCCTGGATTGTTATTGGTTACGCTGATGTAGCTTTCTGCCTTGGGAATATCCGTAAAGGTTTGTCGTACCCAGCGGCCTGTGGTGAGAGACAGTGTGGTCATCACGGGGTCCACGCCTGCGGAAGATCCTGTGCAATCTGCTGCTGATGCGTAAATCGAAGCTGATTTCGTGGTATCTGTTTTGGTTGCTGTTACGGTTACACTTGGTGTAGTGCAGTTAAGTGAACTTGGGTTTATAGTGACGTCACAATTATCTTGTTTTGTAACAGTTACACTTTTAAATCCACAGTTGGAATTAAAGGTAATCACTCCACGCAAAAACGATCCAGATACAACACAAGCTTCCCACGTACCACTTAAACAAGCTGTACAAAAACTAGAGCCGTTAGAGTCTATGCCCTCATTTTTAGTACCAATGCCAATACCAAATATATAGGAGTTGTAGTAAGTACATTTACCAGGCTGTTGAGCAGGTGTAAAAAAAGAGGGTGAATTACTGTAGCAGCAGTTCACGCCCTGGTGAACCACCCCAGTAGAATACTGACCATAATTAGGTTGATTAGCAAGCTGTTGAACCGCACAGTATGCTATGCTATTAACGAAGTCAGGTATGTTGATGCACATAGCATTATTAACAACGCAGACATCATTAACAGAAAAAGCCAATGCCTTACGACCCAACCCAATACCACCCAAAGCACCATAAGCAACCGTACCCACTATCCACGACAACGCTTTACGTCGAGATATATCGACACCAGCACGGGCAGTGATTCGGGTTATGTCATCAAAAATATGTCCTTTGTTCATGATTGTTCCTCCAGTAGAATTAAATCATCAGTCGATTGGGACGCTTTCGCTTCAGCCAAACGTGCTTTGGCAATCGACTTCTTAACGAGGAGTGCGGCGGCTTTATTAACGAAAGGTAATCCACGGTGGGTTGCTTCTTCGTGCAGCCAGCCGACGATGGTATCAAGGTTCTGTGCGCACCAGTCGCAGCCGTTTCGATCCATTAACAACGCACG
>CAIOMN010000069.1 GCA_903859415.1 uncultured Methylococcaceae bacterium
GGCAGCAGTGACTTTCTTCTTTCTGCCAGCATATAAATCTACCTTTTGTTTTACAACTTCCGATACAGCAGTCTTTTCTGGAACAATAGTACCATCTGACATTATAGTATCGCGATTATTATCGATAAAAGTGTCCAATACGCGATTGTAAGCTGTCCAGTTTTTCAATACATTTTCCTCGATTAGTTTATAAACGTTACCTTGCTTTTGGAATAAGCGTTCTGGATAATAATCTATACGTAGATAGTATTGTCCATCTGTCATTCCTGTTGGAAAGCTTATGCCAGCACCGACAAGTGGCCCACCATTTGGAGGCTCGCCGTCACCAGCAAAATAATAACTACCTATCACAGGATAGTTTGTATTTGGATCAATGTAGATGTATAGGTTGGCACTCTCAAAGAATTTAGGATCAAAGAAAGCATTTTGTTCAGCTTCTGCAACTATGGCATCTGTGATACCTATAATCTTACAGAATAAGTTTAATGAAGAAGTAATATTAGGGTTAGGTCCTATTCCTGGATTGCCAGCACTGTCAGCGGTAGCAGTGAATCCATCTGGCATAATACCTATGCCCTGTCCAACACCACCATCATTCTGTCCAGACGCAGCCTGATCCGTGATCTGTGTAAACTCTGTGGATGCTGTCATTAGTTTAGCTCTAACTAACCAGATATGTGGAAACCACTTTTGACCATATCCAGCAGCGGCATAAAGCGCATCCTGCACTACATAATATCTATTTATACCTACAGCATTATCAAAGATAGGAACATCTCTATAGCTCGGAAACTCTAATACATCACCAGCAATAAGTTTTCTACCAAGTGAATCTATCATATCTGTATAATGAAATTGTATGCGGATTACATCCGAAGATAAGAAAATACCGAACTGCGATAAGTCGTAGTTTACGTCTTGCGGAGTATGATGTCCTCGCAGTTCTATAACATTTGGATCATATTTTCTATTATTATTGGTTAGAAATAATACGTCCTGAATAGTTGTTAAGGAAGTATCTGTGCTACCATTTGCATCTGTGGTAGGCCCGGTGTACATATGAACCAAGATGCCATCACCGGATATACGGAAATTCTCACCCACTGTTCTATCAGTGAAGTTAAAATCTGCACCCTTAATGGGAGACCATAAACTAATTCTTGGCATAAACTGTCCTCATTTCTTATATTTATCGATTGACAGCTTCCAAAGATAAATAGTTCAAAGCAACAGACTGGTAATATTACCAGACAGGTAATACCTGAACAGGAGAGCTTAATGTCAGTAACACTCAACGCTAAAGGTACGAGTGTACCATCCTTTACGATCGGTAAGGGCGGCGTCACTATCTATCAGGGATTAACTGATCCAAGTCTTTCACATGCTATGAAGGACGGCGATTATTGGCTCAATAAAACTACCAATGCTATTCAAGTATGGACTACCGTAGGATTAACCTGGCAAGCACCTCGATTAGCAGATATACACTTTGTTGGTAGTTCTATTGTCGCCCCAGGCGGGCAAGACTTAACACTATCAGTTGATACAAATCACTATGTCAATGTTGATTCCGGGAATTCTGGTCCAGCACTCATAACAACAAACAACAGCCAAGATCTTCATATTAATCCTGCAACAGGTGGTGGCCAATATCTTATATTATGCGGTGATAGATGGCCAGCAGCGGATGGTACAAATGGTCAGAGTCTTAAGACAAATGGCACAGGAATATTAAGTTGGTATACACCGACTGTTGGTACGGTAACTTCGGCATCGGTCGTCTCTGTAAACGGTTTTGCAGGGTCGGTGGCAACAAATACAACAACTCCTGCCATATCATTATCAACTACCGTAACAGGTATGGTAAAGGCAAACGGTACAGCAATCAGCGCAGCAACAGTTGGAACTGATTATAGTGTGGGTACGAGTGCTCTAGGTACGGGCATACTAAAAAGCACAACAACAACTGGCGCATTAAGTATAGCAATAGCAGCTGACTTTCCGACATTGAATCAGAGCACATCTGGAACAGCAGCAGGGTTATCGGCTACATTAGCGGTTAGCAGCGGCGGCACTGGTGAGATAACCTCAAATGCAGCATTCAATAATCTTGCTCCATCACAGGTTACCAATGCAGGTAAATTCCTAAAGACAGATGGGACAAATACATCCTGGACAAATGTCTTAAATACAGGCACAGCAATTATTGATTTTGGAGCATATCCCGGAACAACAGAAGCAAGTATAGCAATAACAGGATTAACAAATATACTTTCTACAAGCGTGGTAATATTAGATGTATTAGCTGACGCAACAAGTATAGATCACACAGCATCAGATCACAGGTATTTTAAAACATATGCCTGTTTAACATATAGTACACCAGTTACAGGAACTGGATTTACAATTTACTCTAACGCAAACCAACCGGTACAGGGTAAATGGACAATAAGATATAGTTGGGTAAATTCTAATTAAGAGAGAAAAATATTATGGCACAAGACGTAACAATTCGCGGTGAGAATGGCATTCCTATCGATGCAGATTCTACTTATAATGCCGCACAAACTGTAGTGAAGGGTATTGCAACTACCAATTATACACAATCCGATTTCACACTAGATAGCTTCCAAAGATTACGTGTATCAGAGCCGCGAATCCAATTTGAATGTTCGTTCAGTGCTCAAACACCAGCTACAGCATCATCTATTTGGGAATCTACAGCAGTGGCATCGGGCACAGTAGCACTTACAGGTAACCTGTTTGGATCTACGTTAGCTACAACAACTTCAACGAGTTCTGGTTACTGGATTCAATCGTATAATCACGTTAGATATGCTCCAGGTATAAGCACATTACTACGATTTACATTCTGTTTTAACTCTCTTATTTCGGGTGTAACAAGTCGTCTTGGTATGTTTACTGATCAGGGCACCTTCCCTAGTACAGCAGGTGATGGAGCATATCTTGAAGCAGCAGGATCAGTTGTTAGTTTTGTTGTACGCTCAATGGCTGGTGGCGCAGGATCAGAAACTAGAATTAATCAAAGTTCCTGGAATATGGATAAAATGGACGGCACAGGTACATCGGGTGTTAACCTAAACTGGGCAAACACTCAACACTTTGTTATGGAGTATCAATGGTTAGGTGTCGGTACTATTCGCTTCGGATTCGAAACTGGTTCCTCAGGAACGGTCTGGGCACATCAGATTAATGCTGTCAATTCAGCAACAACTTCGTGGTCTAGGACTGGTACATTACCACTTCGTGCTGAATGTTATACATCAACTTCACAAGCAGTAGCAGGTACATTAACTCTCGTCAACTGCGTAGTTATGCAGGAAGGAGATGTACAATTATTAAGGGGTTGGAGATATTTTAGTTCTAACTCCGGTGGTACAGTGAGATTGGGTGGTACAGCATTAGGTCTGTATCCGGTAATGAGTTTGCGTGCAGCTAGTACAAACGATCTTACCAAACGAACAAGATTTATTCCGACTTCGGTATCTATTACATTAGCGGTAGTGGCAACAGGAGCAACAAGTGTCCAGGTTGCATTACTTACTTTCCCTACGCCAAATACAGCCGCAACATTTGCAGTTCAACCCGCAGGCTCTGGAACCACGGTAGATATTGCAGCAACAGCAACGACAGCTATTACTGGCACAGCAATTGCATCTTGGATTATCCCGAACGTAGTCGGAACATACACATTTGATCTATCTAACATGCCCGATAACCAAAACGTAGCAGGATATAATGCTGCAGGAACAGTAGCAATTGCAGGATCATCAGTATTGACTCTTGCCGCAGGACCTATGACGGGAACCGCATCTGCAGGTGCAACTATTGCAGCAACTATTAACTGGAAAGAGATAATTTAATAAAGATACCCTATCAGCTTAATATAAGTATTTTTCGATAAATATGGAAAAGCGGTAAAATTCAATGACCGATATAGCTGATAAATAATAGAAATAGATAACGGAGAAATCGTATATGGCAATCCAACTTTCAGGTGTTCGACTTGGTCCAATCGGAGGAGGTCCATCTTCTCTTAATCTTGAAGATCTTCATGATGTTCGTATAGTAACACCATCGACCGGACAATATCTAAGATACAATAATGGTATCTTAGAATGGCAAAATTCCTTCATAGATAGTGATGCCTATAAATTTCTTACAGGTA
>CAIOMN010000070.1 GCA_903859415.1 uncultured Methylococcaceae bacterium
CGTAGATCACGGCAAAACCACATTAACTGCTGCATTGACAACAGTAATGGCTAAATTGCACGGTGGCGCGGTAAAAGCATTCGATCAAATTGACAATGCGCCAGAAGAAAGAGCGCGTGGTATTACCATTGCAACATCGCATGTCGAATATGAATCAGAAGCTCGTCATTATGCTCACGTAGATTGCCCGGGTCATGCTGATTATGTAAAAAACATGATCACAGGTGCCGCGCAAATGGACGGAGCCATTTTAGTTTGTTCAGCGGCTGATGGCCCAATGCCACAAACAAGAGAGCATATCCTGTTATCAAGACAGGTAGGTGTTCCTTACGTAGTCGTGTTTTTAAATAAAGCTGATATGGTTGACGACGAAGAGTTGATCGAATTAGTTGAGATGGAACTTAGAGAGTTGCTGGATATGTATGAATTTCCAGGAGATGACACGCCAATCATAAGAGGGTCAGCCTTGCTAGCGTTACAAGGTGACGAAAGTGATATTGGAATGCCTTCAGTAGTTCGATTAGTTGAAGCATTAGACTCATATATTCCATTGCCAGAAAGAGCAGTTGATGGTGCATTCCTGATGCCGATTGAAGACGTGTTCTCAATTTCAGGTCGTGGTACTGTTGTAACAGGCCGTATAGAGCGTGGAATTATCAAAGTTGGACAAGAAGTTGAAATAGTGGGTATTAGACCAACTGTTACAACAACAGTAACGGGCGTTGAAATGTTCCGTAAATTGCTTGATCAAGGTGAAGCGGGAGACAACGTAGGATTGTTACTCAGAGGTACAAAAAGAGATGACGTAGAGCGTGGACAAGTATTGGCTCATAAGGGCACAATTAAACCACATTCACATTTCAATGCTGAAATATACATTTTGTCAAAAGAAGAAGGTGGTCGTCATACGCCATTCTTCAATGGATACCGTCCACAGTTCTATTTTAGAACAACAGATGTGACTGGTGCGGTGGATTTACCAGAAGGTGTAGAAATGGTAATGCCAGGTGACAATATTTCTGTGAAAGTAAAGTTGATTTCACCGATCGCTATGGAAGATGGTTTGCGTTTTGCGATTCGTGAAGGTGGTCGTACAGTCGGTGCGGGCGTTGTTGCATCAATAATAGAGTAATTAATATGTCAAATCAAACTATCAGAATCCGATTAAAATCATTTGATCATAAATTAATTGATCAATCGGCTGGTGAGATAGTAGAAACAGCAAGAAGAACTGGAGCTCAAGTAAAGGGTCCAATTCCATTGCCTACTAAGAAAGAACGTTTTACCATTTTGATTTCGCCTCATGTTGACAAAGATGCTCGAGATCAATATGAATTAAGAACATATAAAAGATTGCTGGATATCGTTGAGCCAACAGAAAAAACAGTAGATGCATTAATGAAGTTGGATCTTGCAGCTGGTGTTGATGTCCAAATAAAATTGAATTAAAAATAGAGGAATTGGCAAATGTCAATAGGTCTTATAGGTCGTAAGTGTGGAATGACCAGAGTTTTTTGTGAAGATGGATCATCAGTGCCTGTCACTGTTCTCCAGATTGACTCAAATAGAGTTACTCAAGTCAAAAGTCTAGAAGTGGACGGATATCGTTCAATCCAGGTTGCCGCAGGGGATAAAAAATCTTCAAGAGTAAATAAAGCGTTAGCTGGTCATTATGCTTCGGCCAATATGACTGCTGGACGTGGTCTTTGGGAGTTTAGATTGGAAGATGGCGAAGGATTGGATTTTGCTGCAGGAACACAGTTATCAGTAGATATTTTCTCAGCTGGTCAAGTTGTTGATGTACAAGGACGTAGTATTGGTAAAGGCTTTGCTGGAGGTATTAAAAGGCATCATTTTAGTATGCAGGATGCAACACATGGTAACTCACGTTCTCACAGGGTTCTTGGTTCGATTGGTATGTGTCAAACTCCTGGTCGAGTGTTCAAGGGTAAAAAAATGGAAGGTCATTTAGGTGATGTAAAAACTACAATACAAAATTTGACAATTCATGCAATTGATACAGATAGAAATTTAATTTTGGTTAAGGGCGCAGTGCCTGGTGCTAAAGGTGGGGATGTAGTTATTACCCCTGCTATAAAATCTAAAAATAAAGGTTAAGCCATGGGATTGCAAATACCTGCTTTAAATGAACAAGACTCAGCTGGACAAATTGAAGTTAATGAAGCTATTTTTGGACAGTCTTTTAATGAAACATTGATTCATCAATTAGTAGTTAGATATATGGCTGGCTCAAGAGCTGGTACAAAAAGTCAAAAAACCAGATCTGATGTTAGTGGTGGTGGATCTAAGCCATGGAGACAAAAAGGGACAGGGCGTGCAAGATCTGGTACAATACGAAGTCCTATTTGGCGAACTGGTGGCGTGGCTTTTGCTGCTCGACCAAGATCTTATGATCAAAAGTTAAATAGAAAGATGTTTCGGGTTGGTGTTAGATCAATTTTGTCTGAGTTATTAAGACAAGACCGATTAGTTGTAAGTAGCGATATACTACTTGCTTCAGCAAAAACTAAAGAGTTAAACGAAAAGTTAAAAAATATTGATGCCAAAAGAATTTTAATAGTTGTAGAAGCTATAAACATAAATTTAGCTTTAGCATCTAGAAATATCCCTTATGTTGATGTTATTGAGGCAATCAATTTGAACCCAGTTCTTTTGGTTTCTGCCGATAAAGTGATAGCGACACCGGGTGCGCTGAAACAATTAGAGGAGCGCTTAGCATGAGTATAAACAAATATCAGTTAGCTGGAGTCATAGAGGCGCCGATTATTTCTGAAAAAAGTACAAATGCTGCCGAAAAAAACAATCAATTTGTTTTCAAGGTTAAGAAAACTGCCTCTAAAAAACAAGTAAAAAATGCAGTTGAATTAATGTTCAGTGTTGAAGTGGATTCGGTTCATGTCTTGAATGTAAAAGGCAAAATTAAAAGATCTGGAAAAACATTGGGTAAAAGATCTGATTGGAAAAAAGCTTATGTAAAGCTTAAACCCGGTCAGGATATTGAATTCTCTGCTGCTTAATTTAAAAGTAATAGATCAATAGGAAACGGTAGAAAGCATGGCGATTGTAAAATCAAAACCGACGTCACCGGGATCACGGTTTGTTGTACGTATCAAAAATGATGAGTTATACAAAGGCAAACCATTTGCACCTTTACTAGCTAAAAAAAGTAAAAGTGGCGGTCGTAATAATCAGGGGCGTATAACAACACGTCATATCGGTGGTGGCCACAAGCAACACTACCGTATTGTTGATTTTAAAAGAAATAAACTTGATATTCCCGCAGTAGTGGAGCGTTTGGAATATGACCCAAATAGAACTGCTAATATAGCACTAATCTTATTTAAAGATGGGGAGAGAAGATACATAATTGCACCTAAAGGCGTAGTTGTTGGTCAGGAAATTCTTTCATCAGAAACAGTGCCAGTAAAAGCTGGTAATTGTATGCCATTGAGAAATATACCAATGGGTACTACAGTTCACTGCGTTGAATTGAAACCTGGTAAAGGTGCTCAGATAGCAAGAAGTGCAGGGGCGTCAGTACAGTTAGTAGCTAGAGATGGTGCCCATGCGACTATAAGATTACGTTCTGGTGAGATGCGTAAGGTTATGGCAGATTGTAGAGCTGTAATTGGAGAGGTTTCAAATTCAGAGCATAATTTAGCTTCTCTTGGAAAAGCAGGTGCTTCAAGATGGCGTGGTGTTAGACCAACCGTACGTGGTGTAGTTATGAATCCAGTTGATCATCCGCATGGTGGTGGTGAAGGGCGTACATCTGGTGGTCGTCATCCTGTATCGCCATGGGGTATGCCAACAAAGGGATACAAAACAAGAAAAAACAAACGTACTGATAATATGATTGTCAGACGTCGTAAGCAGAAATAGAGAGGAAGTAACGTGCCGCGTTCAATTAAAAAAGGTCCTTTTATTGATCATCATCTTCTAAAAAAAGTTGAAGATGCTGCAAGTAGCAATAATCGGAAACCGATTAAAACATGGTCAAGACGATCAATGATTATTCCAGATATGCTGGGCTTAACTATTGCAATCCATAATGGGCGACTACACATTCCAGTTCTTATTTCAGAGAATATGGTCGGGCATAAATTAGGTGAGTTTGCACCCACTCGAACATATAAAGGCCACGTGGCTGACAAAAAGTCTAGGTAGGTAGTAATGGAAACAACAGCTAAATTGAATAACGCACCATTATCAGCTCAAAAAGCTAGATTGGTCGGTGATCAAATACGTGGTTTGACAGTTGAAAAAGCATTGAATACATTGAAATTCAGTTCAAAAAATGCAGCTGTAATATTCACTAAAATACTTGAGTCAGCAATTGCTAATGCAGAACATAATGAAAGTGCTGATATAGATGAATTAAGAGTGTCAACCGTTTATGTAAATGAAGGGGCCACTATGAAAAGATTTAGGGCAAGAGCTAAAGGGAATGCAAATCATATCCTTAAAAGAACCTGCCATATTACAGTCAAAGTTGCAGAATTCGAGTAGGGGAAGAAAATGGGTCAAAAGGTACATCCAACTGGTATACGACTTGGAATTGTTAAAGATTGGAATTCAAGATGGTATGCAAATAGCCATGACTATTCAATTTTCCTTCATCAAGATATAACAGTAAGAGAATTTATAAAGAAAAAACTAGCACATGCTTCTGTAAGTCGTATTCAGATTAATCGCCCTGCTAACAACGCACATATAACTATTCATACTGCACGCCCTGGTATAGTCATTGGCAAAAAAGGTGAAGACATTGATTCTTTGCGCCAAGAAATATCTAAAATGATTGGTATTCCTGTTCAACTTAACGTTGAAGAAATAAGAAAGCCTGAGTTGGATGCGCAGTTAGTTGCTGAAGGTGTAGCGCAGCAGCTAGAAAAAAGAATTATGTATCGTCGTGCAATGAAGCGTGCAGTTACGAATACTATGCGTCTTGGTGCTGAAGGAATAAAAGTCAATGTTGGCGGACGTTTGAATGGTGCTGAAATTGCTAGAAGTGAATGGTATAGAGAAGGCAGAGTTCCATTGCATACACTTAGAGCTGATATTGATTATGCAACAGCGGAAGCTCATACTACATATGGAATTATAGGCATCAAAGTATGGATATTTAAAGGCGAAGTATTCGATATGGATGCTCATCTAGCATCTATTAACTCTGAATCTAAGAAATAGTTGAAGGAATACAGTCATGCTTCAACCTAAAAGAACAAAATTCCGTAAGCAACATAAAGGCAGAAATAACGGTACTGCAGTACGAGGTTCATCAGTTAGTTTTGGTGAATATGGCTTAAAGTCAATTGGCCGAGGCAGATTAACTGCTAGACAAATTGAGGCGGCACGAAGAACAATTACACGTCACGTTAAGCGGGGTGGTAAATTATGGATAAGAGTCTTCCCGGATAAGCCGATTACTAAAAAACCATTAGAAGTTCGTATGGGAAAAGGAAAAGGTAGTGTAGAATATTGGGTTGCTCAAGTTAGACCAGGAACAATGTTGTACGAAATACAAGGGGTTTCTGAAGAGTTGGCTCGTGAAGCTTTTGCCTTAGCAGCTGCTAAGCTCCCATTGAAAACACTGTTTACAGCACGGACTATAATGTAATGAAAGCAAGTGAATTACGTAAAAAAAATAAAGAAGAGTTAGGAAATTTGCTGGTAGATTTATCTCGCGAACGGTTTAATCTTAAAATGCAAAAAGGTACAGGTCAGTTGTCAAAACCTGATCAAGTAAAAAAAGTAAGGCGAGAAGTTGCACGTATCCAGACCATATTGAATGAAGTGGCGAGCGCATAATTATGAGTGAAAATGTAACTAAATTGCGTACTATCACTGGTAAAGTTGTTAGTAATAAAATGGATAAAACCATTACGGTTTTAGTAGAACGTGTAGTAAAACATCCAGTGTATGGAAAATACATTAAGCGCTCTTCTAGAATGATGGCTCACGATGAAGAAAATGTTTGTAGCGAAGGTGATGTGGTGGCAATAACGCCATGTAGACCGTTATCTAAGAATAAAACATTTAAACTGGTTCAAGTCTTAGAAAGTGCTAACAAATAGCATTCATCTATTTATATACAAATTGTAGGAATAAATCATGATTCAGATGCAAACTAACCTTGACGTCGCCGATAATAGCGGTGCAAAAAGGGTCATGTGTATCAAAGTATTAGGAGGGTCTCATCGCCGTTATGCTGGTATTGGTGACATCATTAAGGTCAGCATAAAAGATGCAATACCACGTGGAAGAGTGAAAAAAGGCGAAGTGTATAATGCCTTGGTTGTAAGAACACGAAAAGGTGTTCGTAGATCAGATGGTTCGGTAATACGTTTTGACGGAAATGCTGCAGTTATTCTTAATAATAACTTGCAACCGCTTGGTACACGGATTTTTGGCCCAGTAACTCGTGAGTTGAGAGGAGAAAAATTCATGAAAATTATCTCTCTTGCTCCAGAAGTTCTTTAAGGTAGGGTTAAAAATGGCGAAAATTAAAAAAGGTGATGATGTTGTTGTTCGTACCGGTAAAGACAAAGGTAAGAGCGGTAGAGTGACCAAAATTTTAAAAGATGACAAGGTATTGGTTGAAGGAATTAATCAAGTTAAGAAAAACCAAAAACCGAATCCTAATGCTGGTGTTTCTGGCGGAATAATTGTCAAGGATATGCCAATAAATATTTCCAATATTGGATTGTACAATCCAGAAACTAAGAAAGCTGATAGAGTTGGCTTTAGAATTCTGGAAGATGGAAAGAAAGTCAGATATTTTAAATCAACAAATGAAATTGTTGATGTGTAAGGTGCAGATGAATCATGGCTAGATTAGAAACCGTATATAAAGAAAATATCCTTCCGGCATTAGTTGAGCAATTTGCTTATAAATCTATTATGCAGGCCCCTCGAATTACTAAAATAACACTAAATATGGGTGTTGGTGGTGCTGTAGCCGATAAAAAAGTTCTGCAATCTGCGTTATCTGATCTTGAGAAAATCTCAGGTCAAAAACCAGTTATTACGCTAGCTAGGAAATCAATTGCAGGATTCAAGATCCGTGATGATATGCCAATTGGTTGTAAGGTAACTCTTCGAAGTGATCGCATGTTTGAGTTCCTGGATCGTTTAATAAGTATTTCGATACCACGAATACGCGACTTTAGAGGGTTAAGCTCTAAAAGTTTTGATGGTCGTGGAAATTATTCTATGGGCGTTAAAGAGCAAATAATATTTCCTGAAATTGATTATGATAAAATCGACGTTCTGCGAGGAATGGATATTACGATCACAACTACGGCGCGAACCAATGAAGAAGGTTTAGCGCTGTTGAAGTTGTTTAATTTTCCATTTAAGAGTTAAGAGGCAGTTTTATCATGGCAAAAAAATCAATGATTGCGCGCGAAGATAAACGTAAAAAACTTGTTAAGAAATTCGACGTTAAGCGTAAAAGTTTAAAAGAAATCATCAGGGATCCTGGTGCCTCTTATGAAGAAAAAGAAGCAGCTCATTTACAGCTCCAAAAGTTACCAAGGGACTCGAGTGTGACAAGGGTTAGAAACCGTTGTAATTTAACTGGACGTCCACATGGATATTACCGCAAGTTTGGTCTTAGTAGAAACAAATTAAGAGAGGCAACAATGCGTGGTGATGTTCCTGGTGTTGTCAAAGCAAGTTGGTAAGATCTGTTAGATCAAGTTTGGAGAAAATAAAATGAGTATGACAGACCCAGTTGCAGATATGCTGACTCGTATAAGAAACGGTCAATCTGCTGGTAAAAAAAGTATTAAACAGCCTTCGTCAAAACTGAAAGTATCGATTGCGAAAGTGCTTAAAGAAGAAGGATATATTACAGACTTTAGTATAGAGACTATAGGTAGTCATACAGAGATGACTATTGAATTAAAGTACTATAAAGGTGTACCTGTAATTGAAGCAATAAAAAGAATTAGTAGGCCTGGTTTACGTATTTATAAATCTAAAGACGAATTGCCAAAAGTACTTGGCGGCTTAGGGATTGCTATTGTATCAACATCTAATGGTGTAATGACTGATAGAGCTGCACGTGCAATAGGTCACGGCGGTGAAGTTATTTGCACTGTTTGCTAATCTAGGTGCGTCATGTCAAGAATTGCTAAGGCCCCAGTTACTATTCCAAGTGGAGTAGAAATAATATTAGATGGAAATAACTTGATTGTTAAAGGAAGCAAAGGTCAGTTATCACATGTACTTAATTCATCTGTAACAGTCGACATTATCGAAAACATTGCAAGTGTTCAATGGGATAAAGAAGATAAAAAAGCAACTGCTCAAGCTGGGACGGCAAGAGCAGTTTTAAGCAATATGGTTGCTGGTGTTTCTACTGGTTTTGAAAAAAAACTAACATTAATTGGTGTTGGTTACAGGGCACAAGCAAAAGATAACGTTTTGAGTCTTTCATTAGGCTTTTCACATCCTGTAGATTATTTGGTTCCTGTTGGAATATCAGTAGAAACACCAACGCAAACTGAAATAATTGTTAGAGGTAATGATAAGCAATTGGTAGGTGAAGTGTCAGCAAAAATTAGAGCTTATCGTCCGCCAGAGCCTTACAAAGGAAAGGGTGTCAGATACTCTGACGAGAATGTTATAAGAAAAGAAGCTAAGAAGAAGTAAGGTAGCATAATGGAAAAGAAACAATCTCGAATGAAGCGCGCTTTAAAGTTGCGTTCAAAAATTAAAAGTTTAAATGCCACTAGGCTATCAATACACAAAACATCTTTGCATATTTATGCTCAGGTAATTAGTGGTGATGGAAAGATAACTTTGGTTAGTGCGTCTACTAATCAGGCAGAAATAAAAGAATCTTTAAAATATACAGGTAATATTGAAGCAGCTGCGTTAGTAGGTAAGTTTATTGCTGAAAAGGCAATAGCGGCTGGTGTAACTGAAGTTGCCTTTGATCGTTCAGGATTTAAATATCATGGTCGCGTTAAAGCATTGGCTGATGCTGCGCGTGAAGCCGGCTTAAAATTTTAGGAGAATAAAATGGCTACAGCACCAGCACAAGTTAGTACAGATGGTTTACAAGAAAAATTAGTTAACGTAAGACGAGTTGCAAAAGTTGTTAAGGGTGGTAGAGTTTTCGGTTTTACTGCATTGACAGTAGTTGGTGATGGTGAAGGGCGTGTTGGTTATGGTGTGAGTAAAGCACGTGAAGTACCAATTGCAATTCAAAAATCTTTAGAGCAAGCTCGTAAAAATATGCGTAAAGTGTCACTTAAAGGTGATACTTTGCAATACCCAATTATGAATACTACAGGTGCTGCAAAAGTTTATATGCAGCCAGCTTCAGAAGGTACTGGAATAATCGCTGGTGGTGCTATGAGAGCTGTATTTGAAGTTGTAGGTGTTCATAATGTATTGGCGAAATGCATTGGTACCAGTAACCCAATAAATGTTGTGAGAGCAACTATAAATGGATTAACTGGAATGCATAATGCTAACCAGATAGCTGCAAAGCGCGGTCTATCAGTTGAACAGATTATTGGATAGTAGCGATATGGCTGGTACTAAATTAAGTGTAACAATGACAAAAAGCAAATTTGGGCGCTTACCGCGTCATCAAGCTTGCCTAAAGGGTTTAGGATTGCGTAAAATCAACCAAACAGTTGAGATCCTGAATACACCTGAAAATAGAGGTATGATAAACAAGATATCATACATGCTAAAAGTGGAGGAAATTTAATGTATTTAAATACTATCCAGTCAAGTGAAGGGGCTCGTAAAAAGTCTAAGAGAGTTGGCCGAGGTATAGGATGTACTTTAGGTAAAACTTGTGGAAGAGGTCATAAAGGACAAAAATCCCGTAGTGGAGGATTTCATAAGGTAGGATTTGAGGGTGGTCAGATGCCATTACAAAGACGTTTGCCAAAAATAGGATTTACATCTGTAAATGGAAAATATACTGCTGAAGTCCGGCTGAGTGAGTTGAATTTAATATCTGATTCTGTAATTGATCTTAAGTCCTTAATTAAAGCCAATATTGTTCCAATCTTTACTAAGAAAGCTAAAATAATACAATCTGGATTATTGACGAAAGCTGTAGTTATTAAAGGTATAAATGTAACCTCGGGTGCCAAGGTTTCAATTGAAGCAGCTGGCGGCAAAGTAGAGGTTTAAGTGGCTACTTCATCTGCACAAATGGCAAATAAAGGTAGTGGATTATCGGAATTAAAAGCCAGATTGTTTTTTGTTCTTGGTGCATTATTTGTTTATAGAATAGGTTCGCATATTCCAGTTCCTGGAATTGATCCAAAAGCTTTAGCTGTTATGTTTGAGCAGCAAAGTGGTTCAATACTTGATATGTTTAACATGTTTTCAGGTGGTGCATTAATGCGTTTAAGTTTATTCGCACTTGGAATAATGCCATATATTTCTGCATCTATCATTATGCAGTTGATGACAGTTGTTATACCTGCAATGGAGCAATTAAAAAAAGAAGGCGAGTCAGGGCGTCGAAAGATTTCGCAATTCACAAGATATGGCACTGTTGTTTTAGCAACTTTTCAGGCAATTGGAATATCTCTGGCTCTTCAGAATCAAACTGCTGGTGGGTTATCAGTTGTACTTAATCCGGGGTTTGGATTTATTGCAATTACTGCTATAACCTTAGTAACTGGTACAGTTTTTTTGATGTGGCTGGGAGAACAAGTTACAGAAAGAGGAATTGGAAACGGTATTTCCATGATAATTTTCGCAGGTATTGTATCAGGTTTGCCTAAGGCGATTGGTGGTACCTTAGAGTTAGCTCGAACGGGAGAAATGAATGGTGCTTTTATTATTTTGTTATTTTTGATATCGATTTCTGTAACTGCACTTGTAGTGTTTGTTGAAAGAGGTCAAAGAAGAATATTAATTAATTATCCCAAAAGACAGCAAGGAAGAAAGTTGTATGGTGGACAAAGCAGCTTTTTACCATTAAAGCTTAATATGGCAGGAGTAATTCCGCCGATTTTTGCATCTAGCATAATATTGTTTCCAGCTACTATTGCTGGTTGGTTCGGAAATACTGATGGATTTGCATGGTTACAAGATGTAGCAACTATGTTGTCACCTGGTCAGCCTGTTTATGTTATGTTTTATGCAACTGCTATAGTGTTTTTTTGTTTCTTTTATACTGCTTTAGTATTTAACTCAAAAGAGACTGCGGAAAATTTAAAAAAATCTGGTGCTTTTTTGCCTGGAATTAGGCCCGGTATTCAAACAGCAAATTATATAGACAAAGTAATGACGCGTTTAACGTTGATTGGTGCTTTTTATATAACTTTAGTTTGTTTATTGCCAGAGTTTTTAATTGTATATTGGAATGTACCGTTCTATTTTGGTGGTACATCTTTACTTATTATTGTTGTGGTTGTAATGGATTTTATTTCTCAAATGCAAACCCATGTTATGTCACAGCAATATGAAGGGTTGATGAAGAAAGCCAACTTAAAGAAATAAATAATGCACAATATAACTTAGGAGTTTAGCTGTGAAGGTTCGTGCTTCAGTAAAAACAATTTGTAGAAATTGTAAAATTGTAAAAAGAAACGGTGTTGTTAGAGTTATTTGTGTCGATGGAAGGCACAAGCAAAGACAAGGCTGAAATTTGTTGCGCCATAATTGCTGAGATGCTATAATTTGGCGCTTAACTTTAGAGTACTACTCAGGGGAGTATCTAGATGGCACGTATTGCCGGGATAAATATACCAGATCATAAGCATGCAGTAATAGCATTAACTGCAATTTATGGCGTTGGTCGTCAAACAGCAAGTGAGATTTGCGCAAAGGTTGGTGTTGTGCCTTCCGTTAAAATTAAAGAACTAACTGAAGAGCAATTAGAAGCTATTCGTACTGTAGTTTCGAAAATGACAGTAGAAGGCGATCTACGTCGTGAAGTTTCTATGAATATCAAGCGTTTGATGGATCTTGGTTGTTATCGCGGAATCAGGCATCGTCGTGGTTTGCCATTGAGAGGTCAGAGAACGAGAACTAATGCTCGTACTCGTAAAGGTCCGCGTAAACCGATTCGAAAATAAGATATTTCTTTAGAGGCTCAAAGTAATGGCTAGTCCAAATCGTTCTAGAAAACGTATAAAAAAAGAAGTTGCAGATGGAATTGTCCATGTGCATGCATCTTTTAATAACACAATCATAACAATCACTGACAGAAAAGGGAATGCTTTGTCATGGGCAACATCTGGAGGCTCAGGCTTTCGTGGATCAAGAAAGAGTACACCATTTGCAGCACAGGTTGCGGCCGAAAAAGCGGGAATAGTTGCTCAAGAGTTTGGTATGAAAAATCTTGATGTTATGATTAAAGGTCCAGGTCCTGGTCGTGAATCAGCTGTACGCTCATTGAATAACCTTGGGTTTAAAATTAATAATATTGTTGATGTGACGCCAATTCCTCATAATGGTTGCCGTCCGCCAAAGAAACGCCGCGTTTAAAGAATCTGGAGTAGTATTATGGCAAGATATCTTGGACCTACTTGTAAATTAAGTCGGAGAGAAGGGACTGATCTGTTTTTGAAGAGCAGAGGTAAGTCGTTAGAAAATAAGTGTAAGTTAGATCAGAAGCCTGGGCAGCATGGTACAAAGAGAACTCGAAGTTCTGATTATGCATTGCAGTTAAGGGCAAAGCAACGTATGCGTAGAATTTATGGCATTCTTGAGAAGCAATTCAGAAATTATTATAAGTCTGCTGATATGAAAAAAGGTGCAACAGGTGAAAATTTGTTGAATTTACTTGAGTCAAGGTTGGATAATGTCGTTTATCGTATGGGGTTTGCTTCAACTAGAGCTGAGGCACGTCAATTAGTTTCTCATAAGTCTGTTATGATAAATGCTTCGTTGATAAATGTACCCTCTTATCAGGTTTCACCAGGGGATGTAGTATCCATAAGGGAAAAAGCAAAAAAGCAACAAAGAATTGTTGATGCTCTATCTGTAACTGAGCAATACGGTTTTCCTTCTTGGGTTGAAGTAAATTCTAAAACAATGACTGGTACTTTTAGTTCTTTGCCGGATCGTGTTGATCTTGGTAGTGACATTAATGAGCAGTTAGTTGTTGAGCTCTACTCTAAATAATTGCTGTTCCGAGGGAAGTAAATGCAGAATCCTATTTCTGGCTTATTAAAGCCAAGATTAGTTGAAGTAGTAAGTAAGTCACCTAATCACTCCAGGATTGTTATTGAGCCGCTTGAACGTGGCTTTGGTCACTCACTGGGTAATGCATTAAGACGTGTTCTTTTATCTACAATTCCAGGTTGTGCTGTTACAGATGTTGAGATCGATGGGGTTCTTCATGAATACACCACTATAGAAGGTGTCCAAGAAGATGTAATTGACATCTTGTTAAATTTGAAAAAACTCGCAGTTATCCTTCATTCTAAAGACGAAGTAGAATTGACTTTATCTAAAAATGGAGCGGGATGTGTTACTGCAGCGGATATTTCTATTCCTCATGATGTTGAGATAATAAATCCAGATTTAGTGATAGCTAATTTAACACAAGCCGGCGTTCTAAAAATGAAAATTAGAGTTCGTCGTGGAAGGGGTTATGAGCCTGTTAGTGTCAGAAAACTTAATTCTGATCATAATCCAGTTGTTGGTGCTTTGCAATTAGACGCGTCATATAGTCCTATTGTAAAAGTAGCCTATCAAGTTGAAAGTACACGTGTAGAACAGAGAACAAATTTAGATAAGTTAGTTATAGAACTCGAAACAAATGGAACAGTTGATCCAGAATCCACTATAAAGATGGCTGCTACTATACTTCATGATCAATTGTCTGTATTCGTTGATTTTGAGAAAGTAAATGACCAAGTTGCTGAAGATGAAATAGAAATTGAAGAAGTGTTTGATCCTGTTTTGCTTCGTCCAGTAGATGATTTAGAATTAACCGTACGTTCTGCTAATTGTTTAAAAGCTGAGAATATATTTTATATAGGTGATTTAATACAGCGCACAGAAGTAGAGTTACTTAAAACGCCAAATCTAGGTAAGAAGTCATTAACTGAAATCAAAGATATACTAGCATTAAAAGGGTTGTCTTTAGGTATGCGGCTAGAAAATTGGCCACCAGATAATCTTGCTGATCACACACATGCAATAACAACACATTAAAATTAGGTCTTCGTATAATGAGACATCGTAAATCAGGTAGAAAATTTAATATAAATAGTAGTCATCGTAAGGCTATGTTTAGTAATATGGCCAATTCATTATTTAAACATGAATTGATAAAAACTACTTTACCTAAAGCTAAAGAGTTAAGAAGTTTTGCTGAGCCACTTATAACTTTATCTAAAGAAGATAATGTTGCAAAGAGACGCCTAGCATTTTCTAGATTACGTGACCGAGAAGTTGTAACTAAACTTTTTAATGAGTTAGGCCCTAGGTACAAGAATAGAGCAGGTGGGTACTTGCGTATTATGAAATGTGGATTTAGATCTGGAGATGATGCACCGATGGCTTACATCGAGTTAATTGACAGACCTGAGTAAGCAATACAAAAAAAGCCGGTTTTACCGGTTTTTTTTTGTCTAAGAATTGTCATAAAATCTAAATTACGGCCATTTTTAACAATGTCAAAATTGTTGTCTATTTTTTTAATCATAGCAGGGCTGCTCATTTCTGACGTGCCACAATTTAGTTCCTAAGTCATTTAATAGGGTTATTATTAAACAATTCAAAAAGATTATACCATTTTGAGTTCTAGTAGCTCATTAAGTATATTAAAGCACTGAAAAGGAGAAGAATTAACACATTGTTTGTTTTTCAAAATTTAGGGCCTCTTGATTCTTATCTATCGTAACATTTAGCATATAAATCGAATCTTAAATCGTGAGGTTAAACATGGGCTAGCTGTTTTAAATATTTTTAATATTATTTCAGCCATATTAGGATTTTCTTTATTATTTCTCTAAGAAGGAAATTTTATTAACTTTACCGTTCCACTCATCGGCGTCCGGAAGAGGTTTTTTTACTTCTGTTATTGCAGGCCAAGTTTTGGATAGTTCGGCATTTAACTCAATAAATATTTCTTGTCCTTCTGGTAATTCATCTTCGGCATATATAGCATTAGCAGGACACTCAGGTTCGCATAAAGTGCAATCAATGCATTCATCTGGATCAATCACTAGAAAATTTGGTCCTTCGTGAAAACAGTCAACAGGGCATACATCAACACAGTCAGTAAATTTACATTTAATACAGTTTTCAGTGACTACAAAAGCCATAATTTATTACCAAGGAAGGATTAAAAGGTTGGAGTGTTATTAATGATATCTTAACAATTATAAGTTTTGAAAAATTATTAAGCTATTTTGCTTATTATATAAATAAAAATTTATTTTGTCAGATTTGAATCAATTAACCAAGAAAATAAACTTTTGGCATCAGTTCATAGCATCCAGTAAACCCCAGTTCTGGCGCATGTTATCGATGCTGACTGAGTACTAGAATGCTCTGAATTTCTTGTGTTGATCATTACATGATTTAACTGTTATGAGATGTAGAGACAGGTCGCGACCAGTCTTTACCGCCGCCCCTCATTAGCGCCCTTTCTCAATTCCCTTCTCCTTTTCAGCCAGGTCATTAACGCTAGTTTTCGCTTTGAAAAATAAAGGAGTGTTGCGTACTTGCCTAAAAAGGCAGGATAATCTGCATACTTGAATCAATCAGAATAATGTTGGCATGGAATTTAATTTAATTAATAAAGATGGTTATGCGCGGCGTGGGCGTCTTACTTTTGATCGGGGTGTTGTAGAAACGCCTATTTTTATGCCAGTCGGTACTTATGGTGCAGTTAAATCATTAACGCCAGAGGATTTAACCGGTATTGGGGCGGAAATCATTTTAGGCAATACCTTTCATTTAATGTTGCGACCTACAACTCCAGTCATTAAAGCCCATGGCGACTTGCATGATTTTATGCATTGGGACAAGCCTATTCTGACTGATTCAGGTGGTTTTCAGGTGTTTAGTTTAGGTGCATTAAGAAAAATTACCGAACAGGGTGTTACCTTTAAATCTCCGCTTAATGGCAGTACCATTTTTATGGGGCCTGAAGAATCAATGCAAGTGCAGCGGGATTTGGGTTCTGACATTGTCATGATTTTTGATGAATGTACGCCTTATCCAGCCACTGTTAAAGAAGCGGCTGATTCTATGAGATTGTCGTTACGTTGGGCAGAACGGAGTAAAAAAGCACACGCAGATAACCCTTCGGCATTGTTTGGGATCGTTCAAGGGGGGATGTATGAGCATCTTCGTCAGGAATCGATTTCCGGTCTCCTGGATATTGGTTTTGATGGTTATGCGATTGGAGGTTTGTCAGTTGGGGAGCCAAAAGAAGAAATGATGGCAACCCTGGATGTTATTCATAACAAAATGCCTGAAGATAAGCCCCGTTACTTGATGGGCGTTGGTACGCCAGAAGATCTCGTGGAAGCGGTTCGGCGCGGTATTGATATGTTTGACTGTGTAATGCCCACAAGAAATGCCCGGAACGGTCATTTATTTACCACGTTTGGTGTAGTCAAGATTAGAAATAGTCAATATGAGTTTGATAACAAGCCATTAGATGAATCTTGTGGTTGTTATACCTGTCAAAATTACTCAAGAGCTTATTTACGGCATTTAGATAAATGTAAGGAGATGCTGGGATCAAGGCTCAATACTATCCATAATCTCTATTATTATTTGAGTCTTATGCAAGGCTTGCGTGACGCGATTGAAAAACAGGAGCTGGATATTTTTGTCAGCCAATTTTACCAACAAAGAGATAAAATGGCGCCTTCTGTGGCATAATGACGAAATTTTTTAAAATACAATAATAACTGAGGATATTTATGAGTTTTTTTATTTCTGACGCATTAGCGGCAGCGCCCGCAGCAGCGCAACCTGGCATTGAAGGCATGCTGTTTCCACTGGGAATTTTAGCATTTTTTTACTTTTTATTTTTACGTCCTCAATCAAAGCGTACTAAAGAAAAGAAGCAAATGATTGCTTCACTGGGTAAAGGGGTAGAGGTGGTCACTTCGGGTGGTATTTTAGGTAAGATCGTTGATCTGGATGATAACTTTGTAAAACTTGAAGTCAGTGAAAATTCATTTATTCAAGTACAGCGTCAAAGCATTGAGAGCATGATGCCTAAAGGAACTTATAAAGCGATCACTAAAAAAGTAACTATCAATAAAGCTTAATGTGATAGCGCGAAGCAGAGTCAAAGTCAAAGCAATGGACTTTGTTTGGAGCGCAGTTTAATTATTGGAATAACACATGCAAAACCATTATCCACTTTGGAAAAATTTATTAGTTCTGATTATTTTTGGTATCGGAATTATTTATTCATTACCTAATTTGTACGGTGATGACCCTTCTGTTCAGGTGTCATCTACACAAATGACTAATATTACCCAAGATCAATCAAATCAGATAGCGTCCGATATTAAAGCATCGGGTGTTCCTGTTAAAGCGTTTGAGTTTAAAGACGGTCGTATTTTAGCGAGATTTAGCAATACCGATGATCAGCTTAAAGTCGCTGATTTATTGAGGGATAAAATAGGTAGCAATTATACGGTTGCTCTAAATCTGGCGCCAACTACACCAACCTGGTTACGTGCCTTGGGCGCCCAAGCGATGTATCTTGGTTTGGACTTGCGCGGAGGTGTACATTTTCTATTAGAAGTGGATATGGATGCAGCGGTAAAGCAGGCTGAAGACCGTAATATAGATGATATTCGTCTGGCCTTAAGAAATGCAAAGTTGCGCTATCAAACTGTTGCAAAAGATAATGGTTTTTTTAAAGTGACTCTAAAGTCTATAGAGGATAAAGCAGACGTTTTGACTGCTTTAGATAAAGATTTTCATAATCTTGAGATTACTGAGCCAGAAGCACAGGATCAAATCTGGTTAAAGCTATCTGAAAAAGAAACGCGTGAAATAAAGAAGTTTGCTGTAGCGCAAAACATGACCACTTTACGTAATCGTGTTAATGAATTAGGGGTGGCAGAGCCTGTTATTCAGCAACAAGGTGAAAACCGTATCATGGTTCAATTGCCTGGCGTACAAGATACGACAAGAGCTAAAGAAATTTTGGGTACAACAGCGACGCTGGAGTATCGTTTAGTTGATGTTGAGCACGATGTTCAGCAAGCAGTTTCTGGGCATGTGCCTGTTGGTAGCCGTTTATATAATGACAGAAGCGGTAATCCAATACTTTTGGATCGCCGGGTTATCGTGACCGGTGATCAAATCGTGGATGCATCTTCTGGGCAGGATCAGGATGGCCGGCCTTCCGTTAATATTTCTTTGAATGGCGTGGGTGCTGCAAAGATGGCTAAAACAACACAAGTGAGTGTTGGTAAACCAATGGCTGTTGTATTCATTGAATATAAAGTAGAAACAAAAGTAGTTGACGGTCAAAAAATCCGTCATAAAGAAAAAGTAGAAAAAGTGATTAACGTTGCGACGATACAGGGTGTATTTAGTAAACGTTTCCAAACGACTGGCTTGGATAGTCCACAAGAAGCCAGAAATCTGTCTTTACTATTAAGAGCGGGAGCTTTAGCAGCCCCAGTTGATATTGTTGAAGAACGTACAGTCGGTCCCAGTTTAGGACAAGATAACATTGATAAGGGCATGTTGTCTTTTGTGGTGGGTTTTGCCTTGGTTGTATTGTTTATGGCGGTTTATTATCGTTTGTTTGGTGTGATAGCTAATTTTGCTTTAGCCTTTAACGTTGTTATTGTGGTCGCTATTTTGTCTATGTTGCAAGCAACGTTAACATTACCCGGTATTGCTGGGATTATCTTGACGGTAGGTATGTCGGTTGATGCTAACGTATTGATTTTTGAGCGTATCAAAGAAGAGCTTAAGCATGGGATAACACCACAAGCGGCTATTTTTATTGGTTACGATAAAGCCTTTGCAACTATTCTTGATTCTCACTTTACCAACCTTGTTGTTGCGGTTGTGTTATTTGCCTTTGGTACTGGATCAGTAAAAGGTTTTGCGGTAACGCTGATTATCGGGATTTTATCCTCTATGTTTACAGCGATTACGGGTACGCGGATGGTTATTAACTGGATTTACGGTAATCGTAGAGTTGAGAAGCTATCACTATAGTTATGGTCAATAGAGTCTGTAAGGATAAGCACACAGCTTTGCTCCTACTTTTAGAAGAATAAAATATGAAGACAACTAATATAAATTTTATCGGTAATCGCAATAAAGCAATCATATTCTCTAGTGTGTTGATGCTTATTTCGATAGTTTCGCTGGCAACACGTGGCTTGCAAATGGGTATCGATTTTACCGGTGGTACCTTGATTGAGGTGGGTTATCAAAAAGCAGCGGATCTAACAGCGCTGCGTAACACTTTAAATACTCAAGGTTTTGATGATGCGACTGTGCAGAACTTTGGTACCACTAAAGATGTTTTAATCCGTTTAAAACCCCATTCAGACATTAGTAACGCTGATTTAAGTACAAAAGTGTTAGAAGCTATTAACAAAACAACCGCAGAACCTGCTAGTGTTCGCCGTGTAGAGTTTGTCGGGCCGCAAGTCGGTGATGATTTGGCTGAAGATGGCTTTTTGGCTTTATTGTATTCCACTATCTGTATCCTGATTTATATCGCTTGGCGTTTTGAATGGAAGTTCTCTACAGGTGCGATTATTGCGACCATTCACGATGTTGTTGTGACCTTGGGATTGTTTTCTATTTTGGGGTTAGAGTTTGATTTGACGGTATTAGCTGCCGTGCTGGCTTTGATCGGTTACTCGCTAAACGACACTATTGTTGTGTATGACCGAATCAGAGAAAACTTTCGCTTATTAAGAAATAAGTCAACTGAAGAGATCATGAATATTTCTGTCAATGTCACGTTAAGTAGAACCATTATGACGTCGTTGACTGTTATTTTGGTGTTGATTTCTCTGTTTTTCCTGGGCGGAGAGATTATTCATAACTTCTCTATCGTGCTTTTATTTGGGGTCTTCTTCGGTACGTATTCCTCCATTTTTATTGCCAGTCCAGCGGCATTGTTATTGGGTGTTAGTGCTGAAGACTTGATGATACCGGTTAAAGAAGGCGCGGATATAGATCGCAGACCTTAGTCCTTGACAAGGTCGTTTCTCTACAATGCCTTGATGATCGGGTATAATGGGAAACTTAAGAAATTTATTTAATATTACTTTTGGAGTTTAAAGACATAATGGCAATAGAACGCACTTTTTCAATTATTAAACCTGACGCTGTTGCAAAAAATGTAATCGGTCAAATTTATAGCCGTTTTGAAAGCAATGGTTTGACTATTGTTGCTGCTAAAATGTTGCATTTGACTCAAGAGCAAGCAGAAGGTTTTTACGCAGAACACAGTGAACGCGGATTCTTTAAAGATTTGGTTGCTTTTATGATTTCTGGTCCAGTGATTATGCAAGTTTTAGAAGGCGAAAACGCAGTTCTTAAGCATCGCGAAATTATGGGTGCAACTAATCCTAAAGACGCAGCGCCAGGCACTATTCGTGCTGATTTTGCAAGTAGTATCGATGAGAACGCTGTACACGGTTCTGATGCGTTAGAAACCGCTCAAAGAGAAATCGCTTATTTTTTCTCGGATAATGAAATCAGTGCTAGAACCCGTTAAGACAGAACGGTTTAATTTGCTTGATTACGACAGAAAAGGCCTTGCGGCTTTTTTTGTCGCTTTAGGTGAAAAGCCTTTTCGAGCAACACAACTACTTAAATGGATCTATCAGGAAGGGGTTTCTGATTTTGATTTAATGACCAATTTAAGTAAACCCTTACGTGCCTATCTCAATGAAAATTGCTATATGGCAACGCCTGAGATAGTGGTCGAGCAGATTGCCAGCGATGGCACCTGTAAATGGGCTTTACAAACCAGTTGTGGTAATCGGGTTGAAACAGTTTTTATTCCTGAAGAAGGTCGGGGCACGTTATGTGTTTCATCTCAAATTGGTTGCGCTTTAGCGTGTACTTTTTGTTCAACGGCTCAGCAGGGTTTTAACCGTAACCTGAAAACCTCAGAGATTATTGGTCAAGTGATCGTTGCTCAAAAGCGCTTAGGTGACGCCAAGAAAATTACCAATGTTGTGATGATGGGTATGGGTGAGCCTTTACTCAATTTTGATAATGTCGTCGCAGCAATGAATTTGATGATGGATGATTTTACCTTTGGATTATCTAAACGTAGAGTGACCATAAGTACATCGGGTGTTGTCCCGGCAATGTATCGATTAACTGAAGTGTGTGATGTCAGTCTTGCGGTTTCGTTACATGCGGTAAGAGATGAATTAAGGGATAAACTGGTCCCCATTAATAAAAAATATCCATTAAAGGAGTTAATGGAAGCCTGTCGTGATAATGCCAAGATAGCGCCACGCAGAACCGTTACTTTTGAGTACGTTATGCTGGATGGAATCAATGATTCCATGGATGATGCGCGTGGATTGGTTAAACTGTTAAAAACGGTGCCGGCAAAATTAAACTTAATCCCTTTTAATCCGTTTCCTAATAACGCTTATCGTTGTTCAAGCAAGGAAGCCATTAATCGATTCAAGACATTTTTAAACGATGCAGGGATTGTGACAACGGTTAGGAAAACGCGTGGTGAAGATATTGACGCTGCGTGTGGGCAATTGGTTGGGCAAGTTGAAGATAAGAGCCGTCGACATCTAAAGTTAAAATTAGTAGGCGCTGAGAGTGCAGTCTGATGCGGAAAAGTTATTTAATCGCATAAGTTTCGGATTTTTATTGGTTGGTTTGATTTCATGTGTTTCATTGACAGATGAAGTCAGTAAAAAGGAGTCGAGCAGTATTTATTTGCAGTTGGGTGTTCGTTATATGGATTTGGATAAGCTTGAAATAGCGAAAGAAAATCTACAAATAGCCCTAACAAAAGATCCTGATAATGTCCAGGTGCATAACGCTTATGCGTTTTTATATGAAAAGCTAATGGACAATCAACAGGCCAGTGACCATTACGAAAGAGCACTCGCATTGTCTCCTGATGATTGGAGCGTACAAAATAATTTTGGTCGTTTTCTCTGCGATCGTGGTAAATATAAGCAAGGTCTGACTTTGCTGCTTCTGGCAAGTTCAACACAGTTAAATGATAGGCAATGGATAGCCTTAACGAATGCGGGGCGATGTCAATTGGCGATCAACAGCATTCAAAGTGCCAAGAGTTATTTTGAACAAGCATTGCTACTTAATTTTGCATATGCGCCGGCATTATTAGAAATGCAAAAAATCAGTTTCCAAAATAGGGACTATCCGGAAGCGAGAAGTTATCTAGGGAGATACTTAATGGTAGGTGTTTATACATCAGGGCTTTTATGGATTGCAATGCAAACTGAGTTTGCCTTAGGTAGTCCCGCCAAAGCTGAGCACTATCAACAATTATTGGTAGAACATTTTCCTTTATCTTATGAAGCAAAACAACTCAAGCCTGTCCTGCAATAAGGGCACAACTAATTAAAATGGCAAATAATATACAAGCGATTCGAGGCATGCATGATGTGCTTCCAGACGAAACTCCACTATGGCAATATATCGAAGGGATGCTAAGGGAGGTATTGAGTACGTATGGATACAGTGAAATTCGTTTACCTATTGTTGAAAAAACAGAACTTTTTAAGCGCTCTATTGGTGAAGTAACTGATATCGTAGAAAAAGAAATGTATACTTTTGAGGATCGTAATGGTGATTCATTAACGCTACGCCCAGAAGGAACTGCAGGCTGTCTTAGGGCCTGCTTAGAGCACGGCTTATTACATAATCAAGTGCATCGTCTCTGGTATTACGGCCCCATGTATCGACATGAACGCCCTCAAAAAGGCCGCTATCGTCAGTTTATCCAATTAGGTGTTGAGACTTATGGAATGTCAGGGCCTGATATTGATGCCGAATTGATTATTCTTATGGATCGATTGTGGAAGAAGTTAGGCATTCGCGACAAAGTGCGTTTGCAATTGAATTCATTAGGAACTATAGAAGAGCGTTTGGTTTATCGTGCGGTTTTAGTCGATTACTTTCGAGGTCATTTAGACCAATTAGACGAGGATAGTTTGCGTCGATTGGAAACTAACCCCTTGCGAATACTGGATACTAAAAATCCAGCAATGCAAACTTTGGTTGCTAATGCACCTGAATTAATGGATTATTTAGGTGCTGAAAGTTTAGCTCATTTCAATACCTTAACTGCTATTCTGGATGATCTGGGTATTAGTTATGAAATAACAACCCGATTGGTTCGTGGTCTGGATTATTACAGTAAAACAGTCTTTGAGTGGGTGACCGATGAGTTGGGTTCGCAAGGAACTGTTTGTGCTGGCGGTCGTTACGATAGTTTGGTAGAGCAACTGGGTGGTAAAGCCAATTTTGCCGTAGGATTCGCCATGGGAATTGAGCGTTTATTGGCACTTATTGAGGTGTCCGGTCATGTAACTACCCCGAGACCAGTTGATGTCTTCATGATTCGTGTGGGTGAGACCGCAGAGCGTGAAGGATTACGTTTGGCTGAAGCAATCAGAAATGAAGTACCCGGCTTAAAATTACAAGTCAATTGCGGAGGGGGCAGTTTTAAAAGTCAGTTTAAGAAGGCTGATAAAAGTGGTGCCGACTTCGCCCTGATTTTGGGTGACGATGAAGTAAGTCGTGGCAAATTAAGTCTTAAATCATTACGTGATGATCAAGGTCAACAGACCCTTTCACAACAGCAAGTCATCGCGTTTTTGCAAGACTATATGTTTCAATCTAAATGATTCTGACGATATAGATTTACAAACATTATCTTTTTTAATTATCACATAGAGTAAGAACGTGGAAATTTACGAAACAGAAGAACAGCAACTTGAAGCCGTTAAGAGATGGTTGAAAGAAAACGGACAATCAACCATTTTGGGTGCTATTTTAGGGATTGCTATTATCTTGGGATGGAATTATTGGAAAGAGCACAAGAAAACTCAGGCAGAGCAGGCCTCTACTCTTTACAGTGAATTAGTTCAAGAGATTGAGGCAGATAAGAAAGACGGTGCGGATAAGTTAGCCGAGCGCATAAAAGGTGAATACCCTAAGACGGAATATGCAATTTATAGTCAACTTTTATTGGCAAAATTAAAAGCGGAGCAAGGTGATCTTGCCGGTGCAAAGTCAATTCTTACGAATGTGACGGCTAGTTCAAATAATGAGTTGAGTAATATTGCAAAGATCCGTTTAGTTAGATTAATGCTTGCAACTGGAGAATATGAGAAAGGTTTAGAGTTAATTAATAATGTTGATCCAGCTACATCAGCTAGTTTCTCAGGCAATTATGATGAATTAGTGGGTGATTTGTATGTTGCACTGGACCGATTGGATCAGGCAAGAAGCTCTTACCAAAAGGCAATAGAAAGTGGTTATAGATCACCTTTGTTACAAATTAAAATAGATGATTTGACTACACCTCAAAAAGAAATTACTCCAAATGTTGAGCCTTTAAAATAATGCGCTTCTCTTCGCTTATCAGTTTTTGTTTAGTTTTAACTTTAACGGGTTGTGCTGCTTTAGATACAGTTAATGAGTCTATTGATGGGATAACGAATTATTTTAAAGGTGGAGAAGATAACTCAGATCCTCCAGCCGTTTTAGTTGAATATCCTCCTGAAATAAAGATTGAAGCGCTTTGGAGTGAGTCGGTTGGTGTTGGTGCAGATGAACAGTCTTTGAAGCTACTCCCTATATACGGATTTGGCAAATTGTTGGTAGCTGATAGAGAAGGGTTAGTGCAGGCAAGGGATCTGGTTACTGGACGTGTCATTTGGGAAGTCGAAACAGACGTTCATTTCTCAGCAGGGCCTGGCATTGGCGTAAATACGGTTATTTTAGGTTCCAGTGATGCCGATGTCGTTGCCCTGAATAGTGAAAACGGTGCGCAACTCTGGCGTTCAAAAGTGTCTAGTGAGGTGTTGTCAGTGCCCGTTGTTTCAAATGGGATAGTGGTTGTAAGAACGACTGATGGAGAACTGATTGCTTTAAATGAAAAAACTGGCGCCAAGATCTGGAATTATGAGCATAATGCACCTGCTTTAAGTGTTCGAGGTATCGGAGCGCCTTTGATTGCAGAAGAGAATATTATCGAGGGATACGATAATGGTAAATTAATGGCGATGCGATTAACTGATGGTAAATATGCTTGGGAAACTAGTATTGCAATACCTAAAGGAAGGTCTGAGGTGGAGCGTTTGGTTGACCTTGACGTTGATCCAATAGATGTCGGGGGAATAATTTATATCGCTAGTTATCATGGAGGTGTTGCGGCATTATCGGAGTCGGATGGTGAAGTACTTTGGCGTAACGAAACTATATCCTCTTATACTGGGTTGGGACATGATACCCGTTATTTATACGTGTCTGATACAAGTGACGATGTTTGGCAATTAGAACAGAGGACTGGCGCTTCATTATGGAAGCAAAAAGATTTACATCAAAGGAAGTTAACCGCGCCTGCAGTTTATGAGAACTATGTAGTTGTCGGAGATTTTGAGGGGTATGTGCATTGGTTATCTAAGAGTGATGGTAGGCAACTGGGGCGAATAAAGATTTCAGATAGTGCAATCGATGCTAAACCAGTTATTGTTGATGGAATTGTTTATGCATATGCAAAAGATGGCACACTTGCCGCTATAAAAACTCGAGCACTTTAAAAATATGTTACCTGTAATAGCCCTTGTTGGGCGCCCTAATGTGGGTAAGTCCACGTTGTTTAATTATTTAACTCGAAGTAGAGATGCTTTAGTTGCCGATTTTCCTGGATTAACCAGAGATCGGCAGTATGGTCGTGTTAAGCATGGAATTCGACCTTGTCTGGTTGTAGATACGGGCGGAATAGCTGATGATGCTGAAGGAATTGAAAGTTTTGCCAGGAAGCAGGTTCAAATTGCCTTGCAAGAAGCGGATGTGGTTTTGTTTATGGTGGATGCGCGCGAAGGATTGAGTGCATCTGATAAAGTGATTGCTGACTCGCTTAGAAAATTAGATAAACCGATACTGTTAGTGACTAATAAAGTCGATGGTATTGATGCAACGATTGCCGCTTCAGATTTTTATTCTTTGGCTCTAGGCGAGCCAGTCCAAATTGCCGCTTCTCATGGTCGCGGAATTCCAGAGTTATTGCTAAGAGTTGACCAATTACTACCCATTAAAGTGGATGGTGTTCTCGACGATGATACCCGAAGAGGTATTGCAATTGCAGTTGTGGGTCGACCAAATGTGGGTAAATCGACTTTAGTCAATCGGTTGCTGGGTGAAGAGCGTGTTATTGTATTTGATGAGCCGGGTACGACTCGCGATAGCATTTATATTCCTTTTGAACGGAATGGCAAGCAGTTTACTTTAATTGATACTGCGGGTATGCGGCGCAGGTCCAGAGTCGCAGAAACGATTGAAAAGTTCAGTGTAATTAAAACATTGCAAGCTATTGAGCAAGCAAATGTCGTTATTTATATGATTGATGCAAGGGAAGGTATTGCTGATCAGGATGCACATTTATTAGGCCTGGTCTTAGAAGCAGGCCGAGCATTAATTATAGGTTTAAATAAATGGGATGGACTTAATACAGAACAAAAGGAAACAGTTAAGCGCCAACTAGAAGTTAAGTTATCGTTTCTTGATTTTGCTGAGAAGCATCCAATTTCTGCCCTGCATGGTAGTGGAGTGGGTAAGTTGTTTGACGTGGTTAGTAAATTATATGAATCAGCCATGCTGGATATGTCAACACCAGTGTTGACTCGTATCCTTAAAGAAGCGACTGTTGCGCATCAACCCCCTATCGTGAATACCCGGCGTATTAAATTAAAATACGCCCATCAAGGTGGACGCAATCCTCCTATTGTAGTTATACATGGGGTACAAACCGATGCACTGCCAATCTCTTATAAACGTTATTTGATGAATTATTTTCGTGAGAAGCTTAAGTTATCTGGGACGCCGATACGTTTAGAATTTAGATCGCCAGTTAATCCGTTTCATGGACAAAAAAAGAAGATAACAGAATGGCAAGTACAGAAGCGCGAGCGTTTGCAGAAACGAGCCAAAACTAAAAAAGAGTAATGTGATTGATGCATAAAGCGTTTCGTATTTTATTGCGAAGATCCAGATTTTAAATTTTATTGAGATTTTTATGGCAACTATTTCATTTCAAGGAAAACCATTGCACACTTCTGGCGAGTTGCCTGTAGTAGGTAGCAAGGCCCCTGACTTTTCATTGGTCAATAGTAAGTTAGTCGATGTCAATTTAGCTTCTTTTGAGGGTAAACGAAAGGTGTTGAATATTGTACCGAGTCTGGATACACCGACCTGTGCAACTTCGACGCGTATTTTCAATGAAAAAGCGGCTCATCTTTATAATACAGTTGTTTTGGTTGTTTCTGCTGATCTGCCTTTTGCACAATGCCGTTTTTGTGAAGTCGAAGGCTTAAAGCATGTCATTGCCTTATCTACGTTTCGTTCTGATTTTTCAGATATTTATGGCGTGAGGCTGGTAAATACTATTCTGGCAGGATTAACTGCTAGAGCTATAGTGGTCATTGATGAACATGATGTTATTATTTATACTCAATTAGTAAGTGAGTTAGCTAATGAACCAGATTATGAGAGTGTTTTAGCCGCGTTATAAAGAAGATTGGACTTAGGCTTTGCGCTGCGTTTTTAATACGTAGCGCTTCAATACTTTGAAAGTTTGAATTATCAAATTACCTAAAGTGCTCTCTCGTTTCTTTTAAAAGAAGATATGAGGTTGTATACAGAGTGCTTTTATAGTAAATTCACATTGACGCTTTAAAAGAGTCATCAAGAAATCAGCATTTATAGTAAATACACAGAGTATTAACTCAAGGTTTAGCGAAATGGCAGAAATGATGAGTAGCGGGGTTGAATTAATGTTTGCTGGGATGGGCATTGTATTTCTGTTTTTGACGATGTTGGTATACGCTGTCAATATTATGTCAGTATTGGTTCAGCGGTTTTTTCCAGACGCGCCTATTTCAGGGATATCAACTTCTCTATCACCCGGCATTGATAAAAGTGTAATTGCTGCTATAACAGCAGCGGTTCATCAACATCGGAGGCAACACAAATAAAGCCTTAGTGAGTCAGTTGCTTGACACTGACCTAAGTTGTATCAATCGTTTTAAGTGCTTTAAACGGCCCAAAAGGTCAACAATTTCGAACCTACAAGATTCTTGGAGAAATATTTAGAATGGCCAAAGATAAAAAAAAGCCCCTAGCTATCACTGAAGTAGTCTTAAGAGATGCTCATCAATCTATCTTAGCCACTCGTCTACGCATAGAAGATATGCTGCCTATCTGTGAGAAACTTGACCAGATTGGCTATTGGTCTATTGAATCATGGGGAGGCGCAACATTTGATGCGTGTATCCGATATTTAGGAGAAGACCCTTGGGAAAGACTGCGAACTCTTAAAACTGCAATGCCTAAGACGCCTCAGCAAATGTTGCTTAGAGGGCAAAATATTTTAGGTTATCGACATTATGCAGATGATGTGGTTGATAAGTTTGTTGAGCGCTGTGCTGTTAACGGGATAGATGTTTTTCGTATCTTTGATGCGATGAATGACATGAGAAACATAGAGCATGCAGTTAAAGCCGTCCTTAATACCAGTGCTCATGCCCAGGGAACAATCTCATATACCACAAGTGCAGTCCATACCATTGATGTATGGGTAGACTTGGGTAAACAGATTGAAGATATGGGAGCGCATTCTATCTGTATAAAAGATATGGCGGGATTACTCAAACCCTATGACGCTTTTGAATTGGTTAGTCGCTTGAAAAAAAGCACTAAAATTCCAATCCATTTACATTGTCATGCTACAACAGGTTTAAGTGTCGCCACTCTTATTAAAGCTGCAGAAGCCGGTATTGATAATGTCGATACGGCTATCTCATCGATGAGCATGACTTATGGTCATAGTGCTACAGAAACAATCGTTGCAAGCCTTGAAGGTACTGACAGGGCAACCGGTTTAGATTTAGTCAAACTGGAAGATATTGCGCTCTACTTTAGAGATATTCGCAAGAAATATGCGCAATACGAAGGAAGTTTGAAAGGTGTTGATGGTCGGATTTTAATTTCCCAAGTCCCTGGTGGCATGTTGACCAACATGGAAAGCCAGTTAAAAGAACAAGGTGCTTCTGACAAATTCGACGAAGTATTACGTGAAATACCTAGAGTGCGTGAAGATTTAGGTTTTATTCCTTTAGTAACGCCAACTTCTCAAATTGTGGGTACGCAAGCTGTTATGAATGTCATGACAGGCGAGCGTTATAAAACCATTACAAAAGAAACGGCAGGTGTTTTAAAAGGTGAATATGGGGCGACGCCAGCACCAGTTAATAAGGAGTTGCAAGATAGAGTTTTGGCGGGTAGTGAACCCATTACTTGCAGGCCGGCAGACTTAATTCAGCCAGAAATGGATAAGTTGATTGCTGAAGTACAAGAAAAAGCGAAAGCAGAAGGTGTAACGCTCGCAAAGCATGTTGAAGAAGACGCCTTAATCAATGGCATGTTCGCTCAAGTTGGCTGGAAGTTTTTAGCCAACCGGGGAAACTCAGCTGCTTTTGAAGCAGCGCCAGATCAAGCTCCAGCGACTACTAACGTCGAAGCGCCTAAAACAACAGTCGCTGCAGGCGAGGGTAGTATAGGAACCTATACCGTTAATGTTGATGGTAGAAATTTCAATGTGACTGTAGGGCCAGTGGGAGCAGCGTTAAAAATTCAGCCTGTCGTCACTGAAGCAAGTACACAAGCAGTGATAGAAAGTTCTGGTTCTAGCGTATATGCGCCTATGGCGGGTAACATACTGAAAATTCTCGTTGAGGTGGGTAGCGTTGTTGAAGAAGGTGAAGTGGTTGTCATTATGGAAGCCATGAAAATGGAAACAGAAGTGCGATCTAAATTCGCGGGTACTGTCAGTGCCGTCCATATTAAGGAAGGTGGTGCAGTAGCAGGCGGTAATGCTTTAGTTACCTTGTAGCAACGTAGCTTATCAAGAGACATTTTATGGAAAATCTGCTATCACTCTGGCAAAGTACAGGCATATATAACTTTACTAGCGGTCAGGCATTTATGATGCTGGTTGGGTTTTTATTACTGTTTCTGGCTATTAAAAAAGGTTTTGAGCCTTTACTGTTATTGCCTATTGGTTTTGGTGCTATTTTAAGTAATATTCCGGTGGCGGGTATTGCCGAAGAAGGCGGTATATTATATTACTTATATTTCGGCATTAAATTGGGCATTTTTCCTTTACTGATCTTTATGGGTGTGGGAGCAATGACTGATTTTGGCCCTATGCTGGCCAATCCAAAAACTATGTTATTAGGTGCTGCTGCGCAATTTGGTATCTTTGCTTCGTTATTAGGTGCTTTAGCCCTTAATGCTATTCCTGGCTTGGAGTTTAGTTTAAGAGATGCCGCCGCTATTGGCATTATCGGTGGAGCTGACGGCCCTACGGCAATTTATGTGGCTTCCAAATTAGCGCCGGATCTGTTGGGTGCGATTGCTGTTGCTGCTTATTCTTATATGGCACTGGTACCATTAATTCAGCCACCTATTATGCGTGCCTTAACGACAGAAGATGAGCGCAAAATTGAAATGCAACAAATGCGTTTCGTAAGCAAAACTGAAAAAATTGTATTTCCATTAATGCTGTTAATTTTATCTGTTTTGTTATTGCCTTCAGCAACTCCACTGATTGGTATGTTCGCGTTGGGTAACTTGATGAATGCGTGCGGTGTTGTTGACCGATTAAGTCAAACCGCACAAAATGAACTAATCAATATCGTGACTATCTTTCTAGGCTTGTCTGTTGGATCAAAGTTGAGTGCACATGCTTTTTTACAATTTCAAACCCTCGGTATTTTAGCGTTGGGTGCAATCGCTTTTGCTATAGGAACAGCTTCAGGTGTTATTATGGCGAAAATTATGAACCGATTCAGTGATACACCGATTAACCCGTTGATTGGAGCTGCTGGAGTTTCTGCCGTACCAATGGCGGCGAGGGTAGCAAACAAGCTAGGCCTAGAAAGTAATCCGCATAACTTTCTTTTAATGCATGCGATGGGTCCAAATGTTGCGGGAGTTATTGGTTCAGCTGTGGCAGCAGGGGTATTATTAAGTTTAGTGAAATAATTTTTTTATTTGCCAATAAGTCGATAACATTATCAATCACTGCAATACCCAGCGCTAATTTATGGATGACCGGGTATTGCGGATTTTGAACTGTTGAATGGAGCTAAGCTAGATTACCCGCACTTACTATCGCCACAATTCAAACAAGTCATGCAGCCATCCATTAAGACAAGGGCTTTGGTTTGGCATTTAGCACAGAGTAGAGCCTTAGCTGGAAAGCTACCTGATTCATCTAATAATGAAGCATCACTGTGAATCGCTTCAAACTCTTTACGCTTGGCATCCAAGAATTTTTTTTGGTGTGTATCCAGATCATGCGTTTTAAGCATACCGATCTTTTTAAGATGCTGTTCGATGGTACAGCCAATTTCAGCGACCAAAGAAGGCATAAACACACCGCCTTTTTTAAAGTAGCCGCCTTTAGGATCAAACACAGATTTAAGCTCTTCCACTAAAAAACAGGAATCACCTCCTTTACGAAATACTGCAGATATAACCCGAGTTAATGCCAATACCCATTGGAAATGTTCCATATTCTTTGAGTTAATAAAGACTTCGTAAGGACGACGTTCTTCATATTCGGTATCTTCATTCAAAATCATGTCATTGATCGTGATATACAATGCGTGTTCTGATTGGGGGGTTTTAATTTTGTAAGTGGTGCCATGTAGAATTTCTGGGCGAGCAACATTTTCATGCATGCTTTCCAGGTCAAGCTTTTGCTCTTCAAGCGTAGCCTGTTCGGAATTGGCTTTTTCTTCGGTGTTAAGTACTTTGTAACTGATAATTTTTTTGTCTATCTTGAATGCCATGCTGTTTTGTCCTGATTTAATTCGTGTGCCAAGGGATGATCTCTGTAAGTTTGTAAGCTTCCTTAGATACCGACGCTTAAAATTTACCGTAGTAGCCTTCTTTTAAGGCATCAAATAAATTGGCAGCACTATGAATCTCTCCATCATATTCCACATCTTCATTACCTTTAAGTTCAATCACTGCACCATCATCTAAAGTAAATTGATACGTGGTGTTTTCTAAATCGGATTCTTTAACTAAAACACCTTGGAAGACTTCTGGGTTAAAGCGGAACGTTGTGCAACCTTTTAGACCTTTGTCATAAGCATATTCGTAGATTGACTTAAAATCTTCGTAAGGGAAGTCTGTAGGTACATTAGCCGTTTTGGATATAGAAGAATCTATCCATTTTTGCGCAGCTGCCTGAATGTCGACATGCTGCTTAGGGGTAACGTCATCAGCCGCTATAAAATAATCCGGCAAAGCATGTTCTGGATTATCACTATAAGGCATTGCATGGCTGTTAATCATTTCCCGGTAGGCCAAGAGTTCAAAAGAAAACACGTCGATTTTCTCTTTTGATTTTTTACCCGCCCTAATCACATTACGCGAGTAATGATGAGCAAAGCTGGGCTCTATGCCATTGCTGGCATTGTTCGCTAAAGATAATGAAATGGTGCCAGTAGGAGCAATAGAGCTGTGATGAGAAAAGCGTGCACCTGTCTCAATGAGTTCGGCCACCAGCTCAGGCTCTTCTTTTGCGAGTTGTTGCATGTAACGACTGTATTTTGCGTGTAACAACTTACCTGGCACTTCATCGCCCATTTTATAACCATCAGCAACCATTTCTGGACGTTTATGGAGCATTTCTCCAGTCACAGTAAAGGTTTGCGTCATGATAGGAGCAGGCCCTTTTTCTTTTGCTAATGATAAAGCAGCTTTCCAGCCTTCTACCGCCAACACTTTGGTCACTTCTTCAGTAAAGTTAACGGAAGCAGTATCTCCGTATTTCATGCCCAGCATGGTGACGGTTGAGCCTAAGCCAAGATAGCCCATACCATGTCGGCGTTTACTGATAATCTCTTCACGTTGCTGTGGTAAAGGTAGGCCATTAATCTCAACCACGTTATCCAGCATACGGGTAAAGATTTTGATGGTTTTACGGTAGTTTTTCCAATCAAACGTTGCGTCGGGAGTAAAGGGTTTTTTTACAAAACGGGTCAGGTTGATAGAACCTAACAAGCAACTACCGTAAGGAGGCAAAGGTTGTTCGCCGCAGGGATTAGTTGCACGGATTTTTTCACAAAACCAGTTGTTATTCATTTCATTCACTTTGTCGATCAGAATAAAACCAGGCTCCGCATAATCATAAGTAGAGCTCATGATGATGTCCCAGAGTCGACGTGCAGGAATCGTTTTAGATACTTTGCAAGCGATCAGACCATCATTATTCACTATATAGTTTTCTTTAATGGGCAGGTCACGCCATATAATCTGCTGGCTGTTGGTCAAATCAAGTTTATCGAGTTTAACTTCTTTCTCGGTGACTGGAAATGATAAAGGCCAAGGCTGATCAGTTTTGACGGCTTGCATAAATTCAGTCGTAATCAGTAACGAGAGGTTAAATTGTCTTAAGCGACCGTTTTCACGTTTGGCACGGATAAACTCAATAACATCGGGATGTCCAATATCAAAAGTAGCCATTTGAGCGCCACGTCTTCCTCCCGCAGAAGAGACGGTAAAACACATTTTGTCATAAATATCCATAAAGGATAACGGCCCAGAGGTATAAGCACCCGCACCTGAAACGTAAGCATCTTTAGGGCGTAGAGTTGAAAATTCATAACCAATGCCACAACCAGCTTTTAGTGTTAAGCCGGCTTCATGAACTTTGCTCAATATGTCATCCATTGAATCTGCAATGGTGCCTGATACCGTACAGTTAATGGTTGATGTGGCTGGTTTGTGTTCCAGTGCGCCAGCGTTAGAAATAATTCGACCTGCAGGAATAACGCCTTGACGTAAAGCCCAGAGAAATTCCTGATAATATTGATCCTGTTTATTACTGCCTTTTTCGACTTGTGACAGGGCTCTAGCAACCCGTTGATAAGTTTCATCAATGGTGTCATCAAGAGCGATACCGTCTTTCGTTTTCAAGCGGTATTTGGTGTCCCAAATATCCATTGAAGCATCTTGAAAAGGGATTTCCGTTACGGTATCGGCTATCACATGAAGTTTTGCTGGCATGGGTAAATATCCCTGTGTTTATAGAGTGAAAGTGGAAAATAAACCAAAAATCAGCGCCTTATATTGCTAGGGTGATGTTGGTATTAATATCTATATATAGATATTATTTAAATTGTTGGCACAATATATAGTGTTTTCTGGAAAATACAATACTAAAAAAAGCACTAAAGAAAAAGCTTTTCTAGGTTCTTGTTTTTTAAGGGACGAGGTTTAAATTAAATTGGAAAAGAGTAAAATAATCCGCAAGATTTGCTTTTAATGACGGTCTTATGAACGCTTAAATATAAACTTGCAAACTTATAAAGAAAGGTGTTGCAAGTTAGGCTTATTAAGCACATCCTCTCCGCATTGACAGCAGGATTTAGCTATTAATGAGCATCATGGCGCATGATAATAGATGTAAATTGGGTGTCGTGATAATTCGGCTTAGCCAATAATTAAAGACCCTTAAAAAGTGGGTCTTTCTAATAAACAATAAATTGAATAGGTGATTATAATGAAAGATTTAACGATTGAGCATTTAGAAGAGGATAAATTGTCAGCCTCTAAAAAGTTGGCTGCAACAGTTTATTTGTGTCAAGCATTGACCTTTATGTTGGCTGGATTGCCCTTATTGATCGGTGTAGCAATAAATTTTATTTGGCGTAAAGATGTTGAAGGGACTTGGTTAGCCTCTCATTTCAACTGGCAAATTCAAACAACTTGGGTTGCTTTAGCAGGATTTGCCATATCAGGCCTCACTTTTGGTATGGGAATAGGCCTTTTTGTACTCATTATCACAGTGATCTGGATGGTCTACAGAATCGTGCTGGGTTGGAATGCGTTGAATGATGACAAGGAGGTCACTGGTAAACAATGAGGGAGGCTTTCGGTGCTTATGAAAGATAGGTTTATAACTGGCCTTATGAGGGGGAGTGGTTTTAGTCACAAAATTGTAGCTAAAGCCTCTCCCACTTAATGATTTTCTCTTAAGTGTCTTTAGGTGTTTATTTAATATTCCGCATCATGATAAATGTTTTGAACATCATCCAAATCATTTAGCATATTTAAAAATTTCTCAAACATTTCTACATCTTCACCTCTGATAGGTGTCGCGCTTCGTGGTAGAAATTGTATTTCGTCGACTTCAAAATCAATATCACCAAAGGCATCGATTAAGGCTTGTTTTGCTTTAAAATATTCTAAGTGTGGAGTAAAGACCGTGATTTTGCCCTCATCGTTTTCAATATCAGAGACATCCACATCGGCACCCAGTAAAGCTTCAAGCACAGCGTCTTCGTCATTGTTTTTAAACCCCAGAATAGCAGAATGGTCAAACATATGGCTGACCACGCCTTGCGTACCGATTTTACACTTTGTTTTTGTAAAGCAGAGGCGGACATCGCCAAAGGTGCGGTTGGGGTTATCAGTCAAGCAGTCAACGATGACCATGACATTACCTGGGCCATAGCCTTCATAACGTGCAGGAAAAAAGTCTTCACCGCCACCGCCTTTGGCTTTATCAACAGCTTTGTCAATAACATGCGTTGGGACCTGATCCTTTTTTGCCCGCTCAATCAGTCCTCTTAAAGCAAGGTTGCCTGCCGGGTCAACGCCGCCCGCTTTGGCGCAAACATAAATCTCACGACCATACTTACTATAGACCTTCGCCTTGGTATCAGACGTTTTGGCCATTGACTCTTTGCGGTTTTGATACGCTCTACCCATTTGGGTGTAACTCCGTTAATAAATAAAAATTCCCTAATTTTACAGTGAAGTATCACTCTAGGGAATCTTTTCATTAACATGATGCTGAGTTGATGTGTGGGTAAGGGATACCGCAGACATTAAAATCCCGTCATAATGGTGGATATTGCGAATAACCCAGACCAACAGAGATTAAAGAAGTGATAGCCCCGTCAATCCCATTTACAGAAGAGCTTTCCGAATTGATCACCCGCTTGGTGAAACAAATTCCCAACGAATATCGACGTCAGGCGATGGGTGATGTTGTGCAAAC
>CAIOMN010000071.1 GCA_903859415.1 uncultured Methylococcaceae bacterium
AATGTGCTGGGGGATCTCTCCGGTATTCCTGCCGTACAGGTCAATCGAACTTTAACCGGTGCCAAAGCCATTGCCGAAGGAAAAACGAATAACCCCTTGGCCATTGGCTTTGGTTTTAAAAACTAAGAGGATACTAAATGATTAATAGTAGAAAGATAGAAGATTTAAACCCCCATGTCGCTACTTTATGTAAGGCATTTATTGCCGCGTGTGATAAATCGGGCATTAATGTGATTATTACCAGTACGTATAGAGACAACGCTTCGCAAGCGGCACTTTACGCACAAGGCAGAACTGCACCCGGACAAAAAGTAACCAACGCAAAAGCAGGCGAGTCATTCCACAATTACCGGGTGGCGTTTGATTTTGTGCCGATTGTAAATGGTAAGGCGGACTGGAACGATGCCAGTCTGTTTGAGAAGTGCGGAGAAATTGCGGAAGGTCTGGGGCTGGAATGGGCCGGGCGGTGGCATACGTTTAAAGAATTGGCGCATTGCCAGTATACCGGCGGCTTGACTCTCGCAGAACTGCAGGAAGGTAAAGCGCTAGCGGCTTAAAAAACAAAACCCCCGAAGGCCGGCCACGTCCTTGTGGCCACAAAGATATTACCGCATAGATAAGGGGTGAGGGATTGGCTTTTTAATGACAAGATACCCTTCACGCTCCAGGCTATGGATAGATAACGCCAATAGTCCATCTGTATCCAGCTTTTGAATCGTGGTCATACCACCTGACCTATGCACATAAAAGCGTTCTGACTCACCGGGCGGAAGCTCAGAAATATTGATGGTTATCGTCGATTGGCTTTTATTTTCTTTGGCCATTAACACGCCTTCAATGGTTTTGGTTATTTCTGCCACCTTGGCTTCAAAGTCTTGCGGTGTAAAGGTCAGTAGTTCAGCTTCATCCAGTGGCAATCGGGCTATTAATTGCCGGATGTTATCAAAATGTTCTGGAGCAATATTTTTATAACCCTCTTTCATACCGCGTGTATCAAACTTGGTGTTAATCGCTGAATAGATCCGTATGGATAACGCACCGCGTCGGCTAGGTGATAAGGTTGATAAGCGTTCTTTGATAAGATCATTGATTTGATCTTGTTGGTGTAGCTCAAGACCGCCTTTGACTGCTTTACGAGCGCGTGGGGCGGGTAGGGATTTAATGTTGAATTTAGAAAGAGCTATTCGTTCCATAATGTAGGGTAAAGCGATGGGCAATAAAAAACCGCATTTAGCGGCATTTATTATGCCTAAGTTCCGAGACGCCAATCTCTGTCGCCATGTGACGACAGGGATAATATAGACGCTCGAAACGGGGTTGTCAAATTAAAGCAACTTCACCAACACAGCCACTATACCGATAGCAAAGGCCATCATTGCGCCTTGCTTGATGATTAAACGCTGCTCAAGTTGCGTAATCCGCGAATCCATATCACGGCGTAAGTCGGTAATATCTCTGCGTATGTCATTAATATCATGCTGAGTAGCCAGTTCTGCTTCGCCCTGAGCTTCTTTAAAAGCATCCGATAATGACGTTAAGATAGGGGGTTGATGTGGGGTTGTCAAATTAAAGCAACTTCACCAACACAGCCACTATACCGATAGCAAAGGCCATCATTGCGCCTAGTTTGATAATAAGGCGCTGTTCCATGTCGCGTATTTCTCTTTGCAAATCGTCTTTAGTCACCAGATCTTTTAAATTAACCTCCAGTATTTCAGAAATGGCCGTTGCTTCTGCCTCCGCTTGCGCAGGTGGAACACCCGCAGCCTTTAGCGTGTTAGCGAATTTTAAAGTATCAAATGTAATGGTGGTCATTGTTATCCCCGTCGTTTAATGACGTTAAGATAGGTGGTTGAAATAGGGTTGTCAAATTAAAGCTAGTTAAATATTAATTATCCAAGAAGCCCTGCCAAGTCATCCGCTTTTAAATGAGTGTAGCGGCTTAACATCTGTAATGACTTATGACCGGTGATGCTTTTTACCTGCATGACATCTAAGCCTTTTTCAAATAACCGACTCGTTGCCTCATGGCGTAAGTCGTGTACGTGTATATCTTCTATACCTGCCTGTCTGCAAGCTCTTAAAAATGCTTTGCTGTAGTGATCCTCTTTATACTCAAACAACTTTCCATCTAGTCTTAAAGGCAATGTGTTGATGGCTGCAATCGCGGTTGTTGAGAGGGGTACTGCTCTAGGTGTACCGTTCTTAGTGTCTGGTAAATAAGCAACTCGACCCTTAATCCATGATCGTTGTAAATTAACAATTTCCCCGCGTCTCATGGCTGTTTCAATTGCCAAAGTAATAAAGGCTTTCATTTCATGACTGCAGTTTGATAAGATCAATTCCTCTTCACCTGGCTGCAATCGTCTATCTCTTGATTGATTGCTCTTTGGTTTTCTAATCATGGCCACTGGATTGGTCAATGGAAACCCCCACTCTTTAACCGCGATAGTAAAAACATGGGACAATAGTGCGAGGTCTTTTTTTACAGTGCTACCGCTTGTGCCTGATGCAATGCGTGCATCACGCCATTGTGCAACATCGGTTTGCTTTATAGTGCTGATGGATTTATTTGATAGCTTGTCATTCTTCCAAAGTGCAAGCCGATACATTTCACGGTCTGCGCCTTTTTTTAAAGGGATTATTTCTTTCGCATATCGATCAAGGCATGCTGATAGGGACGTTGACAAGGTTTCTCTGTTATCAATGTACGTGCCTACGCCATGCCTGATTCTATTGATAAAGCCCAGCGCTCGGCTTCTGATTTAGAATTAAAGGTGCGCGAGATCGAAGCGTGACCCTTGCGTCGCACTTGAACAAACCAGCCTGAATTACGTTTTACGAATGTTGCCATGGCAGCGAATAATACGCTTAGAAATGGTTAGGTCAATTTTTATAAGTGCATCACCAATGCATCAAATGCCTTGGGATTAAATAATAAATATGACCTAACTTGTTGAATTCTATGGTGGCGATAGGTGGATTTGAACCACCGACCCCGGGGTTATGAATCCCGTGCTCTAACCAACTGAGCTATATCGCCTTCACTAATAGGTTACTATTAAAGATGGAAATTATAAATAGTTGGTAGTGTTTTGTCAAACATTGAATCGGAAATGTACTACATCACCATCTTTAACAATATAATCCTTTCCTTCTAATCGCCATTTACCAGCATCTTTTGCGCCTTGTTCGCCTTTGTAAGCAATAAAGTCTTCATATGAAATGACTTCAGCTCTAATAAATCCTTTTTCAAAGTCACTGTGAATAACGCCAGCTGCCTGTGGAGCAGATGCGCCAACTGGAATGGTCCATGCTCTTACTTCTTTTACACCGGCGGTAAAGTAAGTTGCAAGATTAAGCAAGGCATAGCCCGCTCTAACGACCCGATTTAAACCGGGTTCTTCCAGTCCTAAATCATCAAGAAACTCTTTCTTTTCTTCATCGTCTAGTTGGGCGATTTCGGCTTCTATGGCTGCACAAATGGGCACGACAGTTGCGCCTTCTTTGTCGGCTAGCGCTTTTACCTTATCGAGTAATGGATTGTTCTCAAAGCCATCATCTTGTACATTAGCAATGTACATAGTGGGTTTTAGGGTCATTAAACAAAGGTCTTTTATATACGTTTTTTCGTCGTCCGTTAACGGAAGAGTTCGGGCAGGCTCACCTGCTTCTAATTGTTTGAGTACTTGTTCTAAAACAATTTTCTTGGCTAGTTCGTCTTTATTACCCGTTCTGGCTATTTTACTTGCTCTTAGCAGGGCTTTTTCAACTGAAGCCATATCAGCCAGAGCTAATTCAGTGTTAATGACCTCAATGTCTGACACGGGATCTACTTTTCCAGAAACGTGAACGACATTGTCGTCATGGAAGCAGCGGACAACATGGGCGATGGCATCCGTTTCCCGGATATTGGCCAGAAATTTGTTGCCCAAGCCTTCACCTTTAGAGGCACCTGCAACCAGTCCAGCGATATCAACAAATTCGATAGTGGTTGGAAGGATTCGTTCTGGCTTAACTATGTCCGCGAGTTTTTCCATCCGTGGATCAGGGACTGGGACCACTCCCACATTGGGATCAATAGTACAAAAGGGATAATTTTCAGCTGCAATTTTAGCTTTGGTTAACGCATTAAACAGGGTCGATTTACCAACATTGGGTAAACCAACGATTCCACAATACAACGCCATAGAGTTCTCTTGAGAGTATTAAGTTAAGTTATGAGTACAGTACAGCAAGATGATCATGCCGAAAGATGTTTAATTATACTAGCTAACAATTTAAACTAAGTAATATTAAAATTAAAGAGTTGAGAATCGTCTTACATTTTATGCCGCTGCGTTATTGTTTTCTTTATTAGAGACTTTACGGGGACGACCACTGCGAGGCTTATCTAGCAGGGCATTTATCCCTCCTCTTGACCATGCGTGCAGCCATGTTGCAATTGTTTGCCGACACACGCCAAAAATTTCACATAACTCTTGAAGCTCAAAACCGGATGCACTTAATAATACAGCATGAGCTCTCATGCGGGGCATATAATTAGGATGATTTTTCTTCATATCCTCTAAACTTTTTCTTTCTTCTGCAGAAATTTCTTTTATATAAATCATGATGAATTTACCTTTATACAATACGGTCTAAAAAAATCCTATTGTCCAAGATGGCTAATGTAATTACTTTTTTGTTATATCACTTTAAAATCAAATGAAAAGCTCTTCTTTAAGATTCTGATCATTTTTACATCAAATTTTATAAGATCACATTGATACAAATCAATTGTGCCTAAAAATATCAGCTTAAATAGTTTATAGAACTGTATTAAAAACTTATGTCAAAAAATATATGATTAACAAAACAACCGTAATACTATTTTGGGTTAGTGCGGCACTGTTGGGGTGCAATCTTTCTAATGAAATTTGCTCGTCATCAGATACAGAAAGGTTGTTTTATAACCAGCTATCTGAACAGGTCCTAACGTTAACTGCTCAAAAAAGAGAGGATCATTACGATGGTCCTATGATATTTGGTGTTACTAAAGTTAGGGAGTTATTAGGTTTAATCCATTTTGAACTCGAAAGCATCGAAAAAATTAAAAAAGATTCTGTAAATCATCAGAGCTTATGTACGGGTAAGTTAAATATTTCTGTTCCCCCACCTATGCTAAATGATGTTAATTTATCTCGTAGCGCTCAAAATCAATTAAATATTATCCAATATGCAAAACAATTATCTATTTACAATAGTATCAATGTGTTTTCGCAAAATGTGAACTTTTCGGTAATATCAACTGGCGATGGTAAGAAGCCTTATGTCGAATTTGAAAATACTGCTTGGGTACATTTACTTGATGAAATTGTAACGGCCGCCTTGTTAAAACCCACATTGGATTTTAAAGATTTAAAACGGGTTGAGCAGAGTCAACAAGTCGCCCAAGTAGCTGAGCCAATAATACATCAAGAAAAACCCAAAGAACCTCAGGATAAAAAGTTAGAGGAACTGATTGACGATTCGATAGAGCCTGAAATCATTAATGAGCCTCCAAAACAGGAGCCGATTCTACCCGTTCAGTCATCTTCGCCTAGTTTTGATTGCAATAATGCAACAAAACCAACGGATGTCACGATTTGTGCCCAATCAAATCTGGCTATTTTGGATAACCAGAACATGTCCATTTATAAAAATGCAAAAGCGACTGATCCAGTTGCCACAAAAGAAGTCTGGAAGGATTCGATAAAGTATAAATACGCCTGTGGAACAGATGTTGAGTGCATTGCTGATATATATAAAAAATCAATTCAACGTTATACCTGTATTGCAAAGCAAAAAAGCTGTGTAAATGTTGCTCCTTTTTAGACTCAGCAATCTTTATAGGTTGTAGCTTTACAGGTTCTTGATAATCCCAATGCCTGTTGAATTTCTTTTGGAGTTAATGTTTTGTTCATTTTTTCTTTGTACAAATAGGCTTCCTGGCTACCATTGGTAGCGGCCAGATGGGTCCACATATAGGCTTTTATGATGTCCGGTTTAATACCCTGTCCAGACCAGATAGCCAAGCCCAGCATTAATTGTGCATCTGCATCACCTTGCTTGGCGGCCAGGCGATACCATTTTTCTGATTCTGTGTAACTTTGGGTTACGCCCTGTCCATATTGATACATTAAACCCAAGCGTAATTGCGCATCAATAAAACCCTGGCTTGCTGATAGTTCATACCATTTCACAGCTTCTTTACGATCCTGTACGACACCTATGCCGTTGTCATACAGGCTACCCAGGTTAAATTGTCCATCGGCATCCTCTTGTTTTGCAGCTAATTCAAACAAACGGAAGGCTTCTCCCGGATTTTGTTCCACGCCTTTGCCATTTTTATACATTAACCCAAGAAATACCTGGGCCATTGGATTGCCTTCATTTGCCGCTGTATTGATAAAGGGCAATGCTTTTTTATAGTTACCTTTTTTTGCAGCATAAACGCCAGCTTCAAATATATCGGCTAAGGCGTTGCTAGCCAGGAAAAGCGATAAAAAAAACAATAAAGCACAAGTTCTTTGTTTCATATTTAATTGTTGGTTAAAGATTAATTTTTTCATAGTGCTTGTTAATTATGTATTATATTTCAAAACGTATTGAGGCCTTGCTTAAAAGCCTTTAAATTTAACCGAAGAGTACACCCAATGAAATTTACACCTTGTATTGATCAATGCACCTCTGAAGGCACTCACTGCCAAGGCTGTGGCCGTTCTCATCAAGAAATTGCAGACACTAAAAAGCTGGTTTTATCGATTGTTGATTTTATCAAAACCCAAGAATATGAAAACAGTGAAGAGTTTTTAAATAAGATTAATAAAAGTGTACTCAAAAGATTAGCAAAAGCAGATTAACATCCGTTATCCCTTATAATGTTATTCATAACCTTCAATTCACGTAATTTCTGGAGTTAACTCTGTATGTCATTGACTATGTACCAAGCCTCTATTCCTGCATTTGTGCGTATGCTGGGTAATTTATCTGCCATCCTGGATAAAGCAGCCGCGCATGCTGAAGCAAAGAAAATTGCACCTGCTATTTTTATCAATGCTCGCTTAGCGCCCGATATGTTTCCTTTAAGCCGTCAAGTGCAAATTGCTACTGACATAGTTAAAGGTTGCGCCGCTCGTTTGGCTGGCATAGAAGTTCCGAGTTATGAAGATAATGAGGCTACTTTTGAGGAGTTGCAAGCACGTGTTGCCAAGACAATCGCTTTTTTACAAAGCATCAGGGCCGAACAAATAGATGGCAGTGAAGAGCGTGATATTACTGTTAAGTTTGGTAGCCGGGAATTTAATTTCTTAGGTCAAGCTTATTTAGTTGATTTTGTTATTCCAAACTTTCATTTTCATTTGACCAGTACCTACGCGATTCTTCGCCATAACGGTGTCGATATAGGAAAAATGGATTACATCGGTAGCTTTTAAGGTGTCTTATTTCGTATACACAGCTAACAATGAATAATTTAATGGATGATAGAAACTCAGAGATTGATAAGTTAATGATTGTATTAACTCATCTGGGTGGAATCTTTTTTGGCGTTGTACCATCTTTATTGGTTTATCTGGTAAAGAATGAAGGATGGGTCAAAGAGAATGCTCGAAATGCACTTAATTGGCAATTAAGTGCATTGCTTTATTATGCGATTAGCTGGGTTTTAGTTATCGTTATTATTGGATTTTTTCTGCCCTGGTTACTGGTTGCTTTAAACGTTATTTTTTGTTTGGTTGCTGCTGTTCGATCAAGTAAAGGAGAAGATTATCGATATCCGATGACCATCGAATTTATTAAAAACTGATGAAGAAAGTTCACCGGACTTTAGGTTTCCAGTTAATGTCGTTCATTTGACTAACACGTATTGGGTTCCGCTTTTTAAATGTGACAAATTCTCTACCACTAAGCGAGCGGCATTCTTACTCGCCGTGTTTTCTTTAGTGCTATCCTTATTGGTGATTAAGGCGGCTGTATAAACAGAAATAGCCGCTTGTAGTGTTGCCAAATCCGGTTGAGGATCAGTAAAGTTAGGATTGTTAGTCATTCTTTGAACAATCTTCTGAGCATAACTCGCTAAATCATTGTCTCTAACGTCACCACAGTGGATCAAAACTTTTTGTGCTTTCATAAATCCCTCGAATGTGTTCGTAAAACGAACGCGATGAGTTGAAATCCAAATCAAACTCCCTGCAACAAACTGATTAAGCTGAGTGTTGCTTGAGTGACTATAGTTATTAATAACTACAAATCAAGTTTTTCGTTTTATAGCAAAAGTTGAGAAGGCGCTTTTCAGCTATAATGGCAACAGGATCTAAGCAGAAGCCTCATGACAGCATTATACTTTCACAGCCGCTCAAGTGATTTTTAATGTTTAGCTGGTCATCAATAGGCTAACTGATCTAATGTAATTCCTAACGCTTCTGCCGCTTTGATTAGTGTTGCCTTGCGTGGTCGTTTAGCGGACTCGATCTGCGCGTAACCCGCTTGGCTAATCCCCATTCGTTCAGCCATGTCAGCTTGAGTTAACATCAAGTATTCACGCCATGCCTGTAACATACTGACCTCATCCATAATGTGCTTGCCAACAACTGCATTAGGAATCATACCAGGGCGAACAACATTGGGTATTTTAATAAAATCAGCATAAGGCACTACCACAAATGCTGGCTTACCATCATTGCCAAGAATAGTTTGATAGTTAGTAAGTATGCTCATCGCGTTTTTTCACCTCTTCAATGTCAATAATGTGCACGTTGCCGTCGAACTCAAAAAACACTCGATAACTTCCTACCCGTAAGCGATAGCTGTAGTCATGGTTAGTTAGCTTTTTAATGCCCTGGCAATTAGGGAAATCAATTAACGCTTGAGCTTCGACATAAATCTTTTTACGGATTGAAGGCTCTTTGATTTTCTCAATTTGTTTTAAGGCTTTAGGTTTCCAGTTAATGTCGTTCATTTGACTAATTATAAGTATTTTATAAGTATAATCAAGTGTAGGTTAATATTGCAGGCATTACGTGATGAATAGACGAGGTAACAATCTTAGACCTTACGGAACAAACTTCTCAACCGGATTAGAGAAATTATATGTGTTCATCTTATTAGCTTCTGGACGGGTAGCCGTCACTTTAAACACGTATTGGGTTCCGCTTTTTAAATGTGACAAATTCCCTACCACTAAGCGAGCGGCATTCTTACTCGCCGTGTTTTCTTTAGTGCCTAAAGAGCACTATTCTTTCTGGGCTAGCAGAGCTTTTAAGCGCTCGATTTCAGCCATTGCAAGCTCCTCCCTTTGTTGAGTAGCTTCTTCACGTAACAGTGCCGCTTGCTTTTCTTGTAAAGCTAATTCTTCGCGTTTTTTCGCAGCGTCTTCACGCTGATTCGCTTGTAATAAAGCTCTCCTTGCTTGCTCTAATTCATGTTGAATAGTGCGCTGCTCTCTCAAATATTCTTGCCGAGCTTGGTATTGATAATAATGCTGATCTTTTTCTGAAAAGGTACTTAAAGTATTCATGGCTTGTTTCATCTCCCGGGTAATCATCCAGTCAGGCAAGGCTTCATCGTTAAGTTGCTCGCCCTCTCTAAAGAATTTTAACCAACGTTGATCTTCAGTTTCAATACGGTTTGCCTTAAACTTTTTTAATTCCAACAACCAAATGCCACCATGTTGCGTTAGAGTATTGCCTTGCTCGTCCCGCATCTTGTAATGATGCACAGTCTCGTTGTCGTCTCTCAGCAGATTTTCTGCCAGTAGCCAAATAGAATACGTCGGTCTGAGTTCAAGATAGTCTTGACCACTTTTAAGTTGCTGACTGTAGATATCTGCCCAGTTGTAAATAATGCGGGCGGGCAAATGTCCGTAACTGGTGAGTTGAATTTCTATTTGATAGAGTCGGTCATGACTGTCCCTGGCTTTAACATCAACAATACTGAGCTTGTCACTGAGAAACTCTTTATCATTGTATGGATTCAAAATTTCTACCCATACCAAGGGTTCGATAAGATCTTGCGCCAGAAATGCATTCAAAAAGTGAATTAACAGATTACGGTTTTCTTCTGAACCCAGTAGGGCCTTAAAGACGCAGTCTATTTTTGGATCAATAGCGTGGCGCATGGCTTAATCAATCAAAAAGTATTTTGTCGTTCGATTGTAAAGTGTTACCGGTTTACTAGCAATAAAAAAGTAATACCCTCATCTTTCACTTACAATCACGATATTGGGTTATAAAGAGTGGCCGTCGAACTCAATCACATTCAAGCTCTCGATTAGTCCTTATGGAACAAACTTCTCAACCGGATTAGAGAAATTATAAGTCTTCATATTATTGGCTACTGGACGGGTAGCTGTAACTTCAAACACGTATTTGGTTCCGCTTTTTAAATGCTACCAACGCAGAACTATCTGCAATTACAATCATTAATGATGACGGTGTTGAAAGCGCAGTACATCTGCTTCTATAGATTCTGCTGGGGTATTTATCACGCTAATATGATGTTGCTTGCAGGCTAAGTTAAAATCATAAATATCAACACCAGCAAACTCACAAGCTGCACCTCTGGACAATTGGCCGGACTGAAACATCAACAAGGCGGCATACAGTTTAATCTGATTTGCCGTTTGGGTTTGGTTTTGACCTTGAATATATTGATCAGGAATTTCTAAAGTAAGTTGCATAGCTTCAATCTTCTATAAGGGGCTTTAGATTTATCATCTAAATAATGGTCATTTAAATTCTTGGCTGCTGATTTTTTTGTGAACTTCAACCTAACCATCTAATAACTCTTCTGCTGTAGTTGCATCAAAAATTTGTTTAGTCCATGATTCAATCAGTTCAGCGTTTGCAGCACGCACTTTATCCTGTAATTGTTGATTGATTGAGCCAAATTTTGATTTTAGTAATAATAAGAAAATCTTAGACGCTTCTTCTTGTCTACCTTCTTCTTTAAGTATTTGCGCTAGCCCCATCATCTCACCTGCTTTGTTTAGATAGTTTGTACGAAACTCAGTCATTTCTTCTTCGCTTAGATTGGCATAGAAATCAATAAAGTCAATATATTTACGTTGTTTGTTAGGATTGGATTCAATGGTTAATAAACCCAATTGTGCAGCAAAGTAAATTGGTAAGCGCTCATGTTTTTGATAGAAATCGGCAATGGCTTCATCTTTGGCAAAAAAAGCTAAAGCCTCACGAGGATAATCAAGAATAAGGTTTTTAAAGTTTTGATCATGCATTAATGAATGACCTTATGGAACAAACTTCTCAACCGGATTGGAGAAATTATACGTATTCATCTTATTGGCTTCTGGACTGGTAGCCGTAACTTTAAACACGTATTTGGTTCCGCTTTTTAAATGTGACAGAGTGCCTTTAGTGCTAGAGAATAAGGTGAAGTACCATTCTGCATCGTCAGCTGGGGCAGGGGTAGGCGAATAAAGTACTAGATATTCAGTCGCTTGAGCAACGAAGCCAATCTCAAAATAAACTTCACCTGAGTTATTCCCGTATCGCACAATTAACGTGGGTGCTGGCAATATGCCGATAGGTGCGGGTAACCTTGAGAGAGCGAAGCCAGAGCTATCTAATTTGACCAGATCGGCGCCTGAATTCTGATTAACGTAAGTGCCCAGTGTACCCAGATAATTCTCTACCACTAAGCGAGCGGCATTCTTACTCGCCGTGTTTTCT
>CAIOMN010000072.1 GCA_903859415.1 uncultured Methylococcaceae bacterium
CACCGACTACAACAGACTTCCCCCCAGTTCTGGCTAAAGGTGAACTTTGATCAAAGCCTAGATACTCACCTTTGTCGTCAAAATAAATATCTACGGCATGGACATGACTTTCGGGTAACCCCAGATATGCAGCCAAGGGCAATATTGCCTGACGTAACCCCCCACTAATAATATGTACCGTTTTTCCTTGGGACAATAACGCAGAAAACACGTCTTTAGCCCCATCAACGATTTCTGAAATGTATAAACTTGATACCCAATCAATGCTTTTTTGATTAGGTCTAATCATTGATAAACGCCGCTCATAAACGGCTTCCAAAGGTAATTCACCATTCATTGCAGCGTCAGTCAACTTAGACAACTCTTCACCTAAGCCCACCCGCCTTGCAAGCTCGTCAATCCCTTCAATTTTGCTTAACGTACTATCACAATCAAAGCAGACCACATCAAAACTCATCATTACCTCAAAGCCAGTATTGGCATATTACGCATCATGCCCATCGGCTTTTGCTAGCAATCCATAATAAGCATTTTTCACAGCAGGCTTGCCTGAAAAAGACTTTTAATTAAAGCACACAGTTTAACAGCTTTGCTATAATCTCGGTATTACCAAGTGAGCTCCTTATGCAAAAGCAAGAACACACGCCAGCAATTCAAATTAAGCAACGCTTTAATGCTTTTAAATTCGCACTATTAGCCGCTATTTTATTGATACCAGCCTACCTGATCATCAAACAGGCTACACCTAAAGCACCAGCGGTTAGTTTTTCAACCATTACCGGACAACAAATCGCTCTAAAAAAACTGCAGGGCAAACCCGTCATTGTCGCATTCTGGGCAACTGATTGCCCGGAATGTCTTAAGGAAATACCTCTATTCATTGACCTGTACCGCCAGTTTCATAAACAGGGCTTAGAAATTATAGCCGTTGCCATGCCTTATGATCCTCCAAACCACGTGATTACACTCGCTAACGACTTACACCTACCCTATTCAATTGCTTTGGATTTAAGCTCCGAAATCACTCACGCCTTTGGTGATGTAGAATTAACGCCCAGCACTTATTTAATTCGTCCAGATGGCTCAATTGAAACCCACTATTTAGGCGCCTTTAATCTCACTGAATTAACAACCCGTATCGAAACTCTCCTCAAAGGATAACTTATGCTCTGGCTCAAAGCGCTACACTTAATATTTATGGTCACCTGGTTTGCAGGTTTATTTTATTTGCCCCGTTTATATGTTTATCATGCCATGAGCACCGATGAAATCAGTAACGAGCGCTTTAAAGTCATGGAGCGTAAATTGTTTTACGGCATCATGACACCCGGCATGATCATTACCTTTATCTTTGGTATCTGGATGTTAATTGATTACGCCTGGGGTATTTATGGCACCAGTGGTTGGTTACATGCCAAATTAGGGTTACTCGTTTTAATGTTGGTCTACCACTACTTTTGTGGCGTATGGTTAGTTGATTTTAAACAGGATCGCAACCAACATAGCCATGTCTATTATCGCTGGATGAATGAAGTTCCCGTTCTATTCTTGGTCGGCATTATTATTCTAGCCGTTGTTAAACCTTTCTAATGAAAAACAAACTTAGATAACACCAATCATTACTGCATTACTTTTAAATAAGGCATGGGCTGAAATACCAAGTTTCAAGCCCATTTCCTCAACACTGACCTGACTGATAATAGCGACAAGACTATCGCCACTCGGTAAATGTATCACTACTTCTGCATCCACTTCATCTTCTTGCAAGCGAACGACTTTGCCTCTTAAACAATTACGGGCAGAGAAACTATAATTATCTGGATCTGTCGCTATAATGATCTCCGGATCGTTAATCAGCAAAACGATATCACTGCCAATATTTAAATCGAGTTGCTTAAGCTCAGATAACGAAATAGCGGCTGCCACCAACTCCCCGCCTTTCAATTTGACCACAACTTCCGCATTCACTGTTCCCTGATCAATCTCAATGATGGAGCCAAATAACTGATTAGTTGCACTGGTTTTTATCACCAAGCGCTTAAGCAACATCTGTGTTACAGGATCATCGGCTAAAGCTTGATTAACTTCTAGCAAAAACTGCTTATGCTGTTGATCAATACGTGTAAAAAGTTGCAGTAATGAACGCCCGGCTGTCGTCAAGTTAGTTCCCCCGCCTTTAGCGCCCCCAGTCGCTGTTGAAATCAATACCTTAGGCGCCAGATTATTTGCTCGCTCTATCATCTGCCAAGCGCCTTTGTAACTTAAACCCACTTGTTTAGCCGCTTGATTAATCGAACCACTCTGATCTATCGCTTTTAGCAATCCAATCATACGGCTATCTAATGAACCGACTAATCGGAGCTCACCTTCGAACCAAGAGGCCGTTAATTGTTTTTTTGATTTTTTGGGCATATCACTATCTAACTATTGTAAAAGGTTAATAATTTCTTCATGCTGGTTAACATATATACAATTTTCGTTATTTACTTTTAAACTCAACGATATATACTAAAGTACGATTCTGACCACCATCGAATTAATCAATTTTTACGTTGTCAGTTAACCTTGTAAAAGCAAATTAAGGAAAATCCGTCATGAAAGCAAGCGCACGCAATCAGTTTATTGGAATTGTCAGTGATGTACAAATCGGCTCAGTGAATGCCGAGGTTTATATTTTTCTAAAGGGAGGAGAAACCATCGTTGCATCAATCACGAAAGAGTCCCTTGAGTCATTAGCCATTAAACCTGGCATTGAAGTGCTTGCGCTGGTCAAAGCACCTCAAATCATTATTGTTACCGATTTCGGCGGCTTCAAAGTGTCAGCACGTAATCAATTAAAAGGTGTCATCACCCAAGTAAAGTCCGGCGCAGTCAACACCGAAATCGATATTGAATTAAGCGGTGGACAAGCGATTGCAGCTACAGTTACCAATGACAGCGTTGAAACTTTAGGTCTAAGAAAAGGTGAAACTGTCACCGCCATATTTAAAGCTGGGGCCGTTATTTTAGCCGTCGCCAGTTAAACGCAAAAACTCGATAACCCTCCTCTTTTTCCAGATTGTTATCGAGTGACTTTATAACGAACCACAGCCTGCTTATGAAAGCAGTCAATCATTGAATCACAGACTTGTTTAAATAGCCCACCTAATGCAAGGTCCAGTAACATATTAGAAAACTGAAATTCAAAATGCAGCGAGATGATACTCTCATTAACATCAACAGGAGTAAATCGCCACACGCCTTTAAGCGCTTTAAAAGGCCCCCGCTCCAGGTTAATTGCAATGGAACGACCCTGCTCTAAAGTATTAAGTGTCGAAAACTTAAAACCCAGCTCACCTTTTGCGATCTTCATCGTCGCTTTTGATTGGTTATCGACCTGATCATAGACTTCGGCAAACGTGCATAATGGAATAAATTGAGAGTACGAGTTAATATCGTAAACCAAATCAAACATCTGCTCAGCTGAATAAGGAACTCTAACCTGTTTATTGATACTGGACATAATGTCTGTTACATACGCATGGACATTGGAAGCGTAAACAGAATAATATTCAGCAGCCCCAAACAGCCCATCAAAACAGCATAAGGCTTAAACGTTGACCATACTACCTCACCTGTATAGTAGGTGTTAGCAATACGATAGACGATATACAAAGAACCCAAAAAGCCTAACCCCACTAACCCAAACTGCATCACCTGAATCATTGGCGTACTCACGAGTGCAGCCGAAGCACCGTGTGAATCAACCCCAAAGAGTGCCAGCCCGGTATATAAGATAGATTTACCTTCTGCTAATAAATGAAAAAGGTTATGAGAGATATGCGCGGCTAAGTCCAAGGCAATAATGGCATAACCAAACCGGGTAAAATTTTCTACAAAAGTCGAGTGATTACTCTTGGCGGCCACTAAAGAAGCCCAACTTAATAACGAAACAGGCAAAATAATAGCGAAGATAAATGTAATGGTGAAATTAACATAATAACTGGTCGTGCCGGTCACTGATTCCAGCCAAGCAAGCGTACCCGCCCAAATGTCAAGCATCGTTACATTTTGTACAAACACAATACCCATAATAACAGCCGCTAAAAAAGCTGCTTCAACTCTGGGCTTACGCACAAACCATAACTCTTTAGTCGGTGGACGAAGGGTCAATTGAATTGAATCATTCGGACAGTTTTTTAAACAATCACCGCAGAGTACACAGTTAGCACTTGATGCCATGACCCGTGGAAATTCAAAGACTGGACAGCCCGGAATAGCCTCAGTACCATTATAACAAGCAGCGGTATCGCATTTAGCACAAACCTCAGGGGTTCCATGCAAAGAGAGCATGCCAGCTTGAGCGTAATTACCCGCTAATCCACCCAAAAAACAGATATGTCGACAAAACATACGACGTTCAAAGAAAGCGCCTGAAGTGATCACGGCGGTGGTAAGAATCATCAGTAAAACACCTGATCCCAGAGGGCTACCCACGATACCCCAGACATGATCGCTCCAGGTAATAAAAATAAATGAGGCATCAATAATCCAGATACCATATTTCTTTAAGAACTTAGGCACCGGCTTATTATTACCAACAAACCGCTGAACTAAATCATTGACCGTAGCAAATGGACAAATAGCACACCAGAACCGTCCCAGAAACAGAAAAATAATCGGAATAACCGGCCACCAAAACACCCAGGTGAGTGCAGTACCCAAGTTGTCATGTGCTTTACTAGGCCCTAAAAAAAGCTGGTAGATAATGACTACAAACAACAACAGAGTCGGCCATTGAATAATACCCGGATACCAGCGACTGCGTAAAAAAAGATTTAGCCACTTATATTTAAGAAGGTTTCCTTCTGTAAGACAAGAAGGGCTAGGCTCTGAAATTGGAGTAGTCATATTAATTATCCTGGTAAATTAGGTAGAAACTGCGTTGCGCTTAGCTACAGAGGCAGACCAAATGACCAATGCATTTAGACAGGCAAACCCCAACAAAACAACTAAAGCCGTTGAGTTTCTAGCCACTTCGACTGGAAAATCAACGGCAAACATCTGTCCATTAATGCTGAAATGAGTGCTCAGAACCCAATCTCCGTCCATTGAAAAAGGAATTATACCAAAGTAGTTACCTGTTTTATTTAGCACTTCTTTGTATAAAACCACGGTTGGCACACTAACCATGTTCGACATATCATGTCCATGCTCACCCATATCCATATCACTCATGCCTTGCATGCCGTTAACTTCAACGTGTGCTGTATCGATCGACACCCCCATTTTATCAGTGATTTTGATACGCACTGGCACCGACCCCACTTTAGCGGCCTCGATAAAAAACAAACTGACTTGGTAACCACCAACTGATGATGTCAAGACATCACCACCCGACGCCAAAACTATGCGGGGTAGTAGCATCACTAGACAAAGCCACAATACATTGAGTAAAGCACCATCTGTTCTTTTTTGAGTCATAGCCTACCCCAATGAGTGATAATGATTATACAGTTTCTTCAACCAACACCGGCTTACGCGCTCTGTGACAACCCAGCATACCGGAAAATATACCCTTAGACGCGACCTCACAATAGCCCTTCTCTTCTAACAGAATGGTCAATTCTTCGGTTGAATAAAATATTTCTAACGCTTCAATAAAATATTGAATCAGATTCAACGCAGCGGGACTACTACGAAACAGAAAGCCCGTTCCGGCTAAACACAAGCGCAAATAAGCATAATAGAGTTTTTCAACGATCTTATTGCTAGGTCGCAACATATCGCAATGATAAAAATGCCCACCGGGCTTAAGCACGCGATGAATTTCACTGAACATGTGGGTAATTTTTAAATGCCGTGAAGCAAACTGTAACGTCACCACATCAAAATGATTATCCGGAAAAGGTAGGCTATGTACATCAGCAATCACACTATTAATGGTAAAACCTAGCCGTTCCGCACGTTGCCTGCCTACTTCCTGCATATCCGTACTACGATCAATGGCATGTATTTCAAGGGTCGGTTCGCGCTTAAGCAACGCAATACCTATCGCATTAGTACCTGCACACACATCAAGCACTTTTTGTTTCGGCTGCAACTCAAACATAGACATGAAGCAACTTAAGAACCAGTTCCAACAGCCTAAACTAGCCACTTGATTGCCCCGATCATAATAAGGAGCAATGTTTTTAAAGGCGTCATTAAGCTGTTGTGACCAAACCGCACTAAAAGCGGATTCTCGGACTTGCTCTCGTTTGGTCAAGGGTGGTAAAGACATAGAATACATTTCCTTTTAAATAAAATAGTTGAATTATTATTGGACTATACTAGCAATCAGCAATCATACTTACACTATAGTAATATTTTACACCTTAGATATAGGTATGTTCGATTACTGAAACAGGTAGACCTATCCCTTTCAGGGTAATGCAACATCTCCTTTATTGTCAAATGAAACATCACTAAAACTTTTAGACAAATAATCACTGTGAAAAAAATACTGCCTATTGTCCTTATTTTAACTACCCTTGCAGGAATTGGATGGCTTTATCAAACCCATCATGCTAAAAAGGAAGGAACACTTGTACTTTACGGCAATGTGGATATAAGAGAAGTCAATCTGGGTTTCCGTGTCGGAGGCAGACTTTCGAAACTCATGTATGATGAAGGTGACAAAATTAAACAGGGTGAAGTCATCGCTCAACTGGATAATGAACCCTACCAAAATCAAGTCGCCAATACCATCGCACAAGTCAATTCTCTAAAAGAGCGTTTAAAATTAAAAGAAGCCGGTAACCGTCCACAAGAAATTGCTCATGCCAAATCGTTAGTCCGAGAGCAAGAAGTTGCCACGGCCAATGCTAAGCAAGTCTTTCAACGTTCACAAAGAGCACTGTTGATTATGGGTATTTCGACCCAAGATCGTGATAATGCAGAAATGGTCTATCAAGAAAGTGAAGCACGCCTCGCTGCCGCAAGACAAAACCTTGCCCTACTTGAAGAAGGTTTTAGAATTGAAGATATCGCCCAAGCCAAGGCAGACCTTGCACAAGCAGAAGCCGCTTTGGCCAGTGCCGAACTTCAGGTAAAAGACACCGTATTAACAGCGCCTTCTGAAGGCATCATTTTAACTCGCGCTCAAGAAGCAGGTGCCATTCTACAATCAGGCGCAACTGTTTTTACCGTCTCTTTACAACACCCGGTCTGGATTCGTGCTTATGTACATGAACCCGATCTAGGCCACATACATCCCGGAACTCTAGTTGAAATTTATACGGACACACAACCTGACAAACCGTATAAAGGTCAAATTGGATTTATCTCTCCACGTACTGAATTTACGCCTAAGTCGGTAGAAACAACAGAACTTCGCACGTCACTGGTCTATCGTTTACGAATCGTTGTAAAAAATCCTGATGAAGCCTTACGCCAAGGTATGCCTGTAACTATCAAGCTGATTGCAGATCAATCAGCCGTACCCAGTTAGGCTCAGCCTTTATGAGTGAAGCACTGGTTACTCTTGAGACTGTCCAAAAGATATTTCCAAATGCCAAGAAACCCGCATTAACAAATCTTTCTGCAGAACTATGGCCAGGTCGGATTACGGGGTTAGTCGGGCCAGACGGAGCAGGAAAAACCACGCTCATCCGCTTAATAGCCGGACTACTAACCCCCACTGCAGGCACCATTCGTGTCACTGGACTTGATCCTATTCAGGATGCAACGGAATTACATAAAACCATAGGCTACATGCCACAAAAATTTGGCCTTTATGAAGACTTAACAGTCCAAGAAAACCTGGAACTCCATGCGGATTTACGAAACGTGATAGGTGAAGATCGTAAAGCAACCTTCAAACGCCTGCTAGACTTCACTGATTTGTCTCCATTCACCACCCGACTGGCAGGAAAACTGTCCGGAGGGATGAAGCAAAAACTAGGTCTCGCTTGTGCATTACTTGGAACCCCCCGATTACTGCTCCTTGATGAACCCGGTGTAGGCGTTGACCCCATCTCACGACGAGAGCTATGGAAAATGGTTCATAACCTCATTGACCAAGGAATTACCGTGGTTTGGAGCACCGCCTATCTTGACGAAGCGGAGTTGTGCGAAGAAGTGTTACTTATGAATGAAGGCCAATTGCTGTTTTATGGCAAACCAGAAGAAATGACTAACCGTATTCGTAATCGCAGCTTTCAGATTCGTAATCCCAGCGGCAGTAGAAGACAATTACTTGAGCGTGCATTACGCCACCCCAAAGTAATGGACGGTGTTATACAAGGTCATCATGTCAGGCTGGTTCTACGTGCGAATTCCACTCCTCTAGATTTGCTTGAACTGGATGCGGGCGAAAATGCAGAACTCATTCCTGTTAATCCTCGCTTTGAAGATGCCTTCATTGAAGTGTTAGGAGGAGGACCCGGCGGTGACTCCGTCTTGGCGCAACGACTTCAACCTATTGAGGGTGATGACAAGACCATTATCGAAGCGATTGAACTCACAAAAACATTTGGTACCTTTACTGCCACTGATCACGTCAACTTCGCCGTAAAACGTGGCGAGATTTTTGGCTTGCTTGGCCCAAATGGCGCCGGCAAATCGACTAGCTTTAGAATGATGTGTGGTTTGCTTTCACCCAGTTCCGGCACTGCAAGAGTATTAGGCATTGATCTGAAGAAAAGTGCCAGTTTGGCACGACAACAACTGGGTTATATGGCACAGAAATTCTCTCTCTACGGGAATCTGACCGTGCACCAAAACCTGAACTTCTTTTCAGGTGTTTACGGTTTAAAAGGTCATCGGCAAAAAATGATCGTCAATGACATGATCGAGATCTTTAAGTTACAGCCTTTTTTACATGCCACACCTGACACACTGCCCCTGGGCTTTAAACAACGTTTGGCGTTGGCCTGCGCCGTAATGCATGAACCGCCCATTCTTTTTCTTGACGAACCGACCTCGGGTGTCGATCCGGTCACACGCCGAGAATTCTGGACACATATTAACGGCATGGTTGAAAAAGGCGTTACCGTGATGGTAACCACGCATTTTATGGACGAAGCGGAATACTGTGACCGCATCGCGTTAGTGTTTCGAGGTAAAATCATCGCCGCAGGCACGCCCGATCAACTTAAAAGCGAAATCGCCACCCCTGAAAATCCCGACCCGACCATGGAAGATGCCTTTATTGCCTTGGTACAAGAACAAGTTCATGAATAATGCCCTCTCCTTTCGTCGTCTCCGTGCTCTGTGTCGTAAAGAGACCCTGCAAATCTTACGTGACCCCAGTAGTAATATTATTGCCTTCATATTACCCGTACTGTTACTTTTTATCTTTGGCTATGGCATTAACCTTGACTCCAGCGCAGTACATATAGGCCTGGTTCTTGAAGACACCAGCCCGGAAGCCCGCCGGTTCGCCAACAATCTGTATGGTTCGCCCTATCTTCAAGTGACTACAGGACTCAATCAGAAAGCCATGGAACAAGCAATGGCTGCCGGTCAAATCCGTGGCTTCGTCGTGGTTCCCCAAGACTTTAGCGAAAAAATTAAACGTCCGATGGAAACCGCTCCCCTTCAAGTCATCATAGACGGATCAGAACCTAATACCGCCAGTTTTGTGCAAAATAATATGCGGGGAGTCTGGAACGGCTGGTTATTACAACGCGCTACAGAGCATGGTGAAAAGCCGGCCACTGACATTACTATTGAATCCAGGTTTTGGTTTAATCCCTCAGCCGAGAGTCGAAACTATTTAATTCCCGGATCAATCACTATCATTATGACCGTCATTGGCACCTTACTCACCTCACTGGTTGTCGCTCGTGAATGGGAACGAGGTACCATGGAGGCATTACTTGCTTCACCGGTAACACGCACTGAATTATTACTGAGCAAGCTCATCCCTTATTATATTTTAGGGATTGTCTCGCTGTTCTTATGTGTGGGCGTTTCGGTAGTTATCTTAAAAGTCCCCTTTCGTGGCTCAAGTCTAGTCTTATGGGGAATCGGCTCACTTTTTTTAAGCAGTAGCCTAGGCATGGGGTTATTGATTTCTACCTTAATGCGCAACCAATTTAATGCCGCCCAAGCTGCACTCAACGCCGCCTTTTTACCCGCACTGATGCTCTCAGGCTTCGTTTATGAAATCCGCAGTATGCCTGAAGTTATCCAAGCCGTTACCTATCTGATTCCTGCCCGTTACTTTGTCACCGCCATACAAACTATTTTTCAGGCAGGGACTGTCTGGCCTTTATTATTGAGCAGCGGACTTTTCCTTTTACTATCTTCCGTGTTTTTCATTGGCCTAACTGCCTTAAAAACCCGCCGACGCTTGGAGTGATGTAAATGCTGTCTCGTATCGTCACTTTAATCATCAAAGAATTGCAAATGCTCCTGATGGATCGTTCAAGCCGTATGGTTCTAATTATGCCAGTCGTACTTCAACTCGGTTTGTTTCCCTTTGCTGCCACGCTGGAAGTCACCAATAACACGCTTGCCGTTTTTAATGAGGACAACGGCAACCAGTCATTAGAATTGATCAAACGATTTTCTAAAGCACAGGCATTTAGCGAGTTCATTCCACTTTACAGTGAGCTTGATATCCACCAGGTACTGGATAATCAAAAAGCCTTGATCGTCATTCGGTTTCCAGCAGATTTTTCACGTAATATTGCCGCCGGACATTCTGCAACTATTCAAGCTTTACTCGATGGTCGACGCTCAAATAGCGGCCAAATCGCCTTAGGTTATATTCAACAAATACTCCTAAACTATAAGAACGAACGACTTATTGATCAAAGACGCTCACCACCCAGCCTTTTAATTACGCGAAATTGGTTCAATCCAAATCTCACTTATGTCCGCCATATCGTGCCGGGGTTAGTCGCCATTATCACAACCATCAGCACCTTAATTATAACGGCCCTCTCCGTAGCCCGTGAACGTGAACAAGGCACCTTCGACCAACTCCTCGTTTCACCTCTGACACCCGGTATGATTATGATTGGCAAAGCCATTCCCGCTATGCTAGTGGCTATAACTCAGGCCACGATTATTCTTTTGGCCGGTATTTTTATTTACCAGATACCTTTTGTTGGCTCATTTATGCTGCTTTATCTGTGTATGATCTTTTATGTACTGGCTCTGGTTGGTTTCGGACTGTTAATTGCTTCGATTTGTGCCACTCAACAACAAGCTTTTTTAGGTGTGTTTAGCTTCGTGATGCCAACGGTTCTGCTTTCTGGCTTTGTTTCGCCTGTTGAAAATATGCCACTCTGGTTACAATATGTAGACTGGATAAATCCACTCCGCCATTTCATAGTTATTGTAAAAGGAATTTTTCTCAAAGATATTGATATCCCCATCATCCTGCACAACCTATGGCCGCTGTGGGTCATTGCCATAGGTACACTTAGCGCCGCTAACTGGAAGTTTCGCCAACATCTGGGATAATACAAAAACATACCATGCCATCATTTACTTATTCATTAACAGGCATCCTCGGGCTGAGTTTTTTATTATCAGCTTGCATGGTTGGACCTGATTATCAGAAGCCCAAAACCATCTTGCCAGCTGTTTGGATTTCCGCGCCCTCCAATCCTAATCAAGATCACCTGGCCATCGAACAGTCTTGGTGGAAAAACTTCCATGATCCGGTTTTAAACCGATTAATAATGAAAGCCACCGCTAACAATTTGGATATCAAAATAGCTGAAGAGCGAATCGCCCAAGCACGTGCGTCTCAATCGGCTGCCACTGCGGCACTCTTTCCGACTGGAGAAATAATGGCGAATGCACTTCGTCAATCGAACCAGATTGGTTTCCCCAGTAGCGCGCCCAGCACTTTAACTGGTGCCCTTAAAAAACCCTTTAATATCTTTAAAACCGGGTTTGATGCCAGTTGGGAGCTTGATCTGTTCGGCGGTCATCGCCGTGAAGCAGAATCCGCTAAAGCCGAACTTGAAGCCTCTGCTTTATCACGTGATGATTTAGTCATCAGCCTTCTCGCTGAAGTCGCATCCACTTATATTGAGATTCGTCAATATCAAGCGCAATTAAAATTTGCGCAAGAGACCGTCGAAGCAGATATAAAAACCACCACTATCACCCAACAACGTGTTGACCTAGGCGAAACAGCGGGTGTTGATGTCTCAATAATGGAATCACAACAGCAACGTGATCAAGCACAAATTCCTTATATCAGTAATCTGCTCAGTCAAGCTGAATACCGTATGGATGTTTTATTGGGTGAAAAACCGGGGGCGACCCACGCATTAGTCAATCCGATTAAAGCATTACCTGTCATGGATCAGAAGATTCTGTTAACCACGCCTGCGTCTGTTATCGCTCAACGCCCCGATATTCGTATAGCAGAACGCAAGCTCGCCTCTGCCACGGATCAAGAAGGCGTCGCCACGGCAAAGTTCTTCCCTGATATTTCTCTCGTTGGCTTTATTGGACTCTTTAATACCAACGCCGGAAACCTGCTCAACGTCAGCAGTAAATCATGGTCCATGGGTGCCAATGTGTTATGGCCTATCCTCAGCTTTGGCTCACTGTCTGCCAATTTGAGTGGTGCAGAAGCAAGACAACAGGAAGCGTTGACTAAATATCAAAAAACCATTATCAGTGCTTTGTCTGATGTGGAGTCTTCCTTGACGGCTTATACCGAGCAAGAAAAGTACAGTCAATCTGTAGAGAAGGCCACAGCGGCGGATCAACATGTCTATAATATTGCCGTTAAGCGATACGAGGAAGGCTTGACCTCCTATTTAGAGGTGTTAGAAGTAGAACGAAAACTCTATAGCTCTCAGAATCAATTGACCTTAGCTAAAGCACAAACAACCCGCACTTTAATTGGTGTTTATAAAAGCCTGGGGGGTGGTTGGAAAATCGCTGAAACTTTAAAATAGCATCCTATAATTTTATGAAATTTACTTGAAAAACTGCAAAGACATTAACTAATCGACTTAAACACTGCCTTGATTTCGATGAATCTGCTACCGTATGCTGATATTTTAGCAAGCTCTACCAATCCAGATAAGCCCCCCCATAAATAGCGGCACCAGGGTAGTTAAAGCCATATAAATCGGGAGTACGTTGGTTGTTAATATTTTCCCCTCGTAAAGTGAGTTTAATTTTAGGTGTCACCTGATAATTAATACTGGCGTTAACGCGAGGCGCGGCATTAATTTGAATGGTGTTAATTGAATCTACCCAATAACCCTCACGATACGTTAAATCAACCCGGAGTGTTAATGGCGCAAGCATTTTCCATTCTGTCCAGAACTGGCCTTGATGATTGGGGCGATTAGGTATCTTATATCCGGTTTGCGGATTATTCGCCATCATATACGTGTAACTAAAGCCACTTTTCCAGTTTTTGTGCCATTGAAGATTCGTTTGAGCTTCAACGCCTAGGATATGTGCCTCGTTTATATTGACACTTTTTATTGAGCCACTGGCTGATTGTTGTAAAACAATTAAGTTATGATAATGTTGTAAATACGTTGAGGTGGTTATTTCATAAGACCGGGTTGGCTGCCAACGCCAGCCAATTTCGCCGCCTACATTACTTTCGGGTGCTAAATGTATCGTACCAAAAAGAGGGTGTAATCGTTCATTGATTGATGGCGTTCTATAACCGGTTCCGACTTTAGTCCATAGCGTCATAGTGGATATAAAACGCCAGTTATTGTTGATATTAAACAAAACATGATCACCACCCAATTGATCATAATGATCAAGGCGCACTTCTGCACCCGTTAGCCATTGCCCCCATTCTATTTCAGCGCGAGCGATAGGACTGACCAGGTTATTGGTTAAGGCATAAACTTTGGCAGGATTACTTGGGCTTTCTCCGTGTTGCTGTTGGGCATCAATCCCCCATATTACATTCAGCGAGTTTTGACTTTGATTATCTAAAAGAATCTTATGGGTGTTTCGCCAATGCGCCAAGAGTAATTGAGAGCTTAAATCCATTGAGCAACAATTCTTTAAACTACCTATTCTTCCGGCTTGTTGATCTTTGGTAAAACCTATTTGTAAGGTACTATTCCAATGTTCTGACAGATGATAATTAGCTTGGCTCTGGGCCAACCAGGTTTGTTGCTTCACTAAGCTGTTAGGGTCATCTTTCCAACCTCTTAAACCATTAGCTAACTGGCCAGGGCCGTCATAAGCGTCTCGGCCATTTACATAATAGAGGCTACTCTCTAAACTAATATCCTTAAAGTGTTTATCCCAGCGTAATAAGCCTGTACTCAATTGAGAATTATCACGCTCATTACTCCCTCCATTCGCTGGACTGGCTTGACTGATACCTTCAAAAATATTGGTTTGCCCGCCAGCGACCGTCCAATTCCCTAATTTATTGTGTGTACCCATACCGACGTTGTTACGGAGTGTGCCATAACTTCCGCCTTCGGTATGTAAAAAGGCTTGTTCATTATTCAATTGTCGACTGGTTAGATTAAGAGATCCCCCTAAGGTTCGACTGCTAGTTTGTGCCCCATCATTGCCACGGATGACACTAACCCGGTCAAGCAAATCCAAGGGGTAATGGCTTAAAGGAAAAAAGCTCGTAAAGTTACCAAATAAAGGTATTCCGTCTAAATTAACAAGACCTAATCCACCACCGGCTCCCCTTAGGTTAATACGTGAAGAGCCATTTCCATTGGCTTGTGAAATTTCTGTGCTGGGAAGACTTCGTATTACACCATTTAAATCAGCTCTGTTAACAGCGTCTAAATCGGCACGATTAAAGTCATTCTTTGAATGAGAGATATGAGTGATATTTTCAGCAGACTCGTCCTCTATAACCATATCAGGCAAAGTAACCAATTCAGCTTCACTAGCCTGAGAAACCGTTAATGTATAGGGTGCCCATAATAGGCACAAACACACTAGATCAAGTTTATTGAGTTTGAATTTCATACCAAAAATAAGTTTTTTTGTGTAATATAATGAATATATTATGGAATTGATATAACTTTTTGTGCTGAGGAGGAAACCGGCACATCAGGTTCACACTTTTAATGTTGTTACCTGATGTGCGCTAACAGAAGAAACTTCGGCTTTTTAAATGAGGATTATTTAGTTAACTAGCGTATGTCCGCGCTGACGCATACACACTTTAAATGAACGCTTAAAGCCTTCGTTGGCTTGATAACCTTCCCACAATCCCGCTGGAATTGCCAGGATAGCACCACCCGCCGCACCGGTCGCCGCACTACCTGCAACAGCACCCACAGCAGCACCGCCTGCAGCACCCGTCACAGCGCCAACAGCAGCGCCCATGCCCACTTCCTTAGTAATATCAGACGCTTGATCCGCCAGCGCCTTACATTCGACTGTGTCACGTTGAACAGTCTCGGGATGCTTGTCTAAACGAGGATCAATTATCGGGCGCCAGCCGCTCATAGAAGCGCACCCAGTTGCTAATGCAGAAAGCACCAACAGGGTTAATACGTTTTTCATTTTCATGTTTTTCTCCAAAAAAGGTTTGTTTCGTTCATAAGAAACCGTTGCATTATTCCCAACCAGAAACGGGATTTTCTTAACTGATGTTTTAAATATATAGGCGGCTTAGCTGTTTTACAATAGTACAGTTAATAGATGGATCATTTCATAATTGGTAGCGTTAAGTTCATGCCCTGTTCATGTAAATTGAGTTAACTACCGACAGAAAAAGCCTACAAAGTAAACGACTCCTACGCCAACCCAGGATACTGCTAACAACACCCAAGGCAGCCAGTGTTGGCGATACACAATGATATGTTCGACTTCATGCTCTTCCGTTTCAACAGACACTGATTTTTGATTAGCAGCTTTCTTAAGCCGTCTATTCAGCTCTCTGGCTTTTTCTTTCTGCTGCTTCTTATAAAGCTCAATGCCCTTTTGAATGCCTTGCGCAATCAGCTTGGTTTGTTCTTTCGTTTGAGCAGGTCTCTGAATACCTTTAGCGACTCTCAACGCCTCTTCCTGAGTTTGCGGCGAGGGCTTTTGATAAGTGTTTTTAGTCATCATTTTTACCGTAAGCATTGAAAAACTGCTTGGCTGTTCTACCATTCTTAGACGCATTTTGATGGGCAAAGTCTAAAGCCTGTTTATGCAAGTCTTCACGATTACCCAAATAATCAATAAAATAACTATCGATAATATCCAGATACGTCTGCGTATGTTGCGGATAAAAAGCCAGCCTTAAACCAAACCGATCGGACAAAGATATTTTCTCCTCCACTGTATCAGAATAATGCACCTCATCATCAATCAATTGCGTAGCAAGATTATCAGCCATCTTCTCGGGTAATAAATGCCGACGGTTCGATGTGGCATAAAACAACACGTTTTCGGGTGGCAATTCAATAGAACCTTCTAGCACACTCTTTAAGGGTTTATATAACGTATCACCCGTATCAAAAGACAGGTCATCACAGTAAATCACAAACCGTTTGGGCAGCTCACGGATATCGTCTACGATTTCTGGAAGATAAATCAAATCCTGCTTATCCACTTCAATCAATCTTAAGTCGCGGTTTTTGTATTCGTTCAACACCGCTTTAACCAATGAGGATTTACCCGTACCGCGTGCTCCCCACAAAAGCGCATTGTTTGCAGGCTGACCTGATATAAAACGAAGGGTGTTATCAATCAATTGCTGCTTTTGTTTTTCGATACCTAATAACTGCTCAAGGCTTACCGGATCAATCTGCTTAACAGGCCGCAGATATTCCTTGCGTTGTCGCCAGATAGCCGCATAAGTCGTATTCCAATCTATCATCGTAATTTATCCCTAGCCGTTGTTAATGTCTTTAAATTATTCCACATTTTGGAGTCATTGCACTCGTTAATTTCCTTGAGGTGAAATTAAGTAGCGAATTGATTCCGCGGTCCAATTACCGCGTTGTTTTATTTTTCCATTTTCAAACGTTATCCAGGCATATCGACCTAGATGAGATAAACGACTACCCAATGCTTTAAGGTTATTTTCAGCTTGAACTGGATCATTGGGTAAAGACATTAATAAGAGTCGGGTATTGGGTTTATCAAGCACCCAAACCTGAGTGTTCCCTTCTTTTAGATTTAAAGGACGCGGTGGTAAATGCTGACGATTAAGCCAGTCATCCAGTTTTTGGGCATCCCCTACAATGACCAAAGACACGTTATTGTTAGCCTGCTGAATAGTAACAGACGTCACCTCACCCTCTACAATGGCTTTAACCGCCTCAAGGCTAGATGACTTTAATGCATCATTCAGACTTAAAACAGACAGCTTTCGACTGGTAATGATATCTCTTAAAATAGGCGGTGACTCACTGGGAGTCAGTGCCCGCCAAACAGTAAAATCGGGATCAATCGCTATAGCGACAGGCTGGGGGCTTGGTTTTAGCACACTCGACGTGCTGGCATGATTAACCCTGATATAAAAATCTTCCGCACCCTCAGCAGAATAAACACGCACAGGCACTAGCGAGTTATTATCGCCCAGCGTTTGCTTTAGCTTAAAGCGCAATCGACCATTTTCATAAACAGCGTCCTCGATTGCATAATCAGACACCCCGACTTTAGTGAGCCATTGCTCAAACAAACGGGAAAGAGAGGTATGGGATTGTTGCTCAAACACCTGACGCAATTCCTTAAAGCCCGCTCTTTTAAACTGATACTTTTTCCAGAATGTTCGCAAAGCGGCATAAAAGTGCTTATCCCCGATTTGCTCACGCAGTGCCATAAACAGCATCGCAGACTTTCCATAACCCACTGTCGATGATGCGACATGATGCCTGGCTTTAAAAGCCGACAAGGGTTCTTCTTCACCTAAGGGCAGTGCTTGTCTATCCCGTAGCCAGCCATAACGCATGTCCTTGGCCGCATCCTTGCCAGCGTCTTCTTTAAAGGCATAATCAGCCATAAACGTGGTCAAACCCTCAGACCAATTGCCCTGTTCAGAATCGATAAAGACCCCATTACCCCACCAATTATGTAGCACTTCATGTCCCAGGGAAGTGTCTTTAATAAAGGGTAGTTTTAACACCTCACGACCCAGATATGTTAATGACGGCATACCTAAGCCCGTAGGTAACACACTCGATACAATACTAAAATGCGTATAGGGATATTCGCCTAACTGCTGACTGTAACGTTCTAAATAACGTTTGGATGCGGTTAAATAGTCATCCGCTAACTCGGCAATCTCTTTATGAAAATACGTGCGTAAGGTGATTTGTTTCTGCTGGATATAAAAACTTTTCTCTTTGACTTCATAAGCGCCGATCATTAAATCAATCCCTTCAATCGGGTGATCCATGATAAAGGTGACATGGCGGACATGATTACTATTTTCTTCTAATACAGGTGTACCCGGAACGACGGCTATTTGATCTTCAGGCGTTTGGAGAGTTATTTTGTAAGTTATTAGCTTTCCGATATCAGGATACCAGTGACTATTTGCTGATAAAAAGCTACCTTCTTGAGATAAGAACAAGGGGATTCGATCCGCTGGACTGGACTGATTGAACTCTGAATTTAATTCTGCAAGCTGTCCGTGATAACGAAGATGCAATGTAGGGTGCTTGATGGATGTTGGTAATACCAATTGATAGCGGGGTTGATCAGCAGTGCCGATATGTTTAACTTTGATGGATCGACCCGCACAATCAGCAGAATCGATGATTAATTCTGGCGATAATTCGAAAGTATAAGGAGATTGACCGTTGAGAATGATATGGGCATCCGCTTCAAACGTATGCTGAGCCGGATTTACCTTAACGGCTATATCGAGGTCTGGAACCGATGCCAGAGCGGAAAAGCTCACCCCAGTAAGCAAAATAGAAATTAATAAGCGATATATCGACATTTGGGTAAAAGCTCAGATAAAATTCGATACCTTTATTATATCCACTATTCAACTGTCGGAGGTGTCAGATGATTTTTCGTTCAATCAAATATACGTCTCAAAATTTCCCGCATTAAATGGCTTTCCTTGATAAGCAGACTAACAAGCCCTATAATTATACTTTTATATAACATCAGGTATTGTCATGTACACCACAAATCTTCGTAAAGTGGGGGGATCAATTATGCTAGCGGTTCCTCCAGCACTGCTTGATATGTTGCAAATGAAATCGGGTACCACGGTCAGTGTTGATGTCGATCATGGACGACTGGTGGTTGAGCCTCAATTACGTCCTCGCTATACCCTCAATGAGTTGCTAGAACAATGTGACGCTTCCGCACCAATAAGCGAGGAAGATCATGCTTGGCTGGATTCCAGACCGGTCGGTAACGAGCTGCTGTAAATGGAAAGAGGAGATATCTACCTGGTTTCACTTGACCCAACGAAAGGGCACGAACAGCAAGGTACTCGCCCTGTCTTGGTCGTATCGCCCGCTGCTTTCAATCGCACAACTCATACACCGGTAGTGCTGCCTATAACTGGTGGTGGAAATCATGCCCGTACTAGCGGCTTTTCAGTAACGTTGATGGGAGCAGGAACAACCACAACAGGCGTGATTCGTTGCGATCAGCCGCGAGCTATCGACCTAAGCGCCCGTAACGCCAAGAAACTGGAAAGAGTGCCTGAAGCCATTATGGATGAAGTGTTAGCGCGTTTGGCTGTGATCTTCGAATGAAACAAACGACAATAAAAGGCAAGACAACAGCACAATAAACAGTGCTTTTACCAAGATGATTGTCTTTCAACAGACGAAATTTATGATTGAAGCTTGGGCCTAGAAAAGCTACAGTCGAGTGTACTTAAAGATTAAATAAGCTCAATGCGCAGTGTGCGGCCACTGCGTTTGCTGCTTTAATTAATGTGTCCCGCGTTACGGATTGATTGGTTGAAGTAAGCCATGTTTTCCAAACCAAACCTACACTTACACAAACCTCACTTCCACACTCTCATTTAAGCGTTTCCGCCTACTCTCCCAATCGCCCATAACCTTAGCCAACAATTTATAAAACGCCTGACTATGATTGCGTATTTTCAAATGACAAAGTTCATGGGTAATCACATAATCGATACACTCTTTGGGCGCGGCAATCAGTTCAGGGTTTAGCATTATATTGCCTTGGCTGGAACAACTCCCCCAGCGTTTAGGCATCACTCGGAGTTGAAAGCCTTGATAGTGTTCTATATCCAATTTAGCAACTAACTGCACGCAAACATGGTAACGTTCAGAAAAGATGGTGTGAGCTCTTGACCGTGACCAATAGACTAGCAGTGCTTTAATCTTTTTAGGGTTTTCAGGGTTAGCCGTCTCAACCACAATTCGACCATTAATGAGCTTGACGTGTTCTCTTACACCTTCCTTTATTAATAACCGGTATTGTCGTCCTAAGTAACAATAAGATTCACCCGATACATAGCGTCTTTCTGGCATCATAGGTGGATAGGCTGCAAATTGCAGTTGTTGTTTAAAAATCCATGACGCCCGTTTTTTAACTTTTTGGGCAATAGCCATAAGGCTTGCCGTCATAGGAGCATCAACAAGCACGTCTCCATTAGGATAAACATGAATGGCTAAAGTCTTACGCTCACTGGTTTTAACGGTATAAGTTATCTCAGTCTGACCGAACAAGACTGATTGCTTTCCCCCGTTTAATAAAATCTCACTCATTTACCATCTCTGTATTTTGCTATAGCAAGCACTTGATGAGTGATACGTTCAATAAGATCCAAGTCCATTGCTAATTCATAACGACCTTTCAAACTAAAAAGATAGTCTTCAAGCTCATTTAAAATGACATTATTAACATCTGGGTTTTTTGTCCAGTCCCTGATCTTGTGTTCAGAAATAATATCTTCTAGCTTTAAGGCCGTTTCAGCCGCAAATAGCTCAGGCGTTAAGCCCGGAATATGGTATCCAGTTAGCGGTTCTTTAATCACCCCATAAAAGGCTTTAGCGTCATCATGATAGGATAAAATCTCAGGTAGGTCAGAGCTTGATTTACCACGCAGTTCCGCTAGCGTTTTGCGAATGCGCTCTAAATACTCTATATCAGAGAGCCGCTTTGCTCGGTGCTCGGCGATGGCCTCATCAATCATTTCCGAAAGGCGTTTATACAAAGCCGGATCTTCTTCCATCTTTTCTGTGATGGTCTTTTTTATCCTTGAAGCAATGGCATCAGCTTTGGCGGCATCACCTTCGATAGCATTAATTTCTTTTTCAAACTCATCAATGGCAAAGACATTCACTGGAGCAATCAATTGTTTAACCGCATCCGCCCCAATATATTTGTTAACCATATTGCGGATTTGCTGCTCGTAAGATGAATAATCCACCGACTCACCAAAACGCTGCTTGATAGCTTGTCTAAGATTAAGGAAATACTTTAAATCGACTTTATAGGCCGTGATTTTCTTAACCGGTGTTTCACCCTGAAACTTGGCATTGGCTAAGGCTAATTGCAGGGTTTTGGCAAATGCTGCTAAACAGTCATAAAATCGCTGCCGCCGGTCTTCTGGCTCTAAATGCAGTTGCATGGCTTCCAAATCCTTTTGATTTACAACCGCCTTAAATACTTCCCAGACATTGGTATGTCGTTGCGGTAGCAGTTTTATTTCTTCAGTAATATCAGTGAGCGTGCCTTCAATATCTTCTGGATCAAAACCTTCATTTTCCAGGGCTGCGTAAGTATCAATCGCTTCATTAAGTTCACCAAAAATTCCCCGATAATCGATAATCAAACCAAAGTCCTTACCTTCAAACAGGCGATTTACTCGGGCAATGGCTTGCAGGATATTATGCTCTTTAAGGCGTTTATCCAGATAAAGCACAGTGTTTCTGGGCGCATCAAAACCGGTGAGTAGCTTGTCCACGACTATTAAAATTTCTGGATCGTCAGCGTATTTAAAGGCCTTGATGATGCTTTCCTGATATTTTTCATCATTGCCATATTTCGCCATCATTGACTTCCAAAATATCTGTACATCTTCCAGTGTATCTTCATCAACGGACTTATTACCCTCGCGCGTATCAGGGGGCGAGATAATAACTTCCGTTGTGACATCACCAAATTCATCAAAGTATTTTTTATAACGCAAAGCCATCGCCTTACTGGACACGGCAAACTGGCCTTTTTTGCCGGTGCCTCTGTAATTGGATTTAAAGTGTTGACCAATATCGTAAGCAATCTCGGCTAACCGTTGATCAGACTTGCTGAGTTCTTCCTCACGCCGAAATTTCTTCTTTAAATCCGCTTTTTGTTCCGGTGTTAAGCCTTGGGTAATCCGCTCGAACCATTTATCTATTTGTGCCTGATCGCCATGCAATTCACTCATCCGGCCTTCATACAATAAAGGCGTCACCGCACCATCAGCGACCGCTTGATTCATCGTGTATTTATGAATAAAACCGCCAAACTTGGCAGCCGTGGTTTTTTCTTTCTTTAGTAGTGGTGTACCTGTAAAACCAATGTAACAGGCATTCGGAAACACATTCTGCATTTTGGCATGAGAAACACCGTATTGTGAGCGATGCGACTCATCCACCAACACAAAGATATTGCTACTGGTGTCGCTGATTTTGCGCTTACGACTGGCCGACTCAAACTTGTCGATAATCGTAGTAATGATGCTGGCTTTATTATGGGTAATAAGCTCTAACAAATGCTCACCGGTTTTAGCTTGCACGACCGACTTACCGCAGGCATGGAAGGTTTTATAAATCTGGTCATCCAGATCAATTCGATCGGTCACCAATACAATTTTGGGGTTCTGAATAGTCGGTGCCAACACCAACGCTTTCGCTAACATCACCATGGTGAGTGATTTCCCTGAACCTGTGGTATGCCATATCACGCCCCCGGGTCTTTTTGAATCCCCTTTACGCTGGTTCACTCGGTTTAAGGTCGCTGCAACGGCAAAGTATTGCTGGTATCGACCGATTTTCTTTTCTTTATTGTCAAAGACAATGAATTGATAAATCAACTCCAATAACCGTTCTGGCCTCAATAAACTGTGCAATACTTTATCTTGCGGCGAAGGTGTTCGATGACCGGATTGCCAAAGCGTTTCCATCGCTTGTCGTTGCTGGTCATTACGTTCAGCGAACAAACGGTTTTTAAATTCAAGACTGACCGGTGTATTGATTAGGTCATGTAGGTAACGGTCTTGTGCCTCGTTATCTTCTTCTTTCCAAAGTGCCCAAAACTTAGCGGGCGTTCCTGTGGTGGCATACAGGGCTTTGTTTTGACTCAGTGATAATAAAATCTGTGCATAGGTAAACAGCTCAGGGATTTCATCACCGCGTTGATTACGTAAATGTTGGCTGATGCCTTGCTCAACCGCATCCTTTAAGTCAGGGCGCTTACATTCAATCACGACCAATGGAATACCGTTTACAAACAGCACAATATCGGGCCGACGTGTCTGCTTGCTATTGCGGCGCTCTAAAACAAATTCATCACACACATGAAAGACATTATTCTCAGGGTGTTTCCAGTCGATGTAATGCAGAGAAAAACTTTTGCTGTAACCGTCAATCGTTTGTTCCAGACTTTTACCCAGCGTTAATAAATCATAAACCTGTTCGCTGGTCTTCATGAGGCTATCAAAGGGGATACCGACTAATGCTTGTACCGCTTTTTGAATATTACTGTCACTAAATGCAGTGACCTGACCTTTAAAAGTAATCGAATTAATCTTTTGCAATTGCTGAGTCAGAATACTTTCCAGCACACATTTAGATGTTCTGCCACCCCGTAAAGCTAATTGATCTGCAGGCGTTAAATAAGTAAACCCCAATTTTTCAAGTACTGTCAGTGCGGGTAATAATGAAGATAAATCTTCCAGATAATCATTTATGGGCATGGTGCGCTTCCTTTAGTCGAGCAATTCCGATTGTTTGTTAAAAACTTGCTTAATTGTGTCGTTTAAGTAGAATGGTCATCAACACGCCCCCTTTCGATTTGCTGTTTTACAGTCAATTGCTTAGGGGCTTTTTTTGTCTATTGCTTTTAGCATCGTTATACCTTACAGTGTTTTCAAAGGTTCCCCCTTGATGACAAGAGCCCAAGGGACTCTCTCCGTAAGGAGTAGTTAAGGGGGTCATCTTTTCATTTACATTTGACAGCGGCTGTAATTTAACTATACTAGATGTCAACACGGCCCCTTTCGGTTGAACTGCTTCTGCAGTTAAATTGCTTAGGGGTTTTTTATTGCCTGTTGATTTTGTTATAGGTTATTTCAACGGCTCCGTTCAGATAACAAACCCAAAAGGGTTACTATAAATTTAGAAGTAATTGTAAACAGGTCAGTACTTGAAAGTATTCTCAAGACACAGTAATTATGCTGAGAGTCTAGCTTAAAATAAATTTTTCAAAATCATTTCTAACTCGTTTAGATATAGTATTACCAGTGCACCAAATAAGCTTAAATTTGAGATTGGTAGAATGTCTAGACACTTTATCAAAAATGATGGGTTTGGTATTTGTTTGTTCCAAACGGATTTTATTGATTCACCATTGATTATGAATGGAATCCAAAATTGCTTCATAAACTCAACGTCAAAGAAATCGCTATGACCTAAATTATGATAACGACTTTCTACTTCGCTGGTTTGAAAACCAAACCTACCCGATGAACCATATCCCCAACTTAAGGATTTAGCTAAAACAGGCCAGATATCTTTAGTACCACAGTCATTAATAATACCTCCTTGAGGCAGTCTTGCTAACTTATCCCACCTGAAGGAGTTTTTAATAATCGAGCCACATAGTAGAAGTCGGTGGATTTTTATGTCTGGATTATCATCAATAATTTTGGAAATTACATAAGTACCATAGCTATGCGCTACTACTATAATTTTATCTTTTGGGTGGTTGGTTTGAATATTTCTAACTTGCTGTTTAACCCTATTAATAGGAAATCGTCTAAAGATAAAAGGAAACCAAAAGCGAAACGCATCAAAATATCCATATCCAATTGTAAAGGTTTTTGTGTCCTTAGTTTCTAACTCTGATTTTAATAATTCCTGCCATGGTGCATAGGTTCTTATTCCATGAATTAACACAACTATATTGGCAGGTAACCCGACAACATTAGTAACAATATCTAAAAGTGATTCTGCTAATGACTTTTGACCAGGATCTTGAATAGTATTTAATGCATCCTTTATTGTCTGTAACTGTAAATTACGAGGAGTATTTGATAGTTTATTTTTTAGATTGCAAACAAATTGTTCAATATCTTTATCAGACATTTTAGCGCGCAATTAATTGATAAAGAACACTAATATTTTCAGGCTTGACATCTATTAACGTATTATCTTGTCGCCAATCATTAATGGTTGTTGGTACTTCTGTAATGGACGAAAAATCACCGATACCACCAAGGTTAGGTGATTCAACTCTAACAATTTTTTTTATAACGCCTCGGTCTACCAATTCATTTAATAATTGAGCAAAAGCAAGTGTTGTTGAGGGTGACGCTAAATCATATAGGCGCTGCAAAGTAAAAACCTTAGAAGATGGCTTTTCAATATTTTCACTAATGAAGTTTCCAAGGCGAAGAATGGAATCTCGCTCTTGAGGAAACTTAACTATTAAATTTTCTAAGTTGACTGATGACATATTCATAATTTTCCTCGCTAGAATGAGGAGTTATTGCAAATTCATTCAATTCACCAGAAATTACTGTATGAATTTCATTAGAGGGTATACTTTCGCCTTGTATAATTTTAAACCAAATATTGTGCGTTTCACAGTGCGCATCGTGATTAGAAAAAGTTTCCATACAATCATTTGCTCCAACATCATCAAAAAGATTTTCACTCTGTGAGCCTGTCGCTGCTTTTATTATTGTGCCGACATCGTTTCTCTGAGTTATGCTACTAAACTTTATTACATCATTTAGTGTGCATCTATTTTTCCAAAGATAATCCTTAACACGATTTAAATAGATTTCTGAAAAATAACTTCTAGGGAATATGTCACCAATTAAACCCCATATACTATCGACATTATTTTTATAGGATTTACTTTCTTGAGATGCAATACGTATTTCAAGATCACCATTAACACGGAGTGTAATAACATTAACTACTCTTTCCCGAACTTTTTTATATGTTCTATTTATAGTGTCATCAGCGTCAATTCTTTCCCCGACAAATTTTTCCGAAATGCGTGACTCAATGATTTTAATTACTATCCCTTTTAAAGAACCATTTACATTATTTTCGAAACGAATATCAACAATTGTCGGAGACACTGGTTGCTCAAGAATCTTGGGTTCTTTAAGAATATCCAATAATTCTATTTCAGCCAAAACTCTCTGAATACGCTCCTTATTTAGCAGTTCGCTAATTTTATCTTCACTCAAACATTTATACAGAAAAACATGTTGCCTTCCATATTCTTCAGATGTCCGCAGAAAATTTATTAAGTCCTTAATATCAAGTTGGTGCTTATCCAATGCAGGTAAAAGTCTTTCGGATCGTAACTGCTCCCAACTCGAAGCAGAATGATGTAGTCCTTTGTCTTTTAAAAAATTGCTGACGGCAGACAAAGTTGTTGTTTCTTGCAGTAATTTTATGATTAACGATACGTTGGAGTTTTGTTCCATCTGTTCCATTCTGTTATTTATTTCAGTAAGTTATAAGCACTTTGTTTATATGACAAAACTATGGGTATATTATAGTCCTTGGTTTGTTCATTTTTATTATTAATTGTTAAAGTGTTGATACCAGTACTTACGATGTATATTCACAAAAGGTAATTTTTATAGCACATCAATTAAATTCAAGGTCTACAGCCATTCTGAATGATAATTCTACAGTGATAATAATTAACTATTATAAATCACATGGTTCTTCCATCGTCATACTGCAACTCTAACTTTACCTGTCAATAGTTGCTGCATCAGGGCTTTTTTCTGTTTCTTTAGTGCGGTAAGTTGGTTTTGGTGGATGGTTATTTCGTTGTCGGCAATGGTGAGGATAATGGCGATTTTTTGTTGCTCTTCTGATGAAGGAATTTTGATGTTAACAATTTCAATGTCTTTTTTTTGTATGTTAGGTAAGCCTGAACCAACTCGAAGTTTCATAATGTCCACTTCAATACTTTTTAAAAATTGATACAAATAAGCCTTATTGACTGTCAAGTTTTTCAATGTATAACAATGACCACCACACCAAAATTGTTGTGTAATATAGTTTACAAAACCACAAGAGTTACCGCCTTCACTTATAGTGATTGTATTCGCTTCAGTATTAAATTTATCGGTAAAACCAGATGGGCTAACTCCTCCATTTAATGCTGGGTAATCACCAGTTTTAGTAAGTTCAATTTTATTAAGTTGTTCGCCTTTAAAAATTGAACAAACATTTTTTAAGTACGTGTGTTTCCATTCTTGATCAAAACAAGGAAACCGTTGCTTCCCAGTTAGAAGCTGTTGCATCAAGGCTTTTTTACGCTTTTGCTTAGCGGCAATTAACGCTTCCAACTTATCAATGGCTTTGTCCCAAGTGGATAGAATTTGTGCGATTTTATCTTCTTCTTCTCTTGATGATGCTGAAATTAAAGGTAACTCAGCTAAGATGGCTGTATTCATATTAGGCATTGTTTGCCCGACCGCATTATGTTCAAGCCATGTTTTAACCATATTTCTTTGTAAAATATAGCTAAGAAAAATTGGACTGTGATTTTTAGATGGACGTGCTTTTAAACAACCGGTTCCACATAGACTCCCTTCTGATTTTTCATCTATTAATGCAAAACGGGTTACATCACCTCTCCTACTAAACAATAGATCCCCAGCGAGTAATTGATGTTTCTTTAAATCTTCAGCTCTTTGTATAGTTATTTTCGCGGCTTTTGAAGCATCTACTCGACAATTTATAATATCTTTTGGCATAACTACTGTTACACCTATTTCTTGATATTCATGCGCATGAAGTTGACTACCGAAAGGGCCTGTTTGCAAATGTCCTTCACAAACTTTTCCTAGGGTTGTAAGTTTCCAGTCTTCAGGCAACATAATCTAACTCCTGCAATTTTATAAAAAGAAGTGCCTGTATGTCATGCCTCATAGCCAAGTTCCTTCATGTAAGCCGCCATTTGTAGTTTTACGTCAGCCAGCTCAGCTTCTAAGGTAACTATCTCTGCTTGTACTGCATTAATATCAATCTCTTGCTCTTCTTCGAAGGTATCAACATAGCGGGGGATATTAAGATTAAAGTCATTTTCTTTAAGTTCGGTAAAGTCTGCTAGATAGGCATATTTATCAACAGAGATTCTCGCTTGATACGTGGCGAGAATCTTATCAATATCAGTTTGTCTGAGTTTATTTTGATTTTTATCGCTCTGAAAATCGCGACTAGCATCAATAAACAGTACCTTGTTATCGGCTTTATTACGTTTGAACAGTAACACTGCCGCCGGGATACCGGTTCCGAAAAACAGATTGGCCGGTAAGCCAATCACGGCATCGAGTAGATTTTCTTCAATCAGTTGTTGACGGATTCTACCTTCGGCAGCGCCTCGGAATAACACGCCATTAGGCACCACCACGCCGACCCTACCCGAATCTTGAGTCGTCGTTTCTATCATGTGTAAGATAAAGGCATAATCGCCTTTAGATTGGGGCGGTAACCCACGATGAAAGCGTTGATAAGGATCATTACTGGCCACTTCATAACCCCATTTATCCAGAGAAAACGGTGGATTAGCCACTACCACTTCAAACTTCATGGTGGTATCGTCTTCAATCAGCTTGGGGTTTCTAATGGTGTCGCCCCATTCAATACGGGCATTATCCATGCTGTGCAAAAACATGTTCATTTTTGCCAATGCCCAAGTGGCTCCGGTAATTTCTTGACCGTATAAAGCAAAGTCTTTGATGCCACGTTTTAAGAGTTGATTGCCACATTTAATCAGTAATGAGCCTGAGCCACACGCAGGGTCAGAGATACGCTCTCCCGCTTGTGGGTCAACCAGTTCGGCAATTAATTCTGACACTTCTGCGGGGGTGTAAAATTCCCCGGCTTTTTTACCTGCGCCAGCGGCAAAGCGTGCAATTAGGTATTCATAGGCATTACCGATCACGTCCAGATTACCCACCCGAGACGGTCGCAAATTTAAACGGCTATCATTGAAATCATCTAACAGATGTTTTAAACGGGTATTGCGGTCTTTGGTCTGGCCTAGGTTAGCTTCTGAATTAAAATCAATATTACGAAACACACCAGAGAGCTTTTGCTTATTGGTTTCTTCAATATGTTCTAAGGCGATATTGATAATCTCGCCAACATTGGCTTCGTTACGCTGGTTATAGAGTTCTTGAAAGTTACAGCCTTTGGGCAGCACAAAACGCTCACGCTGCATTCGGCGTAAGATCATGTCTTCATCATTGCCAAACTTTTCTGTTAGGGTTTCGTAGTGTTCTTGCCAAACATCAGAAATGTACTTTACGAACAGCATCACCAGAATATAGTTTTTATACTCTGAGGCATCTACAGTGCCGCGAAAGGTATCACAGGCTTTCCAGAGAATGCTGTTAATTTCATCCTGATTGATTTGTGTACTCATGTTTTATCCTCTTGATACAGTTCTAATGTTTTATCTAATAAGCCATCTATAAGCTGTTTTTTCTTCTCAATTAACTTTTCCAGCAGGGCTTTTTCTTTTAGTCGGCAATGGTGTAATTTGACTATGTGTTCCTGCACCGCTAAAGGCGGAACCAGTATCGGTAAATTTTCAAGCGTAGTACGAGTGACATGCGGTAACGCTGAGCCTGCTATATGTTGAGCAAAATACCGTTGTGCTTGTTTATGATTAATATACCAAACCAAATAATCTGGCCTGACAGCTTGCTTGTTTGGTCTAACCCTGAGAATAAAGAAGTGCGATCCAGCCACGGTAGGCTGTAAATCCTGATCGACTAGCACCGCAAAAATCCGGTAACCACGTCCGATAAAGAGAATATCCCCCTGTTGCAGATAATCGGGACTTTTACGGCCTGTTAAATGCACGCGGTAAAGTTGGGTGCTATCCAGTCCTTTTTCTGGATCGACATCTTTTAGTTGTACAACCGCAGTATCGCCATCAAAAGCATGTTGGATGCTCTCGCGAAAAGGGTGTCCCGCTGATAAATTGACTAAGTGTTTAATGTTCATTTTTTACGCATCTTTATAGTTGACGCGAATAATAAAACTAAAGAACACGCCTGTCAAAATATTTTTATTGCATTAAATAGCAAGATGCAAATTGACCTATAAGTAAGATACGCTTACCTCCGGATTCTGGACCAGTCGGTAACTCCTGGAAAGTATTCCTGATACTATTATGAATGAAGTGTTAGCGCGTTTGACCGTGATCTTCGAGTAACCACCACTAATGCCTATGCACATGATGCAAGTCAGGCGTATGAGGGTGGCTATGCGTCATTTGCTCATGTTGATGTAAGTGACTGTGAACACCTACCTGTGTTTGAGCATGAGTGTGAGCATGGTGTCCGTCATCATGAGAATGCGCATGTTCATGCGCTAACGCCTCATGCTTATGTTTGTGTTCATGCCGTTCTGAGATATGCAGCACAATACCTGCTACCATCAGTGCTGCTCCACCTAACAGCCACGGACTCAAGACCCGTTCACCTAGTCCAAAAGCAATGACGGCACCAATAAATGGCGCCGTAGCAAAGATTGACCCTGTTCGTGCCGCGCCCAATGCACGCTGAGCCAGCAAATAGAAACGCAGACTCAGGCCATAACCGGTCACGCCAATCAGAAAAAGACCCACACCTGCAGACTGTGACAACGCTGTTTCGCCGGTTATTGCTGCTATCAGAAATGAACAGGCCGAACCCAATGCTGCCTTACCTAACACCACTTGTCCGGGGTCAAGATCAGCAAGCTTTCGCGACAAGGTATTATCAGCAGCCCATGCAACAGTGGCCCCCATAACTGCAAGTAAACCAATAACCTGTATTGCTCCATTCTCGATCCGACCGAATACCAGCAAACCTCCCCCTATGGTCAACAAAGTGATTGCCAACCCTACTCGGCGGCCGATAGGCTCACGATACAGCAGACAAGACAACAGTACGGTAAACACCGCTTCCAGCGTTAAAATCAGGGAAGCACTCACATCACTGGTGCGTTGTAATCCCCATGCAAACGCCACGGGACCCAGTACTGCACCCAATAGAGACATCAGTAAAAGGCGCGGCCAGTGCTGTTTCCGCAAAGCGGCTTCTTTAGCCCTGCCAGAACGTAGCAATAATCCTGCTACCGCCGCTCCTGCATATAGCATGGCAGCCGTCATCCAGGCACTTACACCGACACCCACCCGTTGAATCAGTGGCGTGCTGGCTCCAAATAAAAGTGCCGCCAACAAGGCCAAGAACGCACCGCGCGCTGCGGGAAGATTTTTCACGCTAGGTTTCCCAGTGAGGAATTGAAATGACTCATCATTTTAGACTGGATTCTGCCATTCACCTGAAATACTTTTGACTCACAACTGCCGATCAAGGTTTTGCAGGGAGTGCTGCGTCATAGCGACTTGGATGTTATTCTATTTACCCCCGTCCACGTCGAAGTGAGTCAGCGTAAGCGTGTTCTTCAAGACCCGTTAAGGAGTTCATCCATCAATGTACAATCGTCAGATATTTTCTCTATTATTGCTCGTCGTCATGCTGGGGTTGGGTTATTGGGTAGTCAAACCCTTTCTGGTGCCCGTGGCTTGGGCTGCCATAATCGCATTTCTGACTTGGCCAGCCTATCGTCGCCTGCGCCAACCGTTTGAACAGCATAGTTTTGTAGCAGCGTTGATTATGACAACACTGTTGATCATCCTCTTAGTTTTGCCGGTATCATGGTTTTTAGTCCGTATGCAAAGTGAACTGGTCAACGCCTATGAGACCCTAGCATCGCAATTTTCCGACCGCCCTCTCTTGTTGCTGGATGCAATAGCCCGTATTCCTATTGTAGGTTCCACTTTGCATGATTTGCTGACAAACTATTGGAACGATCCCTTGCTTTGGAAACAACCACTGAAAGACTGGTTTGAACCCCTGATGCACGAGTTGACGAAGATGATCGGCAAAATTGCAGGCAACTTCCTGAAACTCATGATCACAGGCATTTCGCTGTTCTTCTTCTATCGTGATGGCGACCAGTTGTTTGAACAGATTCGAAAGGGCCTGGGAAAAGTAGTTGGCGAACCAGCAGAAGGCTATTTTAGAGTCGTTGGGGAAACTACTCATGCCGTTGTTTATGGATTGATCGTTAGTGCCTTGGCACAAGGTCTGGTAGCTGGGATCGGGTATAAGATTATTGGCATTGGCACGCCCATTTTGCTGGGAACATTGACAGCCATAACCTCACTGATCCCTTTCATTGGCACTGTGTTGATCTGGGGGCCAATTGGGGTATGGTTGCTACTCACTGACCATATCGGGGCGGGTCTGGGATTGTTGGCCTGGGGAACAGTTGTAGTTCATCCAACTGACAATATCTTGCGACCTTTACTGATCAGCAGTGCCACCGATATTCCCTTATTGATAGTTGTCTTCGGGGTGGTGGGTGGCTTGTTTGCCTTCGGAATCGTTGGAATGTTTTTAGGCCCTCTGATTCTGGCCGTTCTTCTCGCGATCTGGCGGGAATGGCTGGGTAACGACCAGCCAAAGCCAACTGATCCCGTTTAAGCATGGAGCGTTCCAAATAGGGAGCCGACGGCTGCGGTCAGCCCCATAGCCAGCGCGCCCCAGAAGGCGACACGAAAAGCCCCTTTAATAAGGCCTGAACCCCCAGTATAGGCCGCTAACATACCCAGCAGGGTAAGAAATAGCAATGATGAGAAGGACACCAGGACGATTAAATCGGCAACAGGGGCAAACATAACTATCAATAAAGGCAAAGCAGCACCCACGGCAAAGGTAGCCGCAGAAGTCAGCGCCGCCTGAATAGGCCTTGCCGTCATTGTTGCCGAAATGCCCAGTTCGTCACGGGCATGTGCGCCCAAAGCATCATGCTTCATCAATTGCTCTGCGACCTGCTCGGCCAGTAAAGGCTCGAGTCCGCGCGACACATAGATAGACGCTAATTCATTTTTCTCATGCTGTTCATTTTCATTCAGTTCTTTGTGCTCACGTTTTAAATCAGCCTGTTCAGTATCGGCTTGCGAACTGACGGATACATATTCACCGGCTGCCATAGCCATCGCTCCAGCAACCAAGCCAGCAACACCCGCCAAAACCAGGTCGTTATGTGTTGCATGAGAAGCGGCAATACCCAAGATTAAACTGGCTGTAGACACGATGCCGTCGTTCGCGCCCAAAACAGCAGCGCGTAGCCAACCGATGCGATGAGATCGGTGCATTTCAGGGTGAAGGGTTAATTTTGGGGTACCCTTTTTGATAAAATCTGAAAGTGATTTGGGCGGTATCGCTGCTCTCAAAGCATTTAAGACGGCAAAGACATCAATAATTTCCTGGGTTATGGCTCCCGCGACCGGGGTTAGATACCCCAATCCGGCAAACACCATCCCTATCAAACTCAGCGTCATTCCCCCTACCGCGCTTTGCAGGGCAATTTTACGCATCCGCTCACCGATATGAAAAAGCTCATCGACCTTTAACAAGGAACTGTCCATGATCACCGCATCCGCCGATTCGCCGGTAATGTCGCTATTCTGACCAAAGGCTATACCAATCGTTGCCGCAGTAAGAGAGGGCGCATCGTTTATACCGTCTCCCAGAAAGATGGTTTTTGCTGTTTTGGTTTCATTGCGGACTAATTCCAGTTTCTGTTCGGGGCTTTGGCTAAAATAAACATGCTCAATGCCAACCTGCTCCGCCAAATATCGAACTTCGGATTCTCTGTCGCCAGACACCAGCATGACCCGATCAAAGAGATGCTTAGGTCGCAAATGATTTATAAATGATGAGCTATCGCTACGTACCTCATCCCGGAATTGCAGGGTCGCCGCGTAAGCCCCGTCAATCAATACGACACATTCCAGACCACCCGTGACAGGCGGTAACACTTCAGCAACATCCGGGTGTTGCTCGACAAATTTTTTACGACTAGTAATCTGTATGTGTTTCCCATCAACAATGCCTTTAAGCCCCTCACCCGGTAACTCGGTGATATTGATTACGCTTAATAAAGATAGTGCCGCTTTTTCAGCGGCTTTAAGGATGGCATTGGAAAGGGGATGCTTGGAATAACGCTCTACACTGGCGATTAAGGTCAACACGTCCTGCTCATTGTGTCCCTCGCCGAGAATCAACGCTGTCAGAGAGGGGCGCCCATAAGTCAGGGTGCCGGTCTTATCAAAAATGGCTGTCCGACAGTTACCGATAGTTTCTAGAATGGCTGGATTTTTGATAATGATTTCTCGCCGCGCTGCCAGCGAAATTGAACTGATAATGGTGACGGGGATACCTATTAGTAATGGGCAAGGCGTGGCAACGACGAGTACGGCAAGAAAACGAACCACATCGCCAGTGATTGCCCAGGCTGTCAGGGCAATGATTACGGCTAAGGGCGTATACAATGCGCCAAGTTGATCACCTAGCCGTCTGATGTTGGGGCGATATTGCTCGGAAGAGCGCATAACTTCCATTATTTTGGCATAACGGGAATCAACAGACAGCTTATCGGCCCGAAAAGTTAACGCCGAATCACCATTAATGGCACCGGACATGACCAGTGAACCCGTGGTTTTCGACATCATATACGGCTCGCCAGTCAAGTAGGATTCATCCATAGTACCCGAACCTTCCAGGACCGTGCCGTCAACGGGGCAGATTTCATGAGGCAATATCAATAAGGTATCGCCAATATTAACCTGCTCAGTAGTAATGTCGGTTAACTCATCATTAGATTTTCTATGCGCGACTGACGGCATACGCTTGGCCAACGCCTCAAGTACTGAAGAGGCTTTGCGCACGGCATAATGTTCCAGTGCGGTGCCGCCGGAAAGCATTAAAACCACCAAACTTCCCGCCAGATATTCATTCAGCAAAACGGCTGTCACAATGGACAGGCCTGCCAACAAATCGGCACCAAATTCGGCATGAAATAATTTCACGATAAGTTGATAAACCAGCGGAATACCGCCCAGCACTAATACCACCATAAGGGGCAGTTGCACTAATTGAAGGGAGAAAGTCTGTTGACCTTGATTAATTGAGGCAACCCCCGAGGTTAAAGCCTCACTCAAGGAGACAGCATAGACTTCCTGCCCGACATCAAGTGCATACCGGAGTATCAGATATATACCAATGCCGAGCAGACTCAAAGCAGCAATGATAGTTTCGGATTTTGAACTTGTGGTGATTGATTGCTGTGTTTTAGTCATGGTTTTAAGATAAGACTTAAAGTGATACATACTAATTATGTAGATTGCGATAGCTTATAGAATATTTTTAATAAGACAATACAGATTTTATATTTGAGGTGTTGATAGAGAATCTCGCAGAAACAAAAAAGCCGGGCAAGCATTGCCCGGCTGCAATTATTTAAACGAACTTAATCAGCGGCAAAGCAATAAAAATAACCGACACCGTTGGTAATCTTTAAGCTCTCTGGACTACAGCCACGGCTGGCGTGAGTTGAGTTCCACGACAAATTGCCACCGACAACGCCATGATTAGTGTGATCAGAATGCCCCATCTGAACATGACCTTCGGCACTGCTCGTGTAACTCTTGCACGTGTGATCAGAACCATCTTTGTAAGCCTTGCCATCATACAAAGTCCCCGTAATGATGTCATGTTGATTGATCGTGTCGCCTGACCCTTTGATAAGTTCGCCCTTTTCGGTGAGTGTGGTCAGACGATTGACGTTATTTTCGAGCTGACCCAACGCCACTTTGTCACTGTGCAAATGCGCTAAATCTTCGGCCACAATAACACCCTTGGCATTAGCCCAAGGCCCTTTACCGATACGATCACGGGCATTAACCGCTGGCTTGTTACCGTCAGCCTGTAAGCTTAGATAAGCATGCCAACTGCGATTACCCACCCCCACTTCTCTGGCCAATTGCTGGCAATGTGCATCAGCACCCGCCAAACCACCCAGATCAGCGCCTTTGCCTAGACCACTGCTGGTTACAAAGAAGCCTAGGGGCTGCTTGGGTGATTCTAATGCCAACACATTGGTAACGCCTAGAGCAAGCAGACAAACAACTCTGTTAGCTTTATTCATATACCCTCTCATTAATAATCAAATTACTATTTTTGTAACTGGAGCACAAAAGTCAGTCGTCCCATCAGGGGTGACAGCTGCAAAGCGAAATTCATAAGTTGCACCCGCCGTGAGCCCACTTAATTCAAATGTAGCGCTGGTGCTATGGCCGGCAGTGATCCATTCACCCACAACGCCCGATGCATCAACTGTACGGTATTGCAAAATATAGGCACCCGTTCTGGGTACTTTCTTGATAATATATTTGACGCTGCCAGAATGAGCACCATCAACGACTGAAAACTCAGCTTTTTGATGTACCTGAATAGGTTGAGCTGCGTGAAAACCACTTGACAAAATCAGAGCTGTATTGCCATCAGCGACTCGATCAACATAATTAGCCAGAATGTGGAAGGCTTTATCGGCAATCTTTACCTTCTCATGCAATATGGCAGTAGTACTATGGGCGCCGTCATGAGATGCCAAAAGTGCAGCCTCCAAGTCATTCAATGCTGCTTTTGCTTCTTCTAAGGAAATGTCGGGGTTACTGAAGCTGGTGTTATTAGTTAAACACGCTAGCACATTGAGATAAAAAGCAATTTTTTCGGGAATTGAAAGCTTTGTAAAATCGAGTACTACCTTGATATTTCTCATACTGAGTCATCCATTAATTATTAAATTAAGCTTGAGTATAGAGAGTAATTTTTTATTAGGTTTATTATTTACGATGATTGCAACTTTTAATGACTCAATCAGGGCAACTTTTAATCCTCGCTAAAGTCAGCGCTGCCCTGCAAAGCACTGGCTATAGGACTCGCCGCCAATTATCGACCCCAAAAAATAATTTGTTCATTAGAAGAAATCGCGATGAATATGACGCACTACCTGCCGAATACAGGATAGACTTAATACTGTGCGGTTCACGACTTATTCTACACATCACAGACCTTATACCGGACAGCTCAGGACTTATTCATCCCACTATAGAACCTACACCGGACAGCACAGAACCTATTCAACGCACCATAGACCTTATACCGGACGATGCAGGGTCTATACTGTCTTGCATAGACCCTGTACCGGACGAAACAGAGCTTATACCGTATTGGATGGGGTTTATGCTGTGCCGCACAGGGCTAATTCGATCTTTTTCTTACAACCCTTCCCAAGGTGTATACAATCCCTCAACATTAACGCCGAACATGTCCAGTATCCGGCCCACGGTTTCATTAACCATGGCTGTTAAAGAATCCGTTTTGCTGTAAAAAGCAGGCATGGGGGGAAACATAATGCCGCCCATTTCGGTCACGATGCCCATATTTCTAATATGTACCAGATTTAATGGCGTTTCACGGGGCATTAAAACTAAACGCCGACGCTCTTTTAATACCACATCCGCCCCCCGTGAGATTAAATTATCACCAAAACCGTGGGCCACTGCAGCTAGGGTTTTCATTGAACAAGGGGCGATAATCATACCCTCGGTTTTAAACCCGCCACTCGAAATACTGGCCGCTATATCATTAATGCCATGCGTTACATCCGCTAACTTATAGAGTTCGGCTCGCTTGATATCCATTTCATGCTTTAAATTAACCACCCCGGCATCCGAGATCACCAGATGCGTTTCCCATTCGTCCTGAGTCTGTAAAATTTGTAACATTCTTACCCCATAAACAGCACCTGTTGCACCGGTCATAGCAATAATTAAGCGTTTTTTCTGAGTCATTTGTGATGTTTATTAGATCTGGTCAGGCCAAGTCGATAGAAAAATATTCTGCTAGTCTACTGCCTTTAAAGTTTTCAGACAAACCTATGCGTTGACAAGTGAAACTTTCTCGTCATTAATAGGACTCATTGTCTGATAAATTTATTGAACATCATAAAACTGTCACTTGCTAAAAGCTTGCATTTCAGTAGAATCAGCAATGCCCAACCTCATGGATTTTGTTTTATAAATCTTGCTTTTGTGGGTTAATTCAAAGGTCATGCGGGTGACAGAGGTGGACAATTGGCAACTAACTTATGAGGTAAGGCACAGCTATGACAAACTCAAAATTATGGACTAACCCGGATATACTTAACGCTGGCAATAGTCAGTCATCTTTTACCCCAGTTTTTAATACTAATGACTACTGGTCGAGTACTAACAACAATTTTCCACCCATCACTCAATATACCCACGTCACTAGTTCATCAAGTTATTCTGAACCCATATGGCTGAACAACTCGTTTGGAGCCAATTCAGGCGCTGGCTTGCCAACACCCACGCCAGGAGCTGCGGCACCGGCGCCTACGTTAGTGGGCACTGCCGGAGGCTTTCAGATAAATCTAATCTGGGATACCACGGTCAGTACGGCACCAGCCACTTTTCAGGCTGGCATTATTCAGGCGGCACAACTACTCTGTAATTCCATATCGAATAACATTGTGTTAAACATTGGTATTACCTGCTCTGGTACGGGCGGTGGTGCATCTGCAGGACCAACAAGTGGCTACTATGAATCGTATTCGACTGTTTACGCGGATTTGATTAGCCATGCTGCAGCGGGTGATACCACTTTTAGCGCTTTACCCTCAGGGACGGCCATTCAGGGACAAACTCAAGTTGCAGTTTGGGACGCTCAACTTAAGCTTTGGGGACTGGCGACACCCGCCGGCACTACTGATGGCAGTGCAACATTTGCGACGGATATTAACGCCAGTTTATTACCCGGTGTCGCACTCCATGAATTAACCCATGCCATGGGTAGAATTCCTTATGGTACAGCGCCAGACATCTTCGACTTATTTAGGTTTACAGCGCCCGGCACTATGTTATTTTCTGGCACCATTCCTGCTGCAGCGGCTTATTTTTCCTTGGATGGCGGTAAAACAATCCTAGCTAATTACGGCACCGGTTCAGACCCAAGCGACTTTTTAAATACCGGCGTGCAAGGGGCCACTGATGCCTTTAATGAATACTATTCCAGTTCCACCTTACAAACACTCTCTGCCATTGATCTAAAGCAGTTAGATGCGATAGGCTACACACTTACATCAGCAACACCGCCTGCAAACACGGGAAGCATAGCCACCTTTCTTAGCAGCCTGGCAACGCTTGGTGCAAGTAGCTATGTCATTACAGATACATCTACCAATATAGTACCTAACCTAGATCTACTACAAACTAATATCGGCTTGATTAAATCTATTTCCCAAACGGATACGGGTGTTGCTTTGGGTATTACTGCTGCTCAATCGGTTGCTGACAATGCGGTTTTATCAAAAATATCCGGGGCACCTGCGTTAACTATTTCAGGGACTACAGGAGCCGATACCCTGCAAGACACCGCAAAGAGCATTGCTAGTTTAACGGGTGGACTGGGTATAGATACCTTTATTGTATCGGGCAACGCCTCTATTACTGATTTAGGCGCGGATGGCGCGGATAGCCTTAATGTGGCTACCGGCGGCACTGCCAATGCGACAATCAATACCGCCTGGACTGCATCTGCTGCGACTTTTAATAATGGCACGGCAAACATTACGACATCTGGTTTAGCTGTCGATTTATCTGCCGTCACTACGGGAACCAATGGCTTTAAAGTCACCAATACGGGTGTTGCAACCACACTCACCGGTTCTGCTCTGAATGATACGCTGATTGGCGGCACAGGTGATGATACCTTGGCAGGTGGCTTAGGCATCAACACCTTAACAGGTGGCGCAGGTGTTGATACTTTTAATGTCACGGGCACTGACACGATTACTGATTTAGGTAATGGTGGTGCAGATGTGCTGACAGTTGCCGCCGGTGCAACCGCCAATGCCACTATTAATACCGCGTGGACGGCGACTGCTGCAACCAGTAATAATGGTACTGCAACTATTACAACGGCTGGTTTAGCGGTTAATCTGGCTGCTGTCACCACCGGCACCAATGGCTTTAACGTCACCAATACGGGTGTTGCCACAACGCTGACAGGTTCTGCATTTAATGATACGCTGATTGGTGGCACAGGAAATGATACCCTTGTGGGCGGCTTAGGCATCAATACTTTAACTGGTGGTACAGGTCTTGATACGTTTAATGTCACGGGGTCTGACACGATTACTGATTTAGGTACCGGCGGTGCAGATGTGCTTATTGTCGGAGCCGGTGCAACAGCCAACGCTACAGTAAAAACTGCTTGGACGGCATCTGCGGCAACAAGCAATAACGGCACAGCGAATATCACCACCTCAGGCTTGGCTGTCAATTTAGCGGCAGTGGCCACCGGCGCCAATGGCTTTAACGTCACCAATACAGGTGCTGCCGCAACACTGACCGGTTCAGCACTTGCTGATACTTTGATTGGAGGGGTAGGCAATGACACCTTGGTGGGTGGCTTAGGTAATGATAGTCTTACAGGTGGAGCAGGAGTTGATACCTTCACGGTTGCCAGTGGTACAGATACCATTACGGACTTGGGCAATGGCGGTGCTGATGTATTGACTGTTGCGGCCGGCGCTACCGCTAATGCAACCCTCTATACTGCCTGGACAGCGACATCGGCGAGCAAAAATAGTGGCACGGTTAATATCACAACGTCTGGTCTTGCAGTTAACCTTGCATCAGTCACTGCTGCCGGCACTAATGGTTTTATAATAACCAATACGGGTACGGCAACCACGTTAACCGGCTCCGGCCTGGCAGATACTTTAACGGGTGGCACAGGCAATGACACGCTAATGGGTGGTGCAGGTAATGATATCCTTGCAGGCGGCTTAGGTACCAATGCCCTGACCGGTGGAACCGGTATTGATACGTTTAATATCACAGGCTTATCCGACATTATTACTGATTTAGGTGCTGGCGGCGCTGATGTGCTGAATATAGCCGCTGGAGCCAGTGCTATTGCGACTATCAATGCAGCCTGGACCGCCACGGCTCAAAGTACTAATAATGGGACCGCCACTATTAACACTTCAGGCTTAGCAGTCAATTTATCTGCGATCACTACCGGCACTAATGGTTTTACTGTCAATAATACGGGCGCTGCAGCCACTCTCACTGGCTCTGCCTTCGATGATATTCTGACTGGCGGCACCGGTAAAGACACGCTTATTGGCGGTAACGGTAATGATACGCTGATCGGTGGCTTGGGTAATGACACGCTAACCGGTGGCGCTGGGTCAGATTATTTCGTCTTTAATACAACACCCAATACATCGTCCAACAAAGATACGATTACTGACTTTGTTTCAGGCACTGATAAACTGGAGTTCAGTAAATCAATTTTCACCGGCATTACCACAGCCGCAGGAACGGGGAACGGGGCTGCTTTAACTGCGAATGAATTTGTCTCTAGCACCACTGCGACTGCTGGCACAACAGCCACTTCGCATTTTATCTATAACAGTACATCGGGTATATTGTATTACGATGCGGATGCAAATGGGGCGGGTGCTGCCGTTCAGGTAGCGTTAATTGGTACGACTACACACCCGGCTTTGGTAGCGGCTGACTTTTTAATCATCGCTTAGGTTTGGCTTGGCCCCGTCATCGAACTCTTGTTTGATGACGGGTTATCAGGCATAAAAAAAGGAAGTGGATTTCTCCACTCCCTTTTTTCTAGGCGAACGATTTAAGCGTAATGCTTAGAAACCGAAACCGACTAAACCACCCGCAGTCAAACCGTTGACGTTAGTACCATCAAGTTGGCTTGTTGCCAAGAAATAACGCACGTCTGCACCAATATATAGGCTCTTCCATACATTGTAGTCAAGACCCGCACCGAAGTTCATTGCAGGTTTCAACACAGTGATTGTGTTAGCTTGTGATGGAGGGCTGATGACGTTTAAAGTAAAACCGACTGGAATAATCCAAGGTCTGATCGCACTGCCTTTTAAGAATTTAATTTTTGGAGACGCACTAATTCTCAACATACTTTGTGAAGCTTGTTGAGTGTTGCTAAGTGGAACACGGGCAGCATTTGCCACTCCAGAAACTGCACCTGCTGTAAAGCTTCCTAAATCAACATAGTTTAAATCCAACTCACCCAATAGATCAGTCTTATCAACCAAACCAAACAAATTGTCATTTAAGTGAAAGTCGAGACCAGCACCAAAATTCCAGCCATCAGTGCCGCCCTTAGTGCCTAATGTAGCAACTTGTCCATTTGCCAAAGTTGCAGTATTGGTTGTTGCACCCATAGCAGTATCATTTCCTGCATAACCACCACGGAAGTACAATAAGTTTTCTTTCTCGTGATGTTTTTCATGCTTTTCATGGCCGGCTTTAACTGAAGCAGCCCAAGCATCTAACTCTTGGATTTTTTGAGAATCTGCAGTCACAACAGCAGCTGTTGGAGCTGAAGCTTTTACTTGAGCCTTTAAGCTAGCCACTTCGTCTTCCAAAGCACGTAATTGCGCTTCTATTGCGCTAGTGTTGCTTCTTGTAGTCGTTACTGAGTGGTGATACTCAGAGATAGTCGACGCTTGAACCTTTTTAGCTTTTTTCGCCATCGCTTGTGGAGCCGCAACCATGCCTGCGACGGTGATTGTTACTAAGGCTGCACCTAAATATTTATTATTTTTATTGATCATTGCTCTCTCCCTAAAGGGTTGTTAATTTACAAACTATTTGCACAAATACAACAAACTTGGTTTCACGGAAGCAATAATAGCAGCAAATACATTTACCTACAAGTATTAATACTTTATTTTAAAAAAATATTAGTCCTTAATTATCAACAAGTAAAGAGACAACATTAACATTTAACCTATGATTGTCTAAAAAAAACAACAAGAAAGGACAAAGACTCTAACTTACAACACTGTTAAAATAGTCACTGTTTATAAAAAATTGATAGTAACGCTATCACTTAAATACCCATAAATACCGCTCATGCACTTAGTAGAAACCAGCGTTTGGTTTCTAATAACAGACGAGAATTTGAAAGAATGTACTACTCAATGACAAAAAGCTGGATTTAATCGATGATTAAATCCTCAGATATTACTATCATCGGCGGCGGTGTTATCGGCCTTCTCACCGCGCGAGAATTTTTTAATGCCGGAGCAACCGTCACGGTTATCGAAAAAAACACGTTAGGCCAAGAATCCTCTTGGGCCGGTGGTGGTATTTTGATGCCGCTTTATCCTTGGCGACAAGCCGATGCTATTACTCGCCTAACGGTACAAAGCCTTAACTTATATCCCACGTTAGCCGCTCAATTGTTAGCGGACACGCAAAAAGATCCAGAATGGACGCAATGCGGGATATTAATTACAAAAAACCCTGATTATACCGAGGCAGTCAATTGGTGTAATACCAATAACATTCTTTTTGAAGTGGCGGGATCAGAGTTTTTTGACAGCTTAAACACGACGCCAGACCACCCCCTTTGGCTACCGACCATTGCCCAAGCACGTAATCCTCGCCTGGTTAAATCATTACGACAGGATTTAGTGAATAAAGGCATCACCCTAAATGAACAGTGCGAATTAATCGATGTTATCCTGGACAAGAATCGGATTACGCACATCAAAACCAGTACCGGATTGCTCCCCGTACAACAATTAATTATTTCTGCCGGCGCATGGACGGGCTCACTGTTTAAACAGTTATTTCCCGAATTATCACTCGCCCCCATTGTGGCACCCGTGAAAGGACAAATGCTGATATTTGATGCCCAACCCGATACCTTACGCTCTATGGTACTGGAGGGTGACCACTATCTAATACCTCGAAGGGATGGAAAAATATTAGCTGGCAGTACTGTTGAGCACGATGGATTTAACAAAAGCACCTCTCTGACAGCAAAAGAACGACTCAGGGACTTTGCCTTAACGCTGTTACCTGCACTTAAAAAGGCGCCACTCATTCATCATTGGGCCGGCTTAAGACCCGGCACTCAAGAAGGCATTCCTTATATTGACCAGCATCCAGACATAGTTAATTTAAGTATTAATGCGGGGCATTTTAGAAACGGCCTGATTATGGGACCGGCCTCAGCACAACTGATGGTTGATTTAATTTTAAAGCGCCCGACTGCAGTAGCACCGGAACCTTATCAATTAAAATCTCATGAAGCAAGGGCGTTAGCTGCCCAACGGTAACAACTCATGTCAGTATTTAACTTTATATAAACCTTATAGCCAACGGCAAGCCCATGAATCTTTATCCTTTACTGCGACCCCTTTTATTTTCTCTCGATCCAGAAACCGCGCATGAAGTCACTTTAAAGCTATTAAACACGGCTAATGCAACGGGGATAGGCCGATTAATCTATCCAACCATTCAGGATAAACCCGTTAATGTCATGGGACTGGACTTTAAAAATCCTGTCGGTCTGGCTGCAGGTATGGATAAAAATGGCGACTATATCAAAGCACTCGCTGCCTTGGGTTTTGGTTTTTTAGAAATAGGTACGGTAACCCCTAGACCGCAACCCGGCAACCCTAAGCCGCGCTTATTTAGATTACCCGAACATCAAGCGATTATTAATCGCATGGGCTTTAATAACTTGGGCATAGACCACCTGTTAACTCAAATCAAGTTAAGTGGCTACTCCGGAATATTAGGCATTAATATCGGTAAAAATGCCCATACTCCAATAGAACAGGCAACGGGGGATTATTTAATTGGCTTACGCAAGGCTTATGCCGTTGCAAGTTATATTGCCATTAACATCTCCTCGCCTAACACCAAAAACTTACGTCAATTGCAACAAGGCGATGAAATAGAAGCCTTAATTGCCATCTTAAAAGAGGAACAACTTAAACTTCAAGTAGAACACGGCTTTTATGTGCCTTTAGCCATCAAAATCGCGCCCGACCTTAATGATGATGAAATCAGCCATATTGCTCGCTTACTACTAGAGTTTAAGATAGACGGTGTTATTGCTACTAATACAACTATTTTTAGAGGTGCTGTTGCCGGTCATCCCTTTGCGCAAGAGGCGGGTGGCTTAAGTGGCGCACCACTTAAAGCAGCCTCTACCCGTGTCGTGCGCTGCTTGGCATCCGAATTAAACGGCAAAGTCGCTATTATTGCTGCGGGGGGTATTTTAAGTGCAGAGGATGCTCAAGAAAAAATCCATGCAGGAGCAAGATTAGTACAGGTCTACAGTGGCTTGATTTATAAAGGTCCGCAATTAATTGAGGACATTGTTAAAGCGCTTTAAGTTAGTCGCTGCATAGTTTGCGTATTATCATGCTTCACGACTCAAGGGCAAAGGGATTGCGCCCGATTCCTCTCTACAGCACCAAAATTCTGGTTTGCGGCTTCTGACCTTTGAACCCCGCAACTTATAGATAGTGACTAACACTTTAGATGGTCCTATAATGTTCGATAGATTTTACTGATTGACTATTAATATTTCATGATCGATTGTGCCAATGCCACATCTTAAATTGATTCAACTATGATAATTCGCATTAATATATATCGGTTATCTCAAGGGATAATAAATACTTTTTTATGAACCCACATTCAGCCCCACCTACAAGCCTTATCTCCTTAGCGACCAGCTTATTACATCACCGCCAACTCATTATACAAATGATAAGACGTGATGTTTTGGGGCGTTATAAGGGTTCCATCATGGGACTACTCTGGTCCTTCCTTAACCCTATCTTCATGTTAGTCGTTTATACCTTTGTGTTTTCAGTTGTATTCAAAGCGCGCTGGGGAATGGACGACAATGAAAGCAAAAGCCAATTTGCCATCGTGCTGTTTGTGGGTATGATAGTTCATGGCTTATTTGCCGAAGTACTTAACCGCGCACCCGCACTGATTTTATCTAACGTTAATTACGTCAAGAAAGTGATTTTTCCTTTGGAGATACTACCCGTTATAACCATGGGCGCATCGCTATTTCATAGCTTGATCAGCTTAACTGTATTAATGATCGCGTTTATAGTTTTTAATCATTTCTTATGCTGGACGGCAATTTTTATTCCTTTAGTCTTCTTGCCATTAGTCATCTTCACTTTGGGTTGTTCCTGGATACTGGCATCACTGGGAGTATTTTTACGTGATGTCGGCCAAACTATCGGCATCATCACGACCATCATGTTGTTTTTATCGCCTGTCTTCTTCCCTATTTCGTCTCTACCAGAAGCCTATCAACCCTTGATAATGGCAAATCCAATTACCTTTATCATTGAACAATCTCGTGAAGTTCTTATTTGGGGACATAGTCCAAACTGGACAGGACTAGGAATCTATACAGTTACCGCTACTCTAGTAGCCTGGTGTGGTTATGCCTGGTTCCAGAAAACCAGAAAAGGTTTTGCTGATGTGCTCTGATATGATGAATACCTATATTAAGGAGACCGCGAATGTCTTCTGAACCAGCTATCAATGTCAAAAACCTGAGTAAGTTTTATCAACTTTATTCACAACCCAGTGATCGCCTAAAACAGTTCTTATGGCGTGGAAAACGTCAATATTTTCGTGAGTTCTGGTCCTTAAGAGATATCAGTTTTGACATTGCTAAAGGTGAAGTGTTGGGGATTATCGGCAGAAATGGCGCCGGTAAATCGACTTTACTGCAATTACTCTGTGGAACCCTAACGCCAAGCACTGGACATGTTAACGTACAAGGTCGTGTCGCGGCACTGCTAGAGCTCGGCTCCGGCTTTAACCCCGAGTTTACTGGCCGTGAAAATGTCTACTTATCCGCGTCCATAATGGGACTCTCACAACAAGAAATTGAAGAGCGCTTTGAAGAAATTGTCGACTTCTCCGGTATCCGTGACTTTATCGACCAACCTGTAAAAACCTATTCCAGCGGCATGTACGTGCGACTTGCTTTTTCTGTGGCCACCAGCGTCGATCCAGATATTTTAGTTGTAGACGAGGCTTTGTCAGTTGGGGATGGAGAATTTGCGCGGAAATCCTTCGATCGCATTCGTGCCATGAAAGAAGCCGGAAAAACCATCCTGTTTTGTTCGCATGCTTTATATCAGGTCGAAGCCTTCTGCGACCGGGTGTTATGGCTGGATCATGGCAATATAAAGCAGTTTGGGGAACCACAAATTGTCGTCCAGGCTTACAGTGCCTCTCTAATTAGCGGCGAAGAAAATGCACCCGATTTATCAACCAGTTCAGAACCACCACCGCCACCTCAAGGTTATGCACGTTTGACGCAAATTGAATTGTTCCTCGATGGCAAAACGGATCAAGAATTACGTGGACGTCCGGGAGAAAATGATTTATCCGTTCGCATAAGATTTGAATCTGACCCACAATTACCCTCGCCTACTGTCGGCGTATCCATTTCCTATGGCACTCTAATTACCGTAGTTTGCGTAGTGAGTCGCTCCGAAAATGTGTATATCGAGCGAGATGAACATGGCCGAGGTGAAGTCACTATTAACTTTCCCGCATTAGCATTGCGTAAAGGTGAATATCTGGTAATTGCCTACTTAGGCTGTGAAGAAGCTATACATATCTATGATAGCGCCCAAATTTCGACCACTCTGCACATTGAAGACTCTCTACCCGAACCCGGCCTGGTAAAGCTACCTCATCATTGGCATTCATTGGCAGGCTATAGTAACTGAGCTTTGAACTCCTCTATTGAATTCATAGTTATCCTCGATATATATTTATTTGACTTATAGGCTATGCAAAACTTCTTTTTAGAATATCGGCGCTTTTTTGAGCGACTACAATGCTTATCTTTTTTTGGTTACAATCCCATAACCCGATCAATTGCAGGTAATCTGGCCTTCTTGTTTCATTCGCGTAAAGCTTCGACACCTATCGTTGAAAACAATCTTCAAACTTATTTAGGTATTGAAGACATTAAAGCAAAGACTCTTGCTCGTCAATGGTTAAGGTTATTAGGCGTATCGGCACTCAACATTTTTTTCTATCGCCATATGAATCGTTCATGGGTTGAAAAACATGTAGAAGTTTCTGACCCTGACTTGCTTACCGAAATGGTTAACTCCGGTGGCTTGCTTTTAACTTATCATAGCCATCATCATCATAATACGGTTGGCTGTATTACAGGCTTATTGGGTGCACAAATATTAGGCTTGTCAGCGGCTAAAAATCCAGAGCATGATCATCCTGAAATCAGGAAATTTCATATTGAAATTATGCATGACGAATCGGAGAAAAATTTCGGTGGTGGTCGTTACCTGTACTTAAAAGAACCTATCAAAGCATTGCGTGATGCGAGACAAGGAATGGACCAAGGTTGTTTAGTCGTCGGTTTAGCTGATTTCCCTTCACCACTTCAGAAAAACTTATTAGTTGATTTCTTAGATCATCAACTTTCTGTACAACCTTGGCTGTTTGACATGGCTATAAAAAAACGCGCTCCAGTTTATTTCTGTCTTTTGGAATCGCCTAATACAAAGAAGGGGAAACCGCTCTATTTATCACTTGGGCGTTCTCATCAAACCAATTCAGCAGATCTGGCACAAAGCTATTTTAATTTTTTAGCATATCGAATACATAATAACTCAAGTGTTTGGCAAGGTTGGGAATGGTTACATATGATGGCACCTATCATAACTTCTCATGAACCGGCATCGCGATAAAATTCAGTTTAGAGAAGCGATCCCCATGTCATCAGATCAGAAGCAACCCCTCTCCAATACATTCTCACCCCGTTTGGAAGCTATTCGAGGTATAGCGGCTCTTATGGTTGCTCTTTGTCATTCTATGGCAGCTTTAGTTTTGATAACACCTACCGATCAATGGCTTAAACAAGCGTCTGTCGTATTAGGAAATGGGGGAGCGGCGGTAACCATTTTCTTTGTACTCAGTGGGCATGTGCTAGGACTATCGATTAAAACTATCCATAGTCACCCAATTCGTTATTGGTTTGTTTTTTTAATTCGGCGAGCGCTTAGAATTTATCCTGCAATGCTGGTCTGTTTACTGTGCTGTGCCGCGTACTTGGCCTGGATTTATTTGCCTGACAAATATCCGGCAGCCAGCAGAGAATATTATCAACATTGGCAACAGGGGGCGAACTGGGATCTTCTTTATCGAAACATTATACTCATTGACAACTATATAAACCCTGTAACTTGGACACTACAAGTTGAACTGTTAGGGGCATTGGCTTTTCCATTTTTATACACCATAAAAACTCGCTATCCCACCCTATCATATTTTCTGTTCGCGGCTTGGCTACTTTATTTTATAGCAACCCCGCTTTATAGTTATTTCCGCACGGGATTTATCTATATGTTCTTAGTTGGACTGTATGTAAATGATGTTAGCCGTTGGTTTCATCATCGGTTGCAACAAAACCTGATTGGAAAAATCTCCGCTCTTGGGTATTTTGGGCTTTGCTTTACTAATTTGATCATCCCGGAATCGACGGCTTGGGGTTGGATTCTTGAATCTGCTTTCGCCTTGTTACTACTAGCATCACTCATTACTTTTCCAAACCAATCAAAAATCCCATGGTTAGATAGTAGAGAAGCGCGATTTATTGGTAAAATTTCTTACAGCTTTTATCTATGGCATTTCCCCGTACTCTATATTTCTGCTACAGAAATGTTTAAGGTTTTTGATACAGAAATGCTTTTGAATCACCCACTACTATTTCAATGGGCTCTATTTGGAGTATCCAGCGCACTTACAATCCCCGTTGCCTCTCTGTCATATCGATGGATAGAGCTACCCTGTAAAACCCGGTTAGTCAGGTGTATTGATCTTTAGTCAGATGCACTTTTAAGTCGATAAAGTTTTGCACCACTATTAATATATGGCGTCCAAAAATCTCGATTAAATTCCCCAACAAGCTCGTAAGCTTCATTCTGTGAATTGTTATAGCATGCACTATAACTTCCCTTCCAACTGCAAATGAGATATTTCGGATTCCATTTATTACGCGCCCATAAATAATCCCCTTTAACTAATGCCTTCGCAACTCCGGGTGAAATAAGACCTAGTTCATCAACCACTGTATATTTCGGACCAAGATGATATCCAAAAGAACCCGGCTCGGCCATTAATATCACTGCTCCACTGGGTGAGTCTTTATGTATGAAGTCAACCAACTCAGAGTAGGAGGAAATGTGTAAATTAATATTCCTAGTTTTTATCCACTCCATCAATTTAGGTGCCCCATTAATTCCTAACAAGATCAAAATTATTAACGGTAGTACACCTACAATGGACTTTATCCTGATTTCAGCAGCATTAATCCATATCGGCGCAAACACAACAAGTCTATTAAGCTTCACCCATCCAACGAATGCTACAATTAAAATACTAAAGAGTACGGGTACCCCATACCAATTCCAAAAAGTGACATTAAACGAAAAGTAAGCGGCTGAACTCAAAAGCCCAAATACGAGCCAAGTACCTGCCAAAAAATTTTCAGACCGTGTATCAGGATTGGAAAAAATATTTACCTTTGCTTCTCGAACGAAATTGGTTATTCCAACTACTGCAACGATCAAACCAGTGATACCAATCGAAGTCAGAAGATATTTTAAAAGTGTGGTTGGTGTATAAAGAGGCCAATAACCTAAAGCCACTTGTGCTTTTTTTGCCGCCATTGTTCCAGGAAGTGGTGTACCAAAGTGATAGGCAAGATACGTAAACCAAAGACCTAACATCATTATATAAATAGTGAAGAAGCTGATTACATGGCGGTTTCTAAAGTAATCACCAAGTGAAACTCCAGAGCTAATCCAGTCGAAAACAGGTACTATTCCAAAAAATAGTATTGCATCAGGCCTAAATGTTACTGATACTGCGAGAAAAACCCCACCAGACATATACGCACGAAAATAGCTAATCAAGATTATTCCAACTAGTGCTGCAGCTAAATAAGTATAGGTTTCATGCCCGGCAACTTCATTAAAAGAATAAGATGAAAAAAGAAACATTGCAGCAAATAAAGACAACAACCACTGACGCCAATCGCTCTTTGCTCTAGCTATAACAGGAAACATTGATGCAATCACAATAAGTGCTATCGTCGATATAGCTATTGATACCGATGGCACATCAAATATGCTATTTTCAGCAATATTAAATGCTTTACAAAAATAAGTACCAACTCCAGAAATCACCGCGAGTAACACTGCATACCCTGCAGCAGTTGTCCCGTAGTAAGCCTCACCTACATTAAATACAAGTCCAAAACCTTCTTTTAAATGATATGCGTATCGATAGGTAATAAATGAATCATCAACCGAATATCCTAAATTTCGAAGTAAATAGTGCGTACCTAACACACATAGGATAACCGCATAAGATAAGAGCATATACAAATGTGATACTGATTTTATTTTTTTTGCTGTTTTTATAAACATAAAATATAGGCTGTAATGCTCAAAGAAATAACCTGGAACTATCTTAACTGTATGTGATGCACTGTAAGATCTGAAAAATGAATGCCTGTAACAATAAATTGACTATAAGTTTCCAACTAAAAATACCCCACTTTCTAATTAGATTTTAATTTAACTCTTAGTTCGCTTTATAGTTAAAGCCGCCATTGCTTCGTAATATATCAATGCCATTAGCTATATTTTGCTTTATATCTGGAGTGTCTTGCCAATAAAACTGTTTAATATATTTATTGGCAATGTCATATGCACTTATAGATTTATCTGCAATTTCTGCCTGTATTTTATTATTTAGACTAGTGGATTCCGCCAAATATTGGAAACGCCAATTGGCATTCACGACAAAAGCATTTGCATATACAAGAAAAAGAATAAAACCTAATGGTAGAGACCATTTTGAAGAAGTAGACACCAAAATCCAGCTAATAATTGGAACTAATGTAGTAAGAAAACCATAATGCATTTCTAAACCAGAAGACCAGCCGCTATTGTAAGCTGATCGCCCATAACTCAACCCTATCATACAAAAAACCGTTGCTAACAGCGAGCCAATCAATGCAATTGAGGTGTTGCTAACTGGCTCTGAAAATGCTTTTGTCATAATCGACCTAACAAAATAAATTGTCGCCATTATAAATAGTAATGGTATTACCATACTTTTCCATAACGCATTATCAAATGCGTATACAACCAAACTTGAATTTAAGAGTCCTCTGAAAAAATAAAATGACTTAACAAATGATGGCGTTAAAGTTGTTGCCGCCGAAGGTATCCAATAAATCCAAATTAAAACATTAGAAAAAACTAATATTGAAAGAGACAAGTATTGAATATAATGACGAGAATGGTATTTTTTGATACGTTCAATCAGGAAATAAATCGCAAATAGAACCCCAATAAATGAGGAAACTAGCAAACCATTGACACCACATAGAGAACAAGCAATCAAAGAAAAAAATGCTAAACCCATTAAATTTTGATTCCTAGATTTCTCCGAAGACATTACGAAATAGAGGAACAAAACAGTAAAAAATACTGATGATAAAAATTGGAACTCAAACCCCCATTGAGTGAATCCAGAGCCAAAATTGAGCACACAAAGTGGAATGAATATATCACCAAATAGAAGCTTTCCACGATACTGTTTGGCAATTTTAAGAATAAAAAATACAATCGAGCATGCAATTAGGAAATTAGCGGCAATCAAAACACGAAAATCAAATCCTGTTAGCGTTAATATAGATCCCTGAAAAAACTTCTGTATCGGTATAAAATGATCACCGTGCTGAATGAAAAACCATTCTGGGTTAGAAAAAATTGATGTTTTTGCTAATCCATCCACATATTCCCATTCATCGCTATATGGAAAAACATGAACATTAGGTAAGATTAAAGTAAAAAAAACAATTAGACAGCAAGTAACAATTACTCGGACTGAAGTTGCTATTCCATAATCCCCAAAACAAATTATTCTTTTATAGATTTTATTTGTTTCCAACCGAATACCTTTATTGTTCATTGACTAATCCAGTTTTTCATTCTTATCAAGCCATCATTCAGACACATCGTGGGCTCCCAATCTAACTCCAGTTTAGCGCGTTTTATGTCCAATACATTTATGGGGACATCAAACTGCCTCGCTGGCATAAACTCAATCTCAATCTTCTTACCGATAACCAATCCAATTGTGCTGACAAGATCAAGAAGGGTTATTGGTTCTCCATGCCCAATATTGAAAATATGCTCATTACCGGAATAATTTATGGCCGCCAAAAGGGCATCAACTACATCACCTATATAAATATAATCTCTAGCAACAGTACCATCACCCCAAATTGCGATCTTTTCATCTTTGAGCGCCTTTCCCATAAAGACAGCAACGGCACCTTGAGCAGCGACCAATCTTTGACGCTCCCCATAAGGATTAGAGACTCGAAGAACAGCATAATCAATACCATAAAGAAATCGATAAAGCTCTAGATACTTTTCTATTGCTAATTTGCTAATTCCATATGAACACAAGGGATCAGTTGGATGGGATTCATCGATAGGCCAGTATTTTGGCGTTCCATAAACTGTACCACCTGATGACAAAAATAATATTTTCTTTAGTTTCGATTTCCGTGCTTGCTCCAATAAATTAATTGTACTCAACACATTGCTTTGTAGATCGAAGGCAGGTGCTTCATTAGATGTTTTTGGTATAGTTGTCGATATTAAATGAAAGCAGATATCAATACCTTCTAACGCAGATTCAAAACTTTCTGCATCGGCAAAGTTACCTTCAATAAATTCAACTTGACTTCGTATGCTAGGGGAAATCAAATTATCTGCACCCACTCTATCGAACACACGAACTGACATTCCTTGGTATAGAAGAGCTTCCACCAAATGCGAACCAATAAACCCTTTACCACCTAAAATAAGACAGCTTTTATACATGTAATTTTATTGTCCAATGCCGTATTCTGATGAGGGGAATATAACTCACAAAGCAATCCTTTTGCTCAGTCTTTCTTGATGCATCTTTTAATTCCTTTGTGTAACTTGATTAACTATAATCCCATCAAATGGGTCAACTTTAGTCTATATGCGTCTATTTTTTGTAGTACTTCATCACTTATTTCAAACTTTGATGCAATCATTTCTTGGACTTCGATGATTTCTTTTAAAAGTGATTCAAAGCTGCTGTTACCAATTACACTAACTTCATGCCTACGATGTAAGTTTGCATTTCTAGGTGTAAATGCAATATTTCCAGATAACAAAGCATGAATATAGACAACGTAATCACCTGCTTTTTTGTATCTTGCAATCTCATCGATATGATTATCAAACACATCACTGATTACCATGCGATTAAAAACTACAGCACTAACATTGGGTATAGTATTCAATATAGCTAACGACGATTTTATTTCATCAACTCCGCTATTAAGGTAAGCATTTTTCCACTTTTTATGACAAACGTCTGCTAAGTATTCATGGTAATTTTGGGTTTGTATAATCCCCCGCGAATTCATTTGCTGAGACTCACAATAACTCAATACTGCATCTCCAGATATTAATGGAGGCAAAACAACGTCCAGAAAATCTGAATCACTTAGATCATCCGCTTCGGCAATCCACAAGTAATCACCAGTTGCTAGCGATATACCTTTCTGCCATTGAGCAAAGACATTACCTGAGTTAAGTTGATTAGTAACGACTCTCGCCTCTGACTGGGTAACAGCTAACCATTCTGATATTTTATGAATACTGGTATCCGTTGAGGCATCATCTAATATAATTAACTCGTAAATAGGAATAGACTGGTGGATAACACTAGCAAGTCGCTCTTCTATATACTGCTCGTAATTATAGTTAGGTACTACAACAGACACTTTTGGTAAAACAAAACCCAACAAGGCGCATAAATCAAACAGATAGGCGCGAAATGCAAAATGCTCATCCACATAGCTTTGGGCAGCCTCACCCAATTCTCTGGTTAATTGTGGATTATCGAGTAACTGACAAATTGCCTCAGCAAATTTACCCAAATCTTGTGAGGGCGCAACCAGTCCGCCAACCTTTTGCACTAAATTTGCCGCACCACCTGTACCAGCAAATGCTACAACAGGAACAGCCGCATCAAATGATTCCAGCACCACATTTGGGAACGGATCTTCTCTGGATGTCAACGCATAAACATCTGAAGCAGCATGAAATAAAGCGGTTTCAGGGTTGTACCCAACAAAGTGAATGCGATTTTTATATGGACTATTATTTAAAGTAGTTTCAATCTCCTTTTGCATGGTTTGTTCCCAATGCCCAACCCAAACAAAATCAACATCGCTTCGCTTTGCCAATAGTGTCAATGCACATTCAACAAACAAATCTGCGCCTTTTCTATGGTCAACATAACCCACAGTTAGCACAATTTTTGTATCTGTGTTTAAGCCAAGATCTGCACGTAATTTAGCCTTGGCGACTTGCCGTTCAAACCGCCATTTATTTCTTCTATATAATCCCTGTGGACGAATGACTTGCCTGTCTTTATCCACGCGTGCAAATTGAGCAAAGCCATCTGCAACAACTTGTGCAGGAAAAACAACGGTCTTTGCATAGTAAGCAATTTTGTTAGCCTGGCTCTCCAGATGGTTGTCTTTTATTACACCAGGTAACTCATGCACAAGACAAATACTTTCAATCCCAGCTTTATGAAATGCGGGGATTACTGAACCTGAAACTGTAGTGTTAACTATAGCGCGAGTGAAGCCTCTTTTTACGAGATTGTTTACCAGGTTTTCCACTATTAAACTATCAGCATCACGATCAGTTAAATCGTGAACAGGTGCTAATGAAGCAAAGTCGCTTGCAAGCCGACCCGTGCCAAGAAGAATCACCTCTACTTCAAAGTGTAAATCTTGCTTTAAGGATCGAACCATGCCTAAAGCTAAAAACTGTGCACCATGTGGATGTGCATCATGAGAGACTACTATGATACGTTTTGATATGTTTTCCTGCGCTCTACTCAGTAAGGCTTTGCGGGTTGCTTCAAGGTAGGCGTATCCGTTCAGCTCGTCTGGCTCAAGATGCGCCCCTTCTGCCCATTCGTTCCAGGCATTAACAAAGACCAACCGTTCATCAGGATGATTAATTCGGTTACAGGTATCATCAATCGCATTAGTCAACCATTCCTGATAAGCTTGCGGAGTACTATTTAAAAATACCGTCCCCTTATTTTTTCTTCTGGCCGTATTATCCCAAGAAGGACACACACTTCTGAATATTTTATAAGTTGGTTTTTGGTAATGACGTGAACGTTCTACAAAAATTTGCCAATCATATACAATGCAGCCAAAGGAATCACTTAAGGGTTTTACAGAGTGGGTAATATTAGGTGGTAAGGAATTATTGGGCGGAAATTCGATAGCCGCATCAAAACCATAATGCCCTGGATCGACCGCTTCAAAGGATTGAGTATAAGCAAGATAAATCTCACCAATTCCATTTTGCTGACACCACACCCTCCAACGTTTTGCAGTTTTTTTAGCCGATGGTAGCAAGCTGGGTCTATAAACCAGTAACAATGGCTTACCATCAATGCGAATATAACGCTCATCTCTCATATACAAAGAAACATGATTGATAAATGCTAAATCATCTTCAGGAGAATGCTCTTGAGCGATGAGAATCTCATGTTCTAAACCATCCCACCGACGACTCCAGTTTTCGTTTGCCCAACAGAGACAAAAAGGTAAATCAAGATTATGGTTATTTAGATAATTTTCTATTGGCTTTTCTAGCAATAGCTTGCCACCAAACCAATAGGTGTAAAAACAAAACCCTCCAACACCATGAAGTTTTGCCAATTCAATCTGCCTGTGCTGTACTTTAATATCAAGCAAATTATAATACCCCAATTCTCCCGGCACCCGAGGTTGATAATGCTCTTCAAACTGAGGTTGTGCTGGTTTAACATTAGTCCATTCGGTAAATCCTTCACCCCACCAAGTATCGTTTTCGGCAATTGTATGGAATTGTGGAAGATAAAATGCAATCAACCTAACGGGAACCACTTTAGGCGGAAGCACTTGGAGCAAGGGTACATATTCATTAACCGTTAAACTAGCGATAACCGGAGATAACTGCCGGACAGATTGATCATATATTTCGTCACTCGCCATATTCATTGCATGCCAACTTCGATAAGCTAAGCTCCAGCGAAATAGGTGGGGGAAATTACTGAAAAGCTTATGTTTAAACAGTTGTTTATGACGTGTAGAAAACGGCAGTTTCAACCATATGTTTCTACTACCATTCGAAATAATTCTGCGTGTAGCCACAGAAGGTTTAGTAAAAATATTTCGTCTAAAAGCCCGTAGCGGTCTAGTTACCCTCCAGCTAGTTGATTTTAAAATTTGATTAAGCTCTGCCTCTATGCAAATATTAGCTCTGATTTGTTGATCGCGTTCAACCAAAGCCTGATTGAGACTCTCAATCTGACCATCACATTCCACTAGAATTTCAGTCAAGCTTGCAATCTGTCCATCTCGCTCTACTTGGATTTCAGTCAAAACCGCAACCTGTCTATCACGCTCTACTAGTTTTTCACTCAAGCCGGCAATCTGTCCTTCACGCTCTACTAGTTTTTCACTCAACCCCGCAATCTGTCCTTCACGCTCTACTAGTTTTTCACTCAAGCCGACAATCTGTCCATCACGCTCTACTAATTTTTCACTCAACCCCACAATCTGTCCATCACGCTCAGACACTGCAATATCATATCCTCTCACACGCTCCATAATTTTCAATAAATCTTCTTGCGACCATGCCTTACACCACTTTTTAAATAAATTTACACTTATTTGACTCGCATGCTTTTTATTAGGCCTAACTCCTTGGCCTGATTGCCCGCCAATTCTATAATAAGCACTAAAGTTAGGTACAAAAAGAAAGTCGCCATGAGCTATTGTTGCTTGTAGCCAAAAATCCCAGTCCTCATATAAATCAAGTGACTCATCCATACGGCAACCACTATCTACAATTGCACTAGAGAACAATACAGCATGAATCGGAATATAATTTCCGGTTAATAACAGCATTCGATTAAATGGTTGGCAAAAATTATTCCCAATAAGCTGTTTTTTTTCATCAACACACACAACACAACTATAAGCAATTTCTTTATCTGGATTGGAACTTAAAGCATTCATGAGTAAAGATATATGCTCTGGATCTAACCAATCATCGTCATCTAAAAATGCAATGTATTCCCCATTAGCTCTGTCCAAACCAACATTAGCTGCTTTTGATCTGCCAAGAGAAGTCAAAAATTGCACTAAAATAATTGAAAGCTTAGTGTCGTTGAAAGACTCAACAATCTCACTAACATCCTCCCCTCCATCATTCACAACAATTACTTCAATTTTCGGGTACGTTTGTTGAACGACCGAATGTAAAGCTTCTGCTAATAATACAAGGCGATTTTTAGTCCGTATAATTAAACTAACCAAAGGTAGGATCTCACTATCCTCAACAGATAACACATTCTTTTCTTGCATATTTATGATTTCAAAGGTCTAAAAGCTAATTCTATTTAACGAACTTATAATACTTTGTACAAAGACATTATGAAACGACCATGGCCAAGGCAAATAAAGGCGAATTACCCATCTGATCTGATTGATTTTAACAGAAAATTAGTGGAGGATGCAGCCGTTAAGAATTAGGCATTTTTTCAAAAAGGTAATGTTTTTTTGTTGACAGGTAATATGCAAAAGTGAAACAACTCCATTTCCTAAACCTTATTTATCAATGTCGCTATCCAAAGACTTATGGTGCCTTGCCATGTTTGGCGATAAAGTCCGCAAACCTCTAAGAGACGAACCCTATCCTTAAACTTGGCCCCTCGGAAAGCACCAAACAGCCTCAGAATATCCCTACTATCCTTAGTTAATAAATGCTTAACAGAACAAAGCGCCTCATAATTAATGGTATTCCACTGCTTAAACCCCCCATTAATGGCAAAAATAAAGCGATCGTATCTTGCACCAATCGACAAATTAGCCCCCACCAAACCATTAGCATGTTGCCGATATAAAATTGAGGGCTCAGGATCATAAAACACCACACCACCAGCACCTTTAATTAATTGATATAACCACCAATCATGAGACACCACTTTTAACAAACCAGCTTGCTCTATAAGCTCCTTTGCTGCTTGATTAAAAACCATTGTATTTCCACCTGCAATACTCTGTACCAAAGCATTACGAAAAGACCTCGGCAAGGCAAATAAAGGCGAATAGCCCAAACTGTTTAATTGCTCATCTACATTTTGGGTACGACCACAATAGACTCTTGGTAAAGATGGCTCAGAAACTGACTCAAAATAAGCGAGCGCTCTGGCTAATTTATCAGCCATCCACACATCATCTTGATCAGAAAATGCGTAATAATCCGCTTTAATAATCGGATCACAAGCCATGGATAAAAAATTTAAACAAAACCCTTGTTTTGGCCCTTGCCTTATTAATAATCGATCATTGCCCCACTGTTGTTGAAACTGTTTAGCAATCAACAAGGTATCATCACTAGACCCATCATCACTTAACAGCACTCGCCAATTTCTGTGAGCTTGCTGTTCTATAGATTGAAGTTGCTCAGCTAAGAATTGTTGTCCATTGTAAGTGGACATAAATATAGCAACTGATGAGTTAGCATTCATAATTAACTTTCCCTCATTCTAATTAACGCACCAGCAAATCAGCTCCAAACCAACCTACCAAAACATGTCTATAATGTTCGGATTTCTCTGTTTGTAAATGTTCAAGGGGGTTAAAATCGTCTGTGAGCACAAAACCTTGGGCTTTATTTACATTGTACGATCTAGCTTTTAGCCACTCAATTTGGTCAACTAAAAGGCCTTTTGATGAAATATTAATTGGCTGCTCTGATGCCAAAAAAATGAAATCGTTATAATCGTCACCAGGTTCAGCCATAAAAGCCGATTGGTTCGGAAATACTTGTTCAATAGTTTTTGAAACCGAGGACAGCGCCGCGCTTTTGTCAGTACCGAAACCGACAAAGTTTAACGCAAGAATACCATTTCTTGATAATAGCTTACGAAGCTGAGTCAACGTTTCGACAGTTAATAGATGGGTTGGCTCTGATCCACCCGTAAAACAATCATGGATAATTAAATCATAAGGTCCTTTTAAATGACCTATTTCATAACGGGCATCACCAACTATAGCTTGCCCCGTGGGTTTGTAGCCAAAATGCTTTACTGCAGCATCAGCAACAGCAGGATCAATCTCTAGCGTATCTGTAACCATCCCATATTGATCTTCTAAGGTCTTTGCCATATGACCTGCACCTAAACCGACTATTAAAGCACGAGACATTTTTGGAGCCAGAGCTGGTATTAATCCTACAATTTTCTGATAGCTCAATAGACTTTTACCTTCAGACATACTAGCGGCGCCAATCATTGAGGCATCTGCAGTCAGAAAACGTAAATCTCTGGCAGGCTCTTCTATCACTCTAACCCAACCATATAGACTTTCACGTTCAGATAATATTTGAAAATGACCACCACCTTTATAGATATGTCCTGCGTCGACTACTTTAGGTAGTAAACACAATCCAACTATTGCCAGTAGAGCGCAGGGTAAAATTGCGGATGTAACACCTAAACGATTCTGCTCATAGAAGGCCACTGCAATTGCTAATACAATCAGAATCACACCCAACCCGACGAGAATTTCACGGGAACCGATCAAAGGAAACAAGAAAAACCCCAAAACTAGGGTACCCACGACACTCCCCAAAGTACTGACCGCATAGACTGATCCAGCAATAGACCCAATCCCTTCCAAACGCGAAATAGATAACTTAATTACAAATGGTCCCACCATACCCAGCATAGTAAGGCTAGGAAAAAATAACACCAATGCACTGACAAAAGCGCCTGCACGTAACCCCAGAGGGTCCGTAGCTAATAATACAAATCGTGTAGCCCAAGGAATTAACAATGTAAAAATCGCAGCCACTACGATAATAAGTGAAAGCCCTGTGCGTTTTGCTCTGTCAGACCACAGTCCTCCCACATAGTAACCCACCGCAAGCGCAATCATGGTTACCGATATTAATGACGACCAAACATAAAGACTGGCTCCATAAAACGGTGCAATCAAACGAGTGCCTAAAAGCTCTATGACCATTACCGATGCACCTGTCAAAAAAACAGTCAGATAAAGCCCCACTCTACCGAAGCTATTCAGTATATTATTTGTCATGCTATCTCTATAATGTTGTAATCTTAAATAAATGCATTGTCTTTGTGGCTGAGGACATCCTGACTTAATAAGCTAAACTGAACCTACTTCGTTTCAGGAAACAATGTGCCACCCATATCATTTTTCACGCTAACCCACAGATGTGGTAATCCCAGATTTTCCAACCAACTGGGACCTTGTTCTTCCTTAAGCATGGCAATAGTTGACGCACTCCCAGCAACGACACAAAAATCACCAACCACACTAACAGCCGCTAAGTACCTAACTGGCCAACCCGTTTTAGGATTAAGCACGTGACCATATTTCACACCATCCACTTCGACACAGCGTTCGTAATCACCACTACTGGCCAACGCGCCTTCCCGCAATAAAATGGTTTGTATTACATCATTTTTTTGACGGGGGTGACGTATACCGATACGCCATGCACTGCCATCAGCCCTAGGGCCAATCACTTTTATATCGCCACCCAGGTTAACCACCCCCTGTCGAATTCCAGCCTCCCAACATAATGCCGCAACTCGATCAACTGCATATTCTTTGACCACACCACCAAAATCAATTTCCATTCCTGGTATCGTAAATTCAAGTACAGGCGAATTCCATCGAAGTTTGTGCCACCCTACTCTATCTAGCAAGCTTTGAATCAACATTGAATCTGGTAGACTACCAAGATCAAACCGCCAGGCTCGTCTAAGAATACCAGAGGTAATGTCAAACAAACCATCACTTTGTTCATAACAAATGGAAGCATAATTTAATAATCCAGCAGTTTCAGGGTCGACTGTAATTGCACCACCTACTGAGGCTACACGATTAATTGTGGAAAGAAAACTGTCATCCCGATACCTTGAATAGAGTGCCTCAAGCCTGTGTACATCAGCAATAACCAAGTCAGCAATCCGTTTTCCTTCAGCCGATGTCCTAGCAAAAAGCTGTATGTCACAAGGTGATCCCATTGCTTGGAAGCCATAATGAAAAAAACCTAACTGTTTTGATTTCATCATGACAGACTTAATAACTTATTTAAAACGTCAGCCTCATTCATTTGATTAAAAAACATAACTCCATGTAGCGGCTAATGCACCACTTCGAGGAAGCTGAAAACCATTAACATCAGTATGCACTGGTTGTAGCCATTCAAAACTTAGATTATTACCCTGCAATGTTCCCGTTGATACAAAAGCATTAACTCCAAAACCAACATCCCAATAACGACCACCGTAATTAGATGTGTAATCAATTGGACCCAAAGGATTATAAGTGCCATTAAATGCACCTGAAATAGCTCCCTGAACAGTATAAACACCTCTTATTGATGTCGATAGCCATTCTAATAAACCGTAACTACCCCATGCAGTAGACTGGAATATATCCCCTAAGGCATAACCTGACGCATTGCTGTTCTGCAAACGCTTTGTGCCACTCAGTTGGGCGCCCCAAGAATATCTATTCATGTTACCTGAATAAGTAAGACTAGGTTTAAAGTCCCAAGTACCACTTCCTAATTGCATTCCATAATGCTGAAACCCAACATCTATACCATGCGTATCCCTAAACTTAATATCAACAGAGCCAGTTGGAGCACTCATTCCTAATGTAGCGTGAATATGATGCCCAGATTCCTCAAACAATTTAAACATTGCATACATCCCTGTATCACCCACTCCTCCCGTTGTATGTTCATGCAGCGTATGATGATCAATCAACATTTGGTCATTAAAGGTGGGTGTAGGCGCGCCGGTTAATGCTCGTGAGGACATATTCATATCGACGAATTGAGGCATCAGCATCAACGTTAGCCAGTCAGTAGGAGCATACATAAGATCTAGCATGATCATATTCATGTTCATACTCCTCACTGTGTCGTAACACTTGCTGTTGCCGCCACAAGCATTATTAACTAGCGTTAAATCACTTACATTTGTACTACCCTGTAGTATATTACCACTTTGAGTATCGCGCATATAACGCACCCCGACCATAAAATCATTGGGTTTCTCTAACATATGAGAAAACATAACACCGGCAGGTGCATGTGCACCATGATTCCCATGATTACTATGGTTTGCGCTCATAGAATGTGCAGAGTGATCTTCTTCAACATCGTCACTACTCATCATACTCATTGAATTATGCCGTCTCACCGCAGTAGAAAAACTGGATAAATCGACATTCAAAACACCGTTGACCAGATAGGAGTTGTAATCTGCATAAGCACCTTCTCCACCGCCACCTAACTTCAGGGAACCTGCATGAGTATAATATTCGGCACTTGCCTCAAGACGAATGCCGGCCACTAATTGCTTGCTCAGAGTAATACCACCACTAAGTGCACCATAGCCAGAAAGGCGTGGATCACTGGAATAATAGGTAGGAAGCTTACTCGCATCGAATTGCTTCCCAATTATCTGTCCGTTCGCCCCATAAATAAAGGTAGGTGATTGAATAGTAACAAGATAAGGCGTATAGAAATTTGCTGCAGATTGGGAATAATAGCGTATTTTTGGTGTAATAGCCCACCCACTCCCGATTGGTTGTACCCAATCGCTCTGGAAAGTATGCGCATTTACACCCCAATCATCGTGAGAAAAACTATAATCAAAATGAACAGCAGCATCCAGACCTTTAATATGTTGCACATAACGTAAATTCTCAATCCATTGGTTACGCTCGCTAGGCCGCTCTTCAAGCAGACCGACCGTTTGCCCTGTTAAAACATTACCTGTCTGCCCGGGAGCTATGTAAGCCAGTTCCACCGCTTTATAAGGATTTGCCATATAGCCTGTACCACGAGAAAATCCAAAACCCGCTTCAACTAACGCACTCTCGTTTACTACTTGGGTCAGCCCCAGTGCAGTTCGCCAATCCTGCCGATCACCTGTTAAAAAGGTATTACCGCCCGACTTTGTTAGCTGATAATCATGGTTGCTTCTGTTAAAAGCATTAAAGCCTGTAGAGGTTTCCCAAATATAGGGCGTTGCATCATGATCAAGAGTCGCAGTCGTATTACTGTTGGTGTAACTTTGACTTAAGTTTATCTGCGTTAATTTGTGGTTTAAATCCCATCTACCTGCCATATTACCAAATTGGGAATGATAGTCATTTTCCTCAGAAATCCCGCCGCCCACATCTAAAGCAGCTTCATCCCATTCATAACCTAATTTAAAATCGCCTTGATTGCGTGTTTCAGGTGAAGCGGATGAAATGGTATGGACTAACTGATTATTTTTAGCACCGCTATTACTTAATGGATTTAACTGTCTGTCAAAGGATACATTATTGTTGACTAAATACGGGGTTGCCCCACCTACCAAATGGCCTTGCCCATTATCGCCATTACCACCAAAAGCAAGCGGTGCCGTAGCAATTGGAGTCGCACCACTCCAGGTATCTTGCGCGTAATTGAAAGCAAACTTGATTCGATCGGCTAATTTGATCGTGGAACTTCCCAACAAGCTATTCACCGCTATAGGGTTAAACCTGCTTTTTACACCGGAAAGATTGCGGCTACCCTCTTCATAATAGCCATAGAGAAAGCTGGCTTCTTCCTCTGCCGCATTTGCTGACAAAGGCATCAAACCAGGTAAAGTCAAGGCTGCTGCAGTTAAGGCCTGTAATGATGAACTAACAGCTGCCATCCTTTTGGACTTAGAAGCAAAAATCAACTGACCGCCAAATAAATGTGTATAAGCTGTTCCAATTAATAATCGACCTTTATTTACAACAATTTGCATTTTATTACTTGACTTAATTACAGCCACAGCCACCCCCTCCAGCTGAGCTATTTCCCGTAACAGCTTCTCGACTGTTATAGATATGAGATTTAAAAGTACTCTGCACTGGATAAATATCTAACGCCATTTGAGACTTGGCCAATACTCCTCGCTGCCAAGGCGCCACTGAAGAACATCCCGACACACTCAGAACCAATACCAATGACACAACTAACCATAAAGCCTGTGGTATCTTCATCGTTTTTCTGCCAACAATTGATCAACAAGTGTTCTTAATTCGTCAACATCACCTGATCTAAAACCAAAATGCACATGACGAATAATACCCTTACGATCCACTAAATAAGAAGATGGCATCACTTTTACATCAAAATCTGTCGCGCACTTTTCTGCTATATCGGAATAAACTGGAAAGTTAGCCGGAAATTTAGCTAAAAATGCTTTACTTTCGCCAGGCTCCTGATCCATATTAATACCAACAACCTGCAAGCCTTTCTCTTTTAAACCCTGATTCAAGTCATTCAAAAAAGGAAAAGATTGAGCACAAGGTGAGCACCATGAAGCCCAAAAATCAAGATAAAGTACCTTTTGTCCGTTAAGCTGTTTCAACTCAAAATGTTGCAAATCGCTTATTGATGTCAGCAGACAATCCGGTACTTTATCACCAACTTCAACTGCCTCAACAGGTTGAAAACAACTCAATACCAACAGAGTAGTAAATAAAGTAAAAATTCTTTGATTCATAATTGATAAGTACTTAATAGGCTACGCCAATAAAATTATCAGGCCATATCAGGACAATACCGATCGTTAAATTATTGAAGTTGCAATCCAACAATACTGGTATTTGAAAGAGAAAAGTTACTTGTTAGACACTGAAAAGTCACTGTAAAAGATCTCAATCCAGCTTTAGTTTTTGTTGCGGAAATATAATAATCACCAGCACCACCATTTATCGCAATAATCGGACTCGCATTCGCATCTCCTGAAACCGGATCAGTCGCAGTGGTCATCTGGTTGCCTTTATAAATATGTAAGCTCAACAATAACCCTTGCACTGGCGCGGACTGATCCTGAATCTCTGCTGCCAAATACTGGGAAGATGGGTCGCAAGTCACTTTTCCCAAATCAGTAGCATTAGCGTTGGTTCCAGTAGCATCCATGATCCCACTAGCAGATGGATAGGATTGCGCAATAGCGCCATACCCCATACCAATCACAAAAGATGCTGTTATCAGAACTTTCTTTAGAAATAACGTTTTCATAATAATCCTCTCCAGATCCATCTCTATTGGGCTTGTAATAAAGTGATGTCTGTACCCGTATGAACACTTGCACTAGTCATACAATGGTAATTCACACTAAATGTTCTTGCGCCTGCTGCAGTTTTGGATGCTGATATATAATAAACACCATCCCCACCCCAAAGCTGCGCTCCTGGACTTGGATTTGCGTCGCCAGAAACAAGATCTGAATCGTTAATCATTTGCGAATCCTTATAAGCCTGAATACTCATTAGCAACCCAGGCACGGGCGAAGATAGATCTTGAATCTGAATAAAAAGATAACCCGTGGGGCCATCCCCATCATCATAGCAGTTAACTTGCGCCAAATCGGTCGCGCTTGCATTATTTCCTGCCGCATCAATAACACCACCCGCACTGTGTGCGAATACTGATTCAATCTGACCCATAGACAATAACATCAGAACGGCTATCAAACTTTTCCTGAACGCTTTTATTTTCATATTAATTCTCATATTACTACCATGACCTCTCCAATTAATTACTGGACACCCACTTTTGAAAGCTGCTTTAGCCTTAACTCGGCCAACTGTCGAACATTCGCATCACTATCTCTGAGTGCTTGCTGTAACAAGACTTCATCGTTACCTGCATTATCGACAGCTGTTAGTCTTACCGAAACATTACTATCATGAAGTGCCTCGTTTAATGCACTGGCAGCCTCTGCGCCCTCACGATGCGCTAAACTAGATAAAGCTCGTACTCGAACGAGGGGTTCTGGATCTGCTAAACCTGCAATCAATACTTGCTTTACTGCCACATCACCCTTTTTCCCAACTGCCAACAAACGCCCCATGGCCTCTACTCTTTCAGATGCTACATTTGAACTTGCCATTTTTAATAAGGCTGCAGTCTGGTCAGGTTCTGATATCTCATTTTTATTATCAGTAATTACTGAAGGCATAATTACATTAACCCGACTTTCACCCGACTTTTCACCAACAATCCAAACTTCTTCAAGTTTAAGCGGCAAGTCATTCTCAGAAACTGAGTCAGAATATCTAAAAACAAGATCCGCTTTACCTACAAGAAAACACTCCAATATTTGCTTTACTGTACTACCTGAACAATTTGCATTCATTAAGCCACTAGGTAAAGCTGAATAATTTATCCTCACGCCTGTTTTATTAGCTATGACTGCTAAGACTTCGGTCAAAGATGCCTGATTAACCTTGAGTTGAAACTCTTTATTTATCTCATTGCTTAAAATAAACCAATATTTTTGACTACCTAGACCATTAACATCTATCGAAGCTGGTAAAATACTAGGCATCAGCGTTACCAAGCAAATCAGGCAGAATTTAATCATTTTCATGGCAACCCTCGCAAAACAAACTTTTAAACGCAAAGTTATTGTAACCAAAACCTCATGCATAACCTATTTCTCACTACGCAAAAAAGAGCATGCAATACTGACGAAAATTAAAACAGCCAATATGTCATGCTCTTTCAAGCAATTAGCTCAGTAATTCATTTATCGAGAAAACTAACCACTTTATAAATGCCTGTAATTTTCATAATTCTACACTTAAAAAAAGAACCTACGACAATATCATCACCGTAGGTTTCTTTAAGCTTCTAGCCTTTTAACAAAGGATTAATTATCTCCAGAAATTTGTTCCATCACCTTCATGTATTCCACTCCAAACAGGCAGTTCTGCATTAATTTGTGCAGCAGATGGATAAACATGAACATCATCACCAGCACCCGCATTTCCAGTACAACCTGCAGGCATGGGATTAGTAACCAAATTCCTGGTAACCTTCAATGTAGCTGGCGATCCCCAACCGTCTCCATTAATCGTATGAGCAGCATCAGAATAACCGTCATAATTAGAATAAGCATGAGCAGATGGAATTCCACCAGAAATGTTAGTACTTGTTAAATTAGCGGTAGGAACACCAAAAGGCTGGCCTGGTACGCCAGTAAAGTTTGGAATAGGCGACCAATAAAGTACATCTTGATCTGTAGCAACTGTACTTGGCACAGAAGCCGAGTTACAAAAATCTGCAATAGCCGCATAAAATGTTACAGATCGCGCACAAGAATTTGCATTAATTTTGATTGCCGCTGCAAAGAAATCAACCTCTATAGGAGTACTGATCGTTTGATCATAATTCTTTCCACCCGCCCAAAATCCATCGATATTATTTAAAGGATCTGCTTTTATTTGGGTTAAAGGAAAGGGTCCTCCTACTCGAATTAAGGTCCCGATACCCGCTAATGGTGAATAATAGTTACTGGCAGGATTAGTGGTATAGACTTTGGATATATTCGTATTTGCGCCCGTACTATCTACCCCAATGACAGGAGTATATGTGGTTGCATTTGGAAAAATCACATTCGTTCCGAAAGTAGGATTTCTCGCTGCTGCTGGAGGGCATCCATGACTGATATTGACGCGGTTGTGTGTTTTTGTTCCTTCTAATATAGTTGACACTTCAAAACGGGTATGAGCAAAAGCACCTTGACTTAGCACCATCATTGCTGCAGTCATCGTTGAATACTTTGCCATTTTTTTAACTGTTAAAAATATTGACACTATGGTCTCCTTTTAGGACATTGTTGATATATCTAGATACAATTCAAAATTATGAGTCCTCACAGGGAAACACTCATATCAAATATAGAAAGCATATATCATACCAATATTATTAACCCCTTATTCATCAAGGATCTACCAACTATCAACAAAAATCATGAAAACAAAAGTGTGTCATTTAACCTATTTTTTTATAAAAAGTGCGGCATATAACATAGTTTAATAAATCATCAATTCGAGTAATTTGTTCAAACTTTACAACTTCACATCCAGCTATCAGCTTTTATTCTCCAGCAATAGACATTTGTTCAACCAATATTGAGCCAGTACGTGTACTGCCCCGATAATCAATATCATTGCCTACTGCCACGATATTTTTAAGCATATCTTTTAAATTGCCGGCAATGGTAATTTCTTCAACGGGATATTGAATCACGCCATTTTCTACCCAAAAGCCTGCAGCGCCCCGAGAGTAATCACCGGTTAAGATATTAACACCCTGCCCCATCAATTCTGTCACTAACAAACCGGTATCCAGTTTCTTCAGCATCCCCTGAAAATCCAAGTCGCCGGAATCAATGGTTAAATTCCGTACACCACCGGCATTACCCGTACTCCGCAAGCCTAATTTACGGGCCGAATAAGTCCCTAATACATAACTTCGTAGGATACCTTCACTGACTATGTCACGGTTTTTTGTAGCAACCCCTTCAGAATCATAAGCAGAACTTCCCAAGGCACCTTTTAAATGCGGCTGTTCGTAGATATGAACAAAATCAGGAAAGACCTGTGTCTCTATCGCGTCCAGTAAGAATGACGCTTTACGATACAAATTGCCTCCCGATATGGCGCTAATAAAGGACGACAACAAACCGGAAGCAATTTCTGCACTGTACAATACTGGACACTGACGGGTACTTAAACTGCGACCTTCTAAGCGTCTCAGTGCACGCTCTGCGGCTTTTCTTCCTATCGCTGAAGCTGCTTCCAGATTGTTTGCATTTCTAGCTACGCTATACCAGTAATCGCGCTGCATACTGTCACCGCGTTGTGCCAGAACAGAACAACTCAGAGAATGTCGGGTTGAAATATAGCCCTGTAAAAAACCCAAGCTATTACCCATAACATGAATCCCTTGATGGGTATTCACTGTTGCACCTTCTGAGTTACTGATATCTGCGTGAAAATTACGTGCTGCATCTTCGCATTCAACAGCCAATATAATCGCCTCATCCGCACTAATAGACCAAGGATGATTCAGATCAAGATCCGGAAATTCGGTGGCTAATAGTTCTTTTTCTGGCAATCCCGCATACACATCTTCACTGGTATAGCGAGCGATACTGCAAGCAGCTGTGACAGTTTCTTTAATTGATTCGGGTGATAAATCGGTGGTACTTGCCGAACCCTTACGCTGACCAAAATAGACTGTTATACCCAGACCTTGGCCGCAATGATGTTCAATAGTTTCAACCTCACCTAAACGCGCTGACACAGACAAGCCATTTTCTTGACTTAACCCTGCTTCAGCAGCACTAGCACCTTGTTCTTTAGCTTCGTCCAGCAACTGCTGAACACTATTTTTTAAACGCTTTACTTCTTCCTGATTCTGCACTGTGTTCTCTTTAATCTAATATTTAGGCGACTTGACTACGCTGCTGAGATAAAATCTCACTACACACTGGTACCACCAACCGTTATTCCATCAATTTTAAGGGTCGGCTGACCGACTCCGACGGGAACGCTTTGCCCTTCTTTGCCACAACTTCCCACGCCACTGTCGAGCTGAAGATCAGTACCCACCATTGATACTTTGGTTAAAACATCAGGGCCATTTCCAATCAACGTTGCACCTTTGACTGCACGTGTGATTTGACCATTTTCAATTAAATACGCTTCACTGGCTGAGAAAACAAACTTGCCAGAAGTAATGTCCACCTGTCCGCCGGCAAAATTCTTGGCATATAGGCCCTTTTTAACTGATCGAATGATCTCTTCCGGGTTATGAGTACCTGGCAGCATATAAGTATTAGTCATCCGTGGCATGGGTAAACTCGCATAGGATTCTCGACGCCCATTTCCAGTTGACTTAACCCCCATTAAACGCGCGTTAAGCTTATCCTGCATATACCCCTTAAGAATCCCTTTTTCAATCAGCACGGTATTTTCTGTCGGCGTTCCTTCATCATCAATACTCAAAGACCCCCTTCGACCCGGTAAAGTCCCGTCATCAACCACCGTGCATAAATCAGAGGCAACCCGTTCACCTACACGGCCACTAAAAGCAGAGGTGCCTTTGCGATTAAAATCGCCTTCCAAACCGTGACCAATGGCTTCATGCAATAAGATACCTGGCCAACCAGCTCCCAGCACAACCGTCATGTTTCCTGCGGGGGCGTCTTCTGCTTCTAAATTAACTAAGGCTTGCCTAACCGCTTCCTTACCATAATTTAATGCTTGATCCTGATCAATAAAGTAATTGTAATCACTTCTACCGCCACCACCCATGCTGGCTTGTTCACGACGGCCATTTTCTTCAACAATAACCGTGACATTCATCCGTACTAAAGGACGAATATCGGCTGCTAAAGACCCATCCTGATTAGCCACCAGTATAGTTTCGTGAACACCGCTTAAACTAACAATCACTTCTTCTATACGCGCATCCAGCTTACGGGTTTCGCTATCGACTTTGCGTAATAAATCAATTTTCTGCTGTTCTGGCAATGATTTTAAAGGATTGGCAATTGGGTAATACTGAACCTCATTAGCCGCATAAACCAAGCGAACCCGAGCCTCTTGACCTTGACGGACAATTGCCTTAACGTTATTGGCGGCTTCTAATAATACCGGCAATTCAATGCGATCACTGTAAGCAAACCCCGTCTTCTCACCCGATACCGCCCGAACACCAGCGCCCTGCTCGATACTGTGACTGCCTTCTTTAATTATCCCGCCTTCCATCACCCAAGATTCACTATGACTGGACTGGAAGTAGATATCTGCAGCATCAACCGATGAGCTCAGCAATCTATTCATTATTTTTTCAATATCACCATCCTGAATACCGGCAGGCGCCAAAATAGCTTGTCTTGCAAGGTTTAGTATTTTCATTATAACTTTTAGTTAATTATCCCAATAGGGCAACATCATGTAAGTGCACGAACCATTCGCAATCATCAATCTTTCTGACTGTGACCATGCCCGTGACCACGACCCGCTTTTTTACCCCTCTCTTTAGAGGGTTCGCTCATTGTTTTATAGATCAACGCCAATAACTTCTCTGCACCATCGGCTGGTGGTAGTGTCGAACTGTTTTTAGTATCCGGCTTGGAGCTTAATTTAGGCTCGGTATTAATCGCTACACTAACTTGTGTTTCTGAACCTTTTTCAGTAACCGTCAAGATGTACCGCTCATCATTATGTTTCTCGCCAAAATAATTTAAGGTTTTATCCAGAAACCCACTTTCTTCATCATTCTGCCTGTCAGGGTTATAAGTGACAAAATAAAGACCTTTATCATGCTCACGATCTGTAATTTGGAGATGACTCTGTTTTAACCCCTGCCCCAACGTTTCCCATGCTAAATCATAAGTCTCCTTAATCATCAACAAGGCGGGCGTTGTTGATGTTAGGTAAACATTGGATCCTAATCCAGTTCCTTCATGTTTAATTGTGGCAGTACTATTATCGATATCATCTGTCCCACCCGGTTTTTTATTGATCTTTAACTCAGGGGGCCTTTCTAATGCACTGGTATCCCGATACCGCTTATCTTCGCTTGTTGTACTACAAGAAGCTAACATCAGCGCTAATAATAAAATCTTAATGAGACTTGGCATATTATTCACAAAAATATCGTCTATGGTTTAATACAGGGAATGCACCCCGCACTTTCTCAAGTCGTTCTACGTCTAATTCTGCTAAAACGTAACCACCACCCGTTTTATAACAATCCAAAATCACCCCCCAAGGATCGATAATCATGCTATGACCATAGGTTTTACGGCCATTAAGATGAAAGCCACCTTGATTAGGTGCAATCACATAACATAGATTCTCTATCGCTCTGGCTCGCAATAAAACTTCCCAATGCGCTGCACCTGTTTCAGCCGTAAAAGCTGAAGGAACGACCAATATATCAACACCTACCTGACTCATCTTCCTAAAAAACTCAGGAAACCGTAGGTCGTAACAAATAGCGATACCTAATTTACCAAAAGGGGTGTCAAAAATCTGCGATTCGGTTCCTGGCTCGATGGCATCCGATTCTCGATAAACTTCATTTGTACCCGGAACGTTAACATCAAATAGATGCACTTTATCGTAACGCCCCACTCGTTCACCTTGATCGTTATAGACCAGACAAGCCGCACGTACTTTGTTTGTATTATCTGCTACCATGGGAATAGTCCCACCCACTACCCAGACAGCATATTTTTTTGCAACACCAGCTAAAAAATCCTGTATAGGCCCAATACCATCAACTTCTTTAGCATTCAGTTTATCTGTTTCATGCGTCCCCATCAGAGCAAAATTTTCTGGCAATGCGACTAATTTAGCACCCGCTTTAACCGCTTCTGCGATTAGCTTCTCCGCTTCTAACAAGTTAAAACTAATATTTGGGCTTGATGCCATTTGTATTGCTGCACATTTAGTCATGTCGTCTCTTCTTATTGTTCCGTACTTTGTTTTACCCATGGAAATCCAGTAATGCCATCCCAGGTTTTTTGTAATAAACCATCATTCTCGTGTAAAGGGATAATCTGTACATTTCCCCAAGCCCCTTTTACTAAATACTGGGAACCAAAGAAAAAACCTTGTTGATCTTTACCCGTTAAAGCTAACCCTATGAAATCAGTTAATTTACCCATTATTGTACCAGCAACAGGTACCGCATCTGCACTTTTTGGTACGACATTAACACTATAATCTACTGTTTCACGAACTAAATCGGCGTTCCCTGCAATAGAAATCTTTGCCGGAACGGCATCCACTATCAAATCCCGAGTTGATGCTAAGCCTCCCAGTAAATCAAATCGTCCCTTTATACTTGAAAAACTCAAGCCCTCTCCAAACACATCACTAAAATCAAGCTGAAAACGCTTTACCCATTGAGCAACAGCTAAAATGCCTAACACTCGGCCGAAGCCTGGCTCAATACCTAATATACGGCCATTTTTAAAATCAATATCTAGACGGCCTTTTAACTCACCTAAAGAAAATTGATGGGGCGCCCCTCCCCAATCACCGAAAAAATTAATCAGCGCATTGGTTTCAGTAAAATCTTTACTAAGTCCTAATTTTGCAAGCAATTGCCCCGCTTGTGGCATATTAAGACTTCCCTCTAAATGCGTTGCAGAATATCGACCTTTGTTTGTCCAATGACCTGACAAACTCAATTTTTGATCATCCCCGATTAAGTCAAAGCGCTTAAAAGTAATCCCATCAAAAATACGTTCAGTCTCTACTTTTAATTGTCCTAAAAGAACATCGTGCCAACGTGTTTTTTGGCTATTAATCTGTATTAACGGCATAAGTTCTGGTGTTAATATTGCACCTGTTTCGCTTTGAGATTTAAGCTGCTTTATCACGCTAAGATCAAGCTCATACATCTCAAGGTTTATGCTATCGGCGCCATTAAAGGCTTTAGGTATTTTAAATTTACCTTTAGCTATTAAACTGTCAATGCTTCCGACCCAAAAATTGACCTCCGGATTTAGTACAATATCTATCAACCCCAAGTCTGCCTTTTTCCATAAGCCATGCTCACTGTGAACTCTAATTTCTTTGATACTACTCAGTGCACTGGTCGTTTCTGTATCTTCTGAAGTTGCTAAAGAGGTCCCCAGACTGATCCAATCCTGTAAAGCCAGCCGCTCTTTATTGAGAAACAGTTTAATCCCAGGCTCTTGACTCTGATTTTGAGGCACGTCTCCTGCCCCCAATAAAATATCGGCAGATTCAATTTGAAAGGACTTCAGGTCATAATTGAGCGCCACTTTTAATTGATTATCGTAGTTAATCTGAATGGGCAATAAATCATGTAATCCTAAATTAAACCGCATTGCCAAAGTTCGCTGCTGTTCTCTTGTTTTAGCTAAGGTACTCGGAAAGTCTAGACCCATACCCTGTAACTTCGACTCAAGTAATAATTCAGGAGCGCGTTGATCAGCAGGCAAGTTTAGTTTTATCTCATAATCTGTTGCTCCCTGAGCCAAACGCCACCCAGGTAATTTAAATTGTTTCTCAAGATCCCTGGCATCTGCGCGACCTGTTACATTGATTGTCGATAAATGGTTAGAATTCTTAATAGTAGCCTTAATAGAGTTATTTAAGGCCTCGGCTATAATGTTATTACTATACAAGCCCTGCTCATTAAACCTAACCTCACCCTTCATTTGAGTCACATCCAAATCAAGCGCTTTAACTTTAAGTTTGGCGTTAACCAAGTTAGCAGATCCATCAATTTCCTCAAGAGCACCCTCAGCTAAAGGCAGCTTTAAATCCAGGGTGACTTCAGTATTGCCTTGTGGAGCAATTGCATTTAAAAGATTATCAGCTGAGGATTTGAGTGGCGTTTGCTGCAAAAATTCCAAACCTTGCAATATCCCTGTATTTAGCGTTGCCTTAACAAAAAGTTGTTCAGTAGCATTTAAATTAGGAATGGTGATCTTTGCCTGATTAATTTTCACATCCTTACTGAAACCTGTATTTAAATTAACCTGCAAACTATCCTGTAAGAATAAAACATCGCCTCCCAATTCATTTAAGCGTGGCCAGGCAGAAAGATAGACTAAATCTACCTGATCAATTTGAAATGGAATCTCAAAAACACCTTGGCCTTTACTAAAGGGAAACTCATTTAGATTTCCGTAAAATAAAATATCTCCTTTTGGAACACGTCCCTTAACCAATCCTCTATCCAACCATTCAACGACAGATTTTCTCATCGTATTAACGGGTAAATACCGAGTTGCTTTACTAACATCGGCTATTGAGAAGCCAGACTGCAAATCCAAAAAACTGGGCTGACCCTGTGCTTTTGGAACTCGCAAGTTAAAACGGGTATCAGTTCCTAAATCGGGGGAATTTAACGTCAGAAGCTCACTAGAAAATAGATATTCATCGGGCGTTTGCTGCCAATCAACCGTACCCTTGAGCTTTGTAATATCGAGTGCCTGACGAAAAACACCGACTGTTAAGAGGCGAGCTGCCTGGGTTGCTAGAGTAATCTGCCCTTGTTGATCTGTTCCCTTTAAGTATCCCGTTAAATTTTCTATTCCGGGTACCACCTGAGAGGGAGCCACATTGATATGGGAGAAGCCGCCATTAATTGCAAAATGATTTTCATCCAAATCAGCGAATAAAGATAACTGCTCTAAAGAACCTTTTAATTGGGATTGTTTTAACAAGAGCCGCTGATCACCAGAAAGCGGTACTAAAAAATCAACCCAATAGGCTGCTTTCTGCAAGTCAAGCGTATCAATGTATAAGCCTAGTTTGTGTAACTTGTCATCTTTAGCCAGTTCACCAAAAACACTGAACGCAGTCGCTGGCCATTTCATATCGGCTGTTTCAAGCAACATTTGTGGCACTTGCAAGCGCCATTGACTGTCATTCTGGGACCAATGAAATTGAGTATTTAAATGCTGAACAAAAAAGCTTTCCTTATCAGGCTTAGTCAGTGTCAATTGTTGTATCTGAACATCACCCACTATCGAATCTAACCGGGATTGATGTAGCTCACCCCAACATTTAAAATCCGCACTACCAGAAGGAATACTCACAGGGAAATGCAAGTGTCCGGAAATCCACTCTGCCGGCTTTATCTTTTTACCTTCTATAAAAACACTGCCATTAATTGATAACGCCTCAAAAAAGTTGCCTTTAAATTTCATAGAAGCTCTTAATTCTTCACCATAGGCGTCAGGCAACTTAAGCTGCACATTAATCTGGTGCTGTTGCGATTTGTTAATAATCGCAACATTGACTTCACCTATTGTGACTGGCTTTATTTGATTTAGCTCATCTAGCCAACTCACTTCGCTTTGTAAAACTTCGTATTGACTCCCTTGCAACAACCAAAATGGCTTTTCATCACCGCCCTTTAAACCAACAATAGCAATACTGCCATCCTGTTTACGCTTGATTGTCAGCTTGGCGCCGACTAAAGTGACCCATGAAGAAGCGAATTGATCTCCTGTCATCAAAAAATCAACTAAATTGATTCCTAAACGTATTTCTTTAAACTGGATTGAGGGAGATTCATTGGCAACAGCAGATAGTATTTTGAAATCCTTTAACACCAACTCAGGAGAATAGCCGCGCATATTTGCTCGTAAATGCCCAATCTCGACAGGTGCGCCGATTAACTCACTCACTCGTACCGACAATTCAGCTTTATAATGATCCGCGCTGACCAAAAAAAGTCTCACTGCTGTTAAACTAACGGCAAAGACGATCAGTGACCAGAATATTAAAAACCGCGTTGCTCGTTTAATGTGACGAATCATCTTGGCAGGTTCACGCTCTAAAGCAAAACAACATCATATTGCTCTTGGTTATATTGCGCTTCAACCCTGAACTTAATCTGCACATCCAGAAATATTTCCAGCTCAGCCAGCATATCCGCCTCTTCATCAAGCAGCATATCGACAACTTCATTGGAAGCGAGTACCAACAATGTTTTGACCTTATACAGCCTGACCTCCCGAATAATTTCCCTAAAAATCTCGAGACACATGGTTTCTGCTGTCTTTAAAACGCCTCTCCCTCCACACGCTGTACAAGGCTCACAAAGAATATGTTCCAGACTTTCGCGGGTTCTTTTTCGGGTCATTTCAACCAAACCCAATACGGACACTTCTGTAATTTTGGTCTTTGCCCGATCTTTCTCCAGGTTGCGTTCTAATGCCTGTAACACCAAACGCTTGTGCTCTTCGCTCTTCATATCAATGAAGTCGATAATGATGATCCCGCCCAAATTTCGAAGTCTAAGCTGGCGGGCAATCGTTTGAGCCGCTTCAAGATTCGTCTTAAAAATGGTCTCTTCTAAATTACGCCCACCGACATACCCCCCCGTATTAACATCGACAGTGGTCATTGCCTCAGTCTGGTCAAATATTAAATACCCGCCTGACTTCAATTTAACTTTGCGATCCAGGGCTTTTTTGATTTCATCTTCGACACTGTAAATATCAAATACCGGACATTCCCCTGAATAATGTTCAATAACCGGTACAATTTCGGGAACAAACACCTCAGCAAATTCAAGTAAGCGATGATAGGTTTCTTTGGAGTCTACACGAACCCGATCAATGCCTTCTTTGTATAGATCTCTCAGAGTTCGAATACTTAAAGGCAAATCTTTATGAATAAATTGCTTAGTCTTAGCCACTGCAATTTTTTTTAAGATAGACTCCCATAACTTTAACAAGAAAGTCATATCTGCCATTAATACCGATTCTTTAATGCACTCTGCTGCTGTTCTGGCAATAAAGCCACCACAGTTATTTTCTTGTCTGAAATTATCCAGACAAGCCCTTAAGCGCATTCGTTCAGCTTCGACTTCTATCCGCTGAGAAACACCGGTATTATTTGCATAAGGCATATACACCTGGTAACGTGAGGGAATAGAAATTTCTGTCGTTAATCTGGCGCCTTTACTACCTAAAGGATCTTTAACAACCTGTACAACGATCTCCTGGCCTTCACGTAAGTAATGTTCAATAACATCTGACTTTTTTTCTTCCAGATCTTTTGAACATAAATCAGAAAGATGTATAAAAGCCGCCTTAGGCAAGCCAATATCTATAAAAGCAGCTTGCATACCGGGCAAAACCCGACAAACCTCACCTTTGTATATATTGCCCACTAGACCTCGCTCTCGGGTTCTTTCAATAATGAGTTCTTGTAAAACACCATTTTCAATGACGGCTACTCTGGTTTCAGGTGGGGTCACATTGATTAAAATTTCTTCACTCATTTAAAAAACTCTATTCCTTGCTTCGATAAAAGCTCAGCAGTCTCAAATAATGGCAAACCCACAACCCCCGAAAAACTACCTACAATGGATTCAACAAAAATTCCACCGATTCCCTGTATAGCATAGCTTCCTGCTTTATCAATCGGCTCACCCGTATCCCAGTAACTTATAATTTCTCGCTCAGTTAACCGTCTAAAGGTCACTTCGGTAATACTCACCGCCTGACTATGCTCACGTCCTCTGAGTGAAATTGCACTGTAAACCTGATGGGTTTTACCTGATAATTGGGACAGCATAGCTACCGCGTCTGCTTGAGTTTGAGGCTTTCCCATAATCATATCACCCAGAATAACCGAAGTATCTGCGGCTAAAACGGGTAGTTTGGTTTTAAGCGCTGCAACACAGGCCGCCGATTTCTCTGCCGCTAATCGTTGCACATAAGCCAGCGGCTTTTCATTGGGCAATGGACTCTCATCAAGGTCGACCGGATAAACCTGATAACGGACATTAATTTGATCCAGTAGTTCCTTTCTACGTGGAGAAGCTGAAGCAAGAATAAGCTGTATTGCCATTATCGATGATAGGGATGATTGTGAAGAATACTCCAGGCACGATAGAGCTGTTCAGCAACAACAATACGCACCAAAGGATGTGGAAAAGTAAGCCTGGATAAACTCCATGACTCCTTGGCCAATTGTTTGGCTGAATCTGCTAAACCCTCTGGCCCTCCAATCAATAAAGCCACGTGCTGACCACTTTCCATCCAGCGTTGCATCGCTTGAGCCAATTCGGGTGTCGTCCAAGGCTTACCAGGAATGTCCAATGTCACAATATGAGCGCCCTGCGGTATATCGGCTAGCATTCTATCACCCTCATCCTTTACGATACGTGCAACATCGCTGTTCTTGCTTCTCTTGCCGGGCGCGACTTCTTTAAGCACCAGCTCACATTCGCGCGGTAAGCGTTTCGCATACTCATCATAGCCTTGCTGAACCCAGCCAGGCATCCGATTTCCTACTGTTATTAAATTTATTTGCATGGGCTGCAGGATACAGATAACAAGACATTCATGCAATGTAATCGGCCTTATAAATTATCAACTTTTACTTTATAAGCAATAAAAAACCCGCTAGACCCTGAGGTCTAGCGGGTTTTTATTAACCTGAAGCGTAAAAACCTAACCAGCAACCTGAACAGGAATAGATGAAGCAGAACGTAATACTTCATTTTTTTCGTTAAAATAAACCAGCTTGGGTTTATGTTGCTCGGCTTCTTGCTGATCCAGTATTGTATACGCACACACAATAATTAAGTCCCCTGGACACGCCAAACGCGCAGCAGCACCATTAACCGAAAAAACCCCCGAACCGTTTTCTGCACGAATAG
>CAIOMN010000073.1 GCA_903859415.1 uncultured Methylococcaceae bacterium
ACTCTGGCGAAATCAGCGGCCTTATCCGGGTTGGATAATAACTGCATCATCTGATTATTATGCGCATCGCTGCTATCAAGCACGGCATCGTCAACGGCTTTGCTAAAATCGCCCAACATAGCTTGCTCAGCCGTGTTATTGGCTAGTTGATTCATCACCAAAACATTCTCACTCACTTTATCCCGGATGGTAAAAGCGTAATTAACCAGATCACTCTCAGTTAAATGATCCGTAACAAAAAGCTCATTTAAGCGAGTGATGATCTCAGAGATAAAAGCCTGCTGTTTATGCTTGGCTTTAGCGGTGCCTAAGCCATCACCCGGTTCAAGTTTATACCCAGGTGAATCTTCTTGTAGCTTTAAGTCCTGCTTTCGAATAACAGAAAGACGATAATGGCTCAGTATCACGTTATCTAAATCAATATCCTCTTCTTCGATCATTGTTTCACGTAACATCGGACGCAGATTACGGGCGTATAGACTCAGCTTCTCCAAGCCCTTATCATCATAATCGACTATCTGTGACATAAACTCATAGAACCGGACAAAAGTGCCCAGATCCTTTTTAAAAATCTCCAGCGCATCCTTTTCTTTCTTGCACTCCTTGAAGCTATTTTCTGCATTAGCGATCAACACCGCATCAGCTGTTTTCTTCGTGCGCTCAAAGATTACCTTGGCTTGTTGATAAACTTCAACGGCTGATTTGTAACGCTTCTGCCATCGCTCTACAGCAGGCTTACAAATATTAGCAATAGCCGCATTACTTTTAGATTTTACATAATAGGCCACACAAAACTGTTCGACCTCTTGCCAGGTAAAAACGCCTGCTGCTCTTAACTTTTCAAATAGATCAAAAATTAAATCCGGATCAGAGACATCGGCTAATTCGGCTGTCTGATAATAAGGCTGAAACGCTTTCAGGATATCATCTGGGTCATTAAAAAAGTCCAGGATAAACGTACCCATTTCGGCTTTTCCGGGATACGTCCGGTTTAATCGTGACAAGGTTTGCACGCATTCCACGCCACCGAGTTTTTTATCCACATACATAGCGCAAAGCTTGGGCTGATCGAATCCGGTTTGAAATTTGTTTGCCACAATCATGATCTGAAAATCATCCGTATCAAATGCCTTTTGCAGCTTGCGGCCTTTGAGATTTGGATTCATATTGCTTTCGGTAAACGTCTCCCCCAGCAAGCCTTCCGAGTTTGGATCTTTATCGCTAAACTCCACTTCACCAGAAAAGGCCACGAGGGCATGAATGTTCTGATAGCCTTTGGCTTTAATGTATTTATCAATACTGTGTTTATAACGCACGGCTTCTTTACGGGAACTGGTCACCACCATAGCCTTGGCCTGGCCGCCTAACAAGCCCATAATATTGGCTTTAAAATGCTCAACAATCACCTGAGCTTTCTGGGCGATATTGTAATCATGCAACCGCACCCATTGATTGAGCTTTACTTTCGCCTTTTTACTTTCAACCTCTTGGTCAGTGCCCTGAATTTTTAAGGCCAGGTTGTAAGCCACTTTATAATTGGTGTAGTTTTTTAATACATCCAGAATAAAGCCCTCTTCTATCGCTTGGCGCATACTGTATACATGATAGGCTTCGGGTAGATTGGTTTTAGACGGGGCTTCATCTGGACGGGGCAAGCGACCAAATAACTCTAAGGTTTTAGTTTTTGGGGTCGCGGTAAACGCTAAATAACTCACATTACTCGATGCCCGACGCGAGGCAATCACCGCATCAATCATATCTTCAGAACTCAGCTCTTCGTCATCCTCACCTTGCGAATCTATCATCAACACCTCTTTAAGCTGACGCGCTGTAGAACCGGTTTGTGACGAATGGGCTTCATCGGCAATAATGGCATACCGCCGGGATTTTAAGCTGAGACTATTCTCAATAGCTCTCAGCACATACGGAAAGGTCTGGATAGTAACAATAATAATGGGCTGCGAGTTTTCGAGTGCGGAAGCGAGTTTTTCAGATTTAGAGCCATCCCCTTCTTTATCATTGATGCGCCCCACTACGCCATCTACATGTTCAAATTGATAGATGGTATCTTGCAACTGATCATCTAATACTGTTCTATCGGTAACAATAATGACCGAATTAAACTGCTTGTTGCCGTGTTGATCATAAATCGAAGATAACTGATGCGCCACCCAGGCAATCGAATTGGACTTGCCCGAACCGGCACTGTGTTGTATCAAATATTTATGACCCGTCCCTTCAGACCGTACCGCCGCCACCAACTGAGTCACAACATCCCATTGATGATAACGTGGAAAAATCATGGCTTCTTTCTTGTACTTACGACCTTCCCAGTCTTCTTTTTCTTCAATCTGTAAATGGACAAAACGAGCCAGAATATTTAACAGATTATCCGGCAACAGTACTTCATTCCATAAATACTCGGTGGCGTATTGGTTAATATCGTCTGGGACATCGTTTCCAGCACCTCCTGCTTGCGTGCCTTTATTAAAGGGCAAAAACACTGTCTCTTCGCCTTCTAAACGGGTCGCCATAAAAACCTCATATTGGCTAACCGCAAAATGCACCAACGCACCGCGTTTAAAGGTCAGCAAAGGCTCTGGCTTTTTAGTGGCAGGATCGACAGGAAAACGAGTAGTTTTATATTGCTTGATGGCATTGTGTACCGCCTGCTTAAACTCAGACTTTAACTCTAAAGTCGCAATAGGCAAGCCATTCACAAATAACACTAAATCAATACGCCACGGTTTGGCTTTTTTACCGGTTTCAAGTCGTTGTGCTTCGGTAGCCCACGGACTATAGACCAACTCAGGCACGACCCGGCAACGGTTCTTTTGATAACGCGCTAAAGTCTCAGGGTTTAGGTCATGTTCGGGTTTAAACTGACACAAACTAAAGCGCGTCCCCCGATCACGTAATTCATGACGCAATACCCCCAGCGTCCCAAAAGTTCGCAACTCTTTGTTTGTGGCATTGGGATCGGCTTTATTAAGCTGTGTCGCGACCCGCTTCAAAAACTCTTCTTCTGGATTCTTTGGGTAAAGCACACAGAACTTTTGCCATTGTGCGTCTTGGGTTTCTTGCACAAAGCCCAACAAGTCTTCAGAATATAAAGCCAGTTCGCGGTTATAGTTTTCCGGCTTACCGAGCAACCAGCCATTTGCGACTAGATGACTAATCATATCGCTTTGAAAGCTTGTTTCGTAGGGTTTGCTACTCATACGCCTCATTGCCTTTGTGGTCTAATCTTCGTTTTGCATTTATGATCGCTTGATGTAAGCGCTGCTCTAATAAAGCTTTGGGTGGTAGCGAAGTCAGATATTCCGCCACATGAATACCGGCACTATCCAACTCAAGCAATTCGATTTGTTCTTGTTTTTTACCTGCACAAAGAATAATGCCTAGCGGTGGATTTTCATCGACTTCTTTTTCGTATTTTGCTAGCCAACGAAGATAAAGCTCCATTTGCCCTTTATATTCGGCCTTAAAATTACCCATTTTCAAATCAATGGCGACCAGTCGTTTTAGTTTACGGTTGTAAAATAACAGGTCGATATAAAATTCATCATTATCAATCTGAATACGGTATTGACGAGCGACAAAACTAAAACCACTGCCCAACTCTAATATAAATTGCTGCAATTCACGTAGAATGGCATCTTCAAGGTCTTTTTCCAGATAACTGTCATTTAGCTCAAGAAAGTCTAGTATATAAGGATCTTTTAAAATTAGATTCTCATTCACCAAACCTTGCTCACGTAACAAGGCAAGTTCATGAATGATGGTTTCCTCTGGTTTTTTTGAAATTGCGGTACGCTCAAATAATTGTTTATCAATCCGGTCTGCCAAGGTACGAGTTGACCAGCGCTCCTGCACTGCCATAGCCAGGTAAAACTCTCGCTTTAATGTGTTATCCAAATAAATAAGATTCTTAAAATGTGTCCAGCTTAATTGTCTCCGCAGTGCGGAGACAATCTCTGAATCAGGAAAAATCTCTGCAAAACGAAGACAATGATGTAATTGTTTTTTATTCCAGCCCTTACCAAACGCAATGGTTAAATCATGCGCTAGATGGTCTATAACCTGTTGGCCATATTCTGCTCGTTCGCCGCCCAATACTTCATCAGCGATACGTTTACCCACTTGCCAATAAAGCAAAGTTAGCTCGGCATTGACTGCAACTACCGCACGTTGTTTGGCTGATTGAATAAGCTGTTTAACTTCAATGGCTAGCGTGACATTGACAAGCGGAGACTGGCTCATGCTATTCTTCCTTGTCGGTTTGTATATTACTTTGCAATGTTTCTGGAGCCTGCCAGTTTCTGACATCGATTTTTCCGGTGACGGCTGCGGAGATTAGGGCGGTTCGGCGTTCTTGTTGAAGCTTAATCAACTCTCTTGCTCTCGTTTCCAATTCATCATATTTCTCCAAAGTTTTAGTCAAATATAAACATATATCAATTTGTTCTGATATAGGAGGAAAAACACCTCCAATTTTTAAAAGATTCTGAATTGAAAGGCGACGTAATGCCGCACCTTTAACAAGGCTCTCAACCTGTTCAGCAACTACATCACTTTGCAGAAGAAAATTTAAATATTCAGAGGTTACTGTCTTTTTATTTGGACGAATTATAATAAGAGAAGATGCAACA
>CAIOMN010000074.1 GCA_903859415.1 uncultured Methylococcaceae bacterium
ATAATGATTTCTGTTTAAACCCGCTAAGATTGCAATCGACTCCTGTGCATTGGCACCCCCACATTGGAGATACTTGAACACTGCTGTTTTAAGCAAATCATTGGACATGACCCCATAAAGAGCATTTGCAAGTATATTTAGATTGGCATTCGCATGCTGCCTATCCCGATAATAGGCTTCAATTTTTTCATGAATCAAATCTGTATTACTAAAATCATGCATCGCTAACAAATGTTCACTCAAGATTTGAATATCTGAGAACACTGCAGTCAAACCACCCCCCGTTAATGGATGCCGCATATTAAGCGCATCACCCAGCATTACAGCACCTTTTCTTATGATAGGCTTGGCCGCCATATAATGATTAGGCATGACCTTAAAGCCGCCTTCCAGAATGGCTTGCTGATAACTTTTAACCATGCATTCGGGAATATATGGCGTCACATTGGCATCGAGATGACTTTGTAGTAATTGCTTTCTGGGCAATTGATCCCCAGGAAAATCAATTAACAGCCTGACTTCATTTTCTGAAATGGGGTAACAAATAAACGGGGTAGGTCCTGATAAAAACACATGCCCATGCCTTGGAAAGGGCATATCACAGTTTTTTAAAATTAAACCGATAAAGTAAGAGGTGACTGTTTTTTCATTGTTACTGAGACTCTCTCTGAAATTCGAGAAAAAACCATCACTGGTAATCGTTAAAGGTGCGTATATTTCTTTTATTTCTGAAGTTACTGATTCCCTGTAACTGACACCGATAATTTCCTGGCTGTCATTTTCCAATAATTGCAAAGCCTTACCGTGAATTTGTGTAACGGAGTCATTTTGCAAAGCAGACTCTCTAATTGTCTGCAAAAATCGACCATTATGTAAGCCCATTCCCTTATAACCACTGGGATAAGGAATCGTTATTTTCTCATCCCCCTGCAATAATGAATAGCCATCAACTAATTGTGCATCAAAACCATCTAATAAATGCCCCAAACTCATTTTCTCAAGCGAAAGGACAGCTCCAGGCTGCAACAATTCACCGACTATACGTTTTTTCTCTTTAAAGCAGTGATCAATTAGAGCAATCTTAATACCTTTGGGCGCTAAGTAAGCCGCAATGGTTGCCCCTGCCATGCCTGCGCCGATAATACAAATGTCAAATTCTGATTTCATATTGAATTATTTGGTACAAATACTTTAAGTTGCGTTAGTTCTTTTCTCATTCCTGGATGATCTGGTTATAGTATCTATTTAACGCCCAGATAGGAAATATATTCCTATAGTTAGCGTAAGTTATCATACAGTTATAATTAAAAACGCCCGAAATTTTTTCTTGCAACCAATCCCCCGTATCTGTTTGTCTACTGAGTAACAAATCAACGCCCGCTTCGATAACGTTATTATCTTTGAAATCAGCAACCATTAATGTCAGCAATGCCCATGCTGTGTTAACCACTTGAGATGTTTCTGCTTCACTATAAACCAGCTTAGAGCAAGATTCAAAGGTTTCTCCCCATCCTCCGTCTGCTTTTTGCTTTTCTATTAAAAAAGTACACGCTTTATTGATGCTATCTATTAGAATTGCATCATTAGAAAAACCTTTTCCCTTGGCCTTGCTGAGGGCTTCAACTGCAAACCAGGTTGCATAAGTAAAACAAACCGCCCAACCACCATACCATGATCCATCGGCTTTTTGTTGCTTAAGGATAAATTGTAATCCCGCATTAATCGCTTGATGTATTTGGTTAGATTGATAA
>CAIOMN010000075.1 GCA_903859415.1 uncultured Methylococcaceae bacterium
ACATATGATCAGAAGGAGATTGATTATGTCGAAGAATATGGCGGTAAGATCGATGGATTTGAGATAAAGTGGCGCGAGGACGCATATAAGATACCAAAGGATTTTACAGAGTCATATGTTGGTAGCTCGGTTTCGTTAGTAAATCGTAGTAATTTTAGGAAGTTTGTCTAAAGATAAGCCGCGATTTGTTATCCACAGCCCCTGTTTGCATGTTTTGGGGGGTTCAGTGCTATAATTGAGCGTAACAACCTTTATAATCAAGGTCGTTGGTTAATGGATAGGGTAGAGTACGTATTACTAGCAAATTATTAGTTAATATAATTAGTCCATAAAGTCGAAAGTCCATAAAGTCCATAAAGAAAAGACAAATTTACTTTATAGGATTTAAAGACTTTAGATACTTTAGACTTAAAAAAATGAAAAAGTTCACAAGTAAGGTACGCGGTTTCACACTTATCGAATTGCTCGTGGTTATCGCTATTATTGGTATTTTGGCTTCGGTTGTGTTGGTTAGTTTGGGAAGTGCAAGGAATAAGGGTAAATGGGCATCAGTGCAAGCAAGTATGTCGAGCATTCGAGCCGCTGCAGAATTGATGGTTGATAATACTGGAGCTTATCCGACAGATATATGTACTTCTGCGACCAACGGAGTAGGTACGTTAATAACGGCTGTTAAAGCTAATTCTGCGACAGTGAGATGTAATTTTGCGGCAGCGTCTGGATATGCTGTAGAGGCTAGCAGTAGTCCTGTTGGGTCAGTGTATTGTGTTGATAGTAGTGGTTACTCTGGATCATCGACAGCACTTCTTGGGTCTGGATATGCGTGTTCTAGATAGTTCAATTTGTAATATTACACAATATGTATTGTGCGTCCCCCACCCCAGACTCAATTCTGGGGTGGGTTTGTGTTTCAGTAAGGTGGAACCTCGCTAACACGCGTTAGCGAGGTTCCACCTTACTGAGGATCGCTTTCCGCGGTCTATCTTCTCCTAGATAATCTTTATAGCTGGAATACTCGTATTCTCGTGAGACCGCGATCGCTTCATCGAGATGTTCCTGTTTTGTTGCCTTCATCATTTCAGGCTCTTCTATCCCGTATGGATTCAGATGTACATATTGGATCAAGTATCTGAAGTAATCATCATTACCGACATGCTTAGATTTGACTGATCCTTGGAAGATCGTGCCAGAATGGTCATATTTGAAATTGAAGTACATAGAATACCCAGTACAAAGCTTACGAAGGAATTTGCTAGTACCATTTTCCATTTTTTCCTCGATTATCAGATGGAAATGATTTGGCATCAGGCAGTAAGCAATAATATCGACTAACGTATCGCCCCTGTTGTAAGAGAATATCCTGTTAAGGTCAAGGTTGTAGAACCTGACTGATTTTACACTATTTGCAACATATAGCAGTTGTAAAAATCGAAGGTAATCTGTTGCATCTCGAAATATCGGCTCTTTATGAGCTCCGCGGTTATAGATATGGTAGTGTTCGTTGATTATATGCATATGTTTTAGTAAGGTGGAACCTCGCTACTCGGTTAGTTGACATTGATAATAATTTTGATAAGATACTAACTAAGAAGAGAGCTTTCGGCCGTGGTTTTCGTACCACACTTGGCGGGGAGCCCTTTTCGTTTATGGGTCAGGATATAATGAGATAAATAGTTTTTCTGTTCCACTGATATTTTCCATTATTTGGACAGCAAATCTTTCACCTTCTCTCGTTTTACCTCTGAAACGGTAGAATCTTTGACTCCTATTGTTTGGGTTAGATACGATTTCGGGTCTAGAAGTAGTGTTCATGATTAGATCTATGGCACAATTGTAATATGTGAGTCTCCTAACTCGGTCATTCCAATTCTTTGTTTCCAAATGTCCCCAGAAGTAATCAAGAAACACTTTTTCTTTCTTGAAGTATTTTGATCTTATGTAGGGTCTTCTTTTTGTTCTTGATGCTATTTTCTTATAGATAGCATTGGCATAGCGATACAACTCGGTACCGTTGGTACCT
>CAIOMN010000076.1 GCA_903859415.1 uncultured Methylococcaceae bacterium
ATTCCACAAACAAAGAAACAAAAACTGTAGAGTAGTTATTGATTGCGCCATTCTTATTCTTCTTTAGCGCTTTTTGGGTCTTTAGAAGGTGATTACTGCTTGATTTTAAACTCGTAATTGCCAATATCCTCTGATAGTATAAACCCTAAAAAATTAAGCCTAGTGATTTCATTTAAACAAAGACCATTATTGTGAATCAAAGCCCATCCAGCCCACCGTCTAAACATAATGCGATTGCCGCCTGGGTGTTTGGCTCGCTTATTTTGTTATTCTACATCGGCGTATTTATCTTTGCCCCCGCCGAACTGCCGGATTATAAGCATAAACAGTTGGCCATATTTTCCGCCTTGTTATGTGCTTTATTTACTTTCTTCTTTGTCGGCACACTTAAACTGACCTTAGAAGTTAAAAATAAATGGTCAAAGTTAGGCATACAAGGCGGCGGTGGGGCGGCGGCTTTTGTGTTGATTTTAGGGTGGTGGAATAATCCGGATTTTACGCCAGTACACATCAAAAAAGACATCGCTGAGATTAAAAGTAGCATTGAAGAAACCAAAGAAAATGCGGTCTCCATTAAAAACGATACCCAAACTATTGTTAGCTTATTACAAAATGAATTGAGTGTTAAAAACACGCAAATAGCTTTTCTACAAACCCAGATACAAACCCAAAAGCCTGAGATTTCTGCCAAAGCCAAGGAATTGGCTAAACAAATTCCCGATACCGCCGATAATTATGCACTGGCTCTTAAAGCCATCGCTGAAGAACGCTTCGATGTTGCTATGCAGTTATTGGATAAAGCGCAGGTAGAACAGGAAACGGGATTAGCTAACATTTACACCGCAAAAGGTGATACTCAGTATTATCAAGGTTTATATGCTAAAGCAGCACAATGGTATCAAAAAGCCTTGGCATTAAAGCCCGATGACCCCGTCATCTTAAATGCCACCGGCCTAATGCTTCATTATGCTGGACAGTACGATCAAGCCAAACCGCTGGTCCAACGCAGTTTGGCAATCAGTGAAAAAGCCTTGGGCAAAGACCATCCAACGACTAAAACCATAAGAGAAAACTTAAAGGCTTTACAATCACGTCAAAAGCCTTAGGTTATCCTGATAGAAGACCCGTATTTTTTACTAGAAAAGATCAAAAACAGCTTAACTCAAACCACTCAAATAGGCTTATCGCGTTTTTGTCAAATACAAAAACATCAAAAAAATTGCGATACCTAAAGCTATCATTGCAAAAATAGCCATCATAGCTCTCCCTATTTCTTTTGTTTTTTGCTTCGTGTTACTGCATGCAGGCAGATTGATTCTAACACTTGGCTCCACAACTACAAGCGAGCCGTTATACTACCTACTTCAGTGTCCATTGTTGATAGAGCCTAACAAAAGCGTCTTATAGTTTATCGCCAAACTGAGCTATAATCACACCCCCAATATAAGCTTCCAGAGTTTACTTATGCCAACCATCAGTATGTTTTACGGGATCATTATCTCAATGTTCTTTGAGATCCAAGAAAAACATCATTTACCACATATTCACGTTCGCTATCAAGGCTATAAGGCCTCGATTGCTATTGAAGATACCAGGCTATTAGCGGGTGAGTTACCACCGCGACAGTTGCGTATGGTGCAGGTATGGATTGATTTACATCGGGAAGAATTGTTGGCCGATTGGGAACTTGCCACGGAAGGTGTCGAACCCTTTAGAATTGACCCACTCAAATAAACGAGGCTGACAATGTTACTTGATGTAATCAATGTAACCGTTCAATCCGATTTCATTCTGCTTCTTGAATTTGAAAATGGGGAGAGACGTGTATTTAGTATGATGGCTTATTTAGAACAAAAACCTTGGTCTCGGCTCAAGTCAGGGAATGTGTTTCAAGGTGCTTTTATAGAAAATGGTACTGTGGCATGGCCGGGTAATATAGATATCGATCCAGAAACACTTTACGAACTATCTGTATTGGTTGATGAATGAAGGATAGGCTTCTACCAATTTTGGTTGAATATCTCAAATGGCGACCGAACACTATTCCTATGAATTCATTGAGTTATATATTAACTTTCGAAGGTTTATTTCTGCTAATCTAACCCATAATTATTCGGTTTATCTCATCTTCCACCCTCACCTCAATGCATAAGACCACAGATCCCTCTCAACCACTTTCTAGCTACTTTTCAGACAGTGAGACTAGAGAACTTGATCTTGCCTTAGAAATTGTTGGTCGCATTCCAGATGATCCGCATTATTATCGACCTAAAGGCACTGAGGTTGCCGCCATTTTAAAAACTTATAAGGTTGACACCAAAACCCTTATTGCTGCGATTTTAAGCGATCCTCGTCTAGGCCAATTAAACCCCCAGCCTGATATTAAAGCCTTATTTGGTGAAACTATCGCCGCCATTGTTAAAGATGTGAACTGGTTGAACAATTTAACGGTTTATTCTAAGGAAATGACAAATAAACCGAATGAGGCTGAAATATTACGTCGTATGCTTTTATCGATGACGCACGATGTTAGAGCGGTATTAATCAAACTGGCTTACCGACTCCATCGTTTACGGAACTTAGTCAAAGAAACCTATGAACTGAGACACTTCATCTCTCAAGAAACGCTGGATATCTACGCCCCGATTGCCAATCGCCTGGGTGTTCATCAGTTCAAATGGGAACTTGAAGATATGG
>CAIOMN010000077.1 GCA_903859415.1 uncultured Methylococcaceae bacterium
ATGATGTCAAGAAGACCGCGGGGTCCGCGTCCAGTCCTGAAGCTGAAACGATACTTGAAGAAGCACAGGATCCTAGCACGTCGACGTCGACAGGGCAGGAATTGGATTACGCTCAGGATACCGTCTCTGCGGAAGACAAAACCGCTAAATATCCCACAGCCTTAAGTTGGTTAGCAGAATTTAAAAGGTCTAAAAATGGATAAAACTGAAGACACTGGAATTAAAAAGATAATCAACTGTTCCTATTGTGGGAAAAGTCGACATCAAGTTGATCAAATGGTTGAAGGACCAGAGTTTAATGGTAAGAATATTTACATTTGTAACGAGTGTGTGGATATTACATATAATATACTACACACAGAAGAAATAGATGTATCTACGAAAAGAAAGAAAGAAAAAGTTCCTGCTCCCGAAGCAATCAAAGCATATTTGGATGAATATGTTATTGGGCAAGATGGAGCAAAGATTGCTATTTCTGTAGCAGTTTATAATCACTATAAACGTATCAATAATAAATCCAAAACCGAAATTGAAAAATCCAACTTGCTAATGATAGGCGAGAGTGGATGCGGTAAGACTCTGGCAGTCAAAACCATTGCTAAGTTATTTGACCTACCTTATGTAATAGCAGATGCTACTACATTAACAGAAGCGGGTTATGTAGGCGAAGATGTAGAAAACTTAATTCGTCGGCTTGTTGCTAATGCAGATGATGATTTAGATAGAGCACGAATGGGCATTATTTTTATCGATGAAATCGATAAGAAGAGTCGCAGGAGTGAATCAGCATCAGTTAGTAGAGATGTGTCCGGCGAAGGCGTACAGCAGGCATTGCTAAAACTCATTGAAGGTACTATTGTAAAGATTGATGATGGATTTGAAGAACCAATCGACTTTGACACAAAAGACATATTGTTTATATGTAGCGGTGCGTTTGTGGGGCTGGATGAAGTTATTAGAAAGAACCGGTCAAAGACAAGCATAGGCATTGGTGCTAGTCTGAATACAAAGGTTTCTTTCTCCCAGGCTATAAAGGCTATACAGCCAGATGATCTTATCAAGTATGGACTTATTCCAGAATTTGTAGGCCGCTGCCCTGTTACCGTTGTGTTTGATGATGTAACCATAGACATGCTTATTCGTATCTTAAAAGAACCAAAAAATAGTATAGTCGAACAATTTAAAGCATTATTTAAATATGAAGGCGTGACTTTAGACTTTGATGATAAATACCTACAGAATGTTGCAGAGAATTGTTTGAAGCAAAAGATTGGTGCGCGAGGTCTGCGTTCAATTATGGAGAGAGATCTTCAGGCCACTCAATTTATTTTACCGCGATTAGCAAAGAACGGCGTTAACAAAATATTTGTTGATGCAACTGGAACAATTAAACATGTATACAAGGCAAAGAAACGAGCAAACAATGAGTAAACAATACAGAGACGGCAGAAAACACAGGGGCATGACAGTGGAAGTACGAAATGATGATTTTGGGCGTGCCTTGCGTACATTCAGCAAGAAGATTCAGGATTCTGGATTGCTTCAAATTGTTAAAGAAAAGATGTCCTATGAGAAACCTGCTGTATTGAAGCAACGCATGAAGAAACAAGCTCGTAAACGCTGGGAAAGATCTGTCGAAGAAATGATTACCAACGGGCAGTGGCATAAAGATAAGAAGTATTAAATTGTTTGGTAGAATGTCTTTTCTAGACCTTTTATTATGACTATAAAATCGTATAACAAGATTCAGAATAATGTGCGATTATAATTTAACCAACTAAATATAACTGTACGAAATGACATACTGTCATTAAAATATTAACCCCTGGTGACAGGCTAGTATAGTGGTAACTCATCCGAAATGGTGAGACACAAACGATGGACAGA
>CAIOMN010000078.1 GCA_903859415.1 uncultured Methylococcaceae bacterium
GAATTAATTCTTCTAGCACCCCCATTAAACGCAATAAAGCCTTTCGTTTAATCACCACTGTAAACACCGAATATTGCACCGGCAAACCTTCACGTTTTAAGGCTCTATGCACGCGAGACAAGCGTTTAGGATCGGCTATATCGTAAGCAATCAAATACAAACCGGCTTGATTATCCGCCATTAACTCACGGCCAATAAAAATTGCTGTAACTTACTAATCGTACTTCTAAACAACAAATACAGCCGGTCTTCCCGCTGTTGATATAACACCGCCATTGCCACCATGGCTTTTTCATTATCTGGCTTATCTGCTTCTAACAAAGGCGGATAAAAATCCCAAAGTAACAACTTGCTTAAATCAGCAGCCAAATCTAATTCAGTCGATAATAACGCTTCATCATCGCTACAAAAGCCACTCTCAGAAAGCAACACCAATAACTCGGAATGCAATAAGCCAACCAATAAATTAGCCCGATACTGCCCTTCTGCTGACAAGTTCAGTGTAATTGGAAAATGGTTTGGAGCGTTTGCTTTCAAACCAAAAGCAACAGAAAACCTGTTAAAGTTAATTAGATTTATCTTTGTTTAAATTAACTTGTGTTTAGATGAGGGCTCTAGCTGTATTATCAAGGATATTTTGTGTAGTGATATTTGTGTTAAAGTACAAGCGCCATATCACTCCTAATTGATTTTTTAATCATGAAAACGGACTCCCTGTTTTACCGGTTATTTAAGCGCCAGCCTAAAATAGCCCTAGAGTTATTAGGTTTAGACTATGCTGGTGATAGTTATTGCTTTAGCTCAGACGAAATCAAACAAACGGCCTTTAGAATTGATGGATTATTCAAGCCTGTAACAACAGACGATCCAGAACAGCCCATTATCTTCGTTGAAGTGCAATATCAAGCGGATAAAGATTTTTACGGGCGCTTATTCAGCGAGATCACGCTATACCTATATCAAAATAAGCCTAATCGAAACTGGGTCGTATTGGTGATTTATCCTCACCGTGGTATTGAGAAAAGCACCAGCATTGAGTTTTTATCATTCCTAAACTCTCCCCATCTCCACCGTATTTATTTAGAAGATTATCAAGATCGGTCTGACTTATCACCTACACTTGAATTTATTCGCTTGATTGCCAGTGACGAACAGCAGACAATAACCCGAGCAAAAGAACTAGCCGATCGACTTGATAAAGTAGATTTGGATGGGTTAGATTTTATTGAAACAATATTGGTTTATAAGTTACCGCACTTAAGCCGCGAGGAGATTAGAAAGATGTTATCCCTATATGAAGTTGAACTAAAACAAACCCGCTTTTATCAAGAAATATCCGCTGAAGAGCGGAAAGAGGGCGAGCTGATAGGTGAACAAAAAGGCTTGCAAAAAGGCTTGCAAAAAGGCTTGCAAGAAGAATGTGTTAAATTACTGAGTCGTTTATTAAGGCGAAAATTCGGTGTGCAACCGGAACTTGAAACTCTCTTACAGGATTTCCCTAACTACCCTTTAGAAAAACTGGAAGACTTAGCCGATGCCTTGCTAGACTTTAATGCAATGGCAGACTTAGAAACATGGTTAACTGATCATGCTTAAAATGATAGGATTCAATACCCACTGAAACATACCATTTTAAAAACTCAACGGTCTTAATCTTTCAATTAATGTGTTACAGGTATGGAGGTCGCTGTCTTTTCTTGGAAGCCGTCTTTTGTAAAATGCAGAGTATATTTTTCACCATCAAAAAAACCTGCTCCGCTCGCTAAATTGACAGTTGATGGCGTTGTACCCGAGTGTATTTTGTCACCTTTTTGATTCGTAATGGTAAAAGCAGTTGAATCAGGCGTGCTTTTTATTGCAACAGGCCAGCTTGATTGGCTGATTATGCTCGCACAACCTTGCAATAAAACTGCC
>CAIOMN010000079.1 GCA_903859415.1 uncultured Methylococcaceae bacterium
CATTTTTTCTAGGCCTGATAATAATTGGGTCTACAGTTTCTTTGAGTATAGCAGGGACTATTAATAATGGTGTGTGGTCACCCAGTGCTTGTGGCACAGAGCCATTAAGTCCAGTTATTGATTTAAATACAGTAGAAAGTTATAACAAAAGCATTAAGGAAATAAACGAATGGCAGCATAAGGCAAGCACCTATAATACTTGTTTAATCAATGAAGCCAATGCAGACAATGCACTGATTGCCAAGTCAGCAAACGATCAGCAAAGCAAGTTTAGAGCACTAGTCGATAAGATTAAATTAGATACCGAAACTGCTAAAACAGCGTTAGACGACAAGTCCAGTAAATAACCGGGCATCCCTGCACTTAAAAGTAATCCACTCTATGCAACAGACACAGCGCTCCAAAAGTTACTATCAACACCTGTATGTTCAAGTATTAATAGCCATTTTATTGGGTGTTTTGTTAGGGCATTTTTATCCTGAAACAGCCATTACGATGAAGCCGTTGGGTGATGGTTTTATTAAGCTGATCAAAATGATTATTGCGCCTATTATTTTCTGTACCGTGGTCACTGGTATTGCAGGTATGCAGGATATGGATAAAGTAGGTCGAGTCGGTGTGAAGACGCTGATTTATTTTGAAGTCGTGAGTACGCTAGCATTAATCATTGGATTGATCGTTGTACATGTAATTCAGCCTGGTGTTGGTATGAATATCGATGTCAACTCTTTAGATACTAAAGGGTTGGCAACTTTTACAGAGGGTGCAAAAAGTCAAAGTATTGTAGATTTCCTGCTTAATATTATTCCGATTAGCGTGGTTGATGCTTTTGCTAAAGGCGATATATTACAAGTCTTGTTGTTTTCATTATTATTTGGCTTTTCCTTAGCTGCAATGAAGACAACGGGTAATGAGGTTGTGGTATTTATCACTAAAATATCTCATGCACTATTTGGTATTGTCGAAACGATTATGAAGCTTGCTCCTTTTGGAGCCTTTGGGGCGATGGCCTTTACAGTAGGAAAGTATGGCATTTCGTCTTTAGCGCCGCTTGCTTCATTAATGGGTAGTTTCTATTTGGCATGTTTGCTATTTATTTTTGTGGTGTTGGGGCTGATTGCAAAGCTGGTAGGATTTAGTTTAATCCAATTTATTATTTACATTAAAGATGAGTTGCTGATTGTTTTGGGTACTTCGTCATCGGAATCTGTATTGCCCAGGATAATAACCAAATTAGAACGGTTGGGTTGTTCTAAATCTGTTGTAGGGTTAGTGATTCCAACAGGTTATTCGTTTAATCTGGATGGTACTTCAATCTATCTTTCAATGGCGGCAATATTTGTAGCGCAAGCCACTAATACATCACTTAGTTTAGTTCAGGAGTTAACGATACTTGCAGTTCTACTTTTGACGTCAAAAGGGGCCGCGGGTGTAACCGGGAGTGGGTTTATAACACTTGCTGCAACGCTTTCTGCGATTCCAACAATCCCAGTGGCAGGTCTTGCTCTGATACTGGGAATCGATCGATTTATGTCTGAAGCACGCGCCTTAACTAATCTGATTGGTAATGGTGTTGCTACAGTGGTTGCTGCAAAATGGGAAAAAGAGTTAGATGAAGAAAAAATGCACCAAGAGCTCAACCGCATAAAAGAATGATAATATGGGTTAAGTGGGTTGACTCTTGGGCAGTAATGAACTGATTTGTTCCTCATCAAGCCCGGTTAGTTCAATAATAGTTTGCATGGGTAAGCCGATTCGAATGGCGTTTTCTATTATTTTTAACTTTTCCTTCCATTCGCCTTGCTCTAATCCCTGCTCCAAGCCTTTTTCCAACCCCTGCTCCAATCCTTTTTGTAGACCTGTTTTTGTAGCGTAATCAATTGAGTTCTTTTGAATATAAATCCAGTCTTTCTTTTTATGCTGAAGCTCTAGCTCTTCTTCGCTAAGATTGGCTTCATTAGCAATACTAAAGGCTTTTTCAAGTTCTTGATTAAGATTCTTAGGCATATAATCCAGGTTGCCGGCGTTTTTAATAAAATAAACCCATTTATCCTGAATACTGATTAGCTCTTGCTCGGTTTTATTAAACTTGGGGAGTTCGATAAAGATCAGTTCAATGTCATCACTGTATTGAATGAAGTGGTTTTTTTCGAGTAACTTAAACCGGTTAATCAGCTCATCACTGTTTTTAAACAAGATAAAATCAGTGATAGTTAAGGCAATAACAGGATTAAGCAGGTGATAAGCATCGCCTTTCTTTAATTGCAGTGAGTAATTTTTTGCCGCATTGTATAAGACTCGTTTTTCAAAACCTTCATGATTCAGCACTTGCATTTCAATGATGACGCGTGTGTTATCACTGAGTTCAGCTTTCACATCAACAAAGGTGTCTTTCATGCCCTTTAATAATGGGATGCTATAAGGGTCAACGATGGTTAAATCAGTAATGGTTTGCTGCTGGTCAAACTCTATTACTGAATTTAAAAAGCTAATCAGCAAGTCTTTCGAACCTTCACTACCAAAGACTTTTTTAAAAGCGAAGTCTGTTTTTATATCAAGAAAATTCATTGTGTAGGCCTAAGGTGATCAGTAGCTTGAATTATAACTTTAAAGCTAACCATCCACGGAATAAAATCATACCCGTTGAAAATAAACCCGACCTATCTGATTTAAAAAATACTGCTGGCGGAGTTAAGTCTTGCACTTTTTAATCTCCTCACGACTTAAGTGCGGTAACTTTTAAACCAAAGTAGTTTCAATAAAATCTAAACCATCCAACAAAGGTAGTGCTTTTCTGGATTTGTTTATATTCGTGCTATAGTGATCTGAAGGCATAAATTGTTTGGAAAAAACACGGGTATTCAGAAACGTGTACCTGGCGGTCTAAAAGGCAAAGTGTCAATTCCAGATGATTTCAACGATCCTCTCGATGACCTAAAAGACTACATGCGATGAGTAAAAATTATATTCTGGATACGCACTGCCTAATTTGGTTTCAAGAAGACAACCCTAAAATCTCACGCAGAGTCATGGCAGAGATTGTGTTTGCCCCTTCTAATTTATTAGTACATTACTGTAAAACGAATACCTTAAGTTTTATCAATGGCGTAGAGCTTAGGGTGGGTGAAGTGTCCGGTGATATCAATGAAGAAGCCTTACGCCGTATCCAGATTCGTGAAGCGATTAAGGTGCATTTTGAGAAAGAACAGGCGCTGTTTAACGAGGGTATTAGCAGGCAGGGTCACTAGCAGAATTGCCTCCTGACCTGCAGATTCATACTGAACAAGTCTTTCAGTTGATTGATAGTGTGTTTAGTGAAGCACAGTTACCAGTCATAGAAAATGGTCGTAACACCCGGTTTAATAAGCTCAATGCTAATTTTGATAAACAAGAGTTTAAGGAGCTATGGAAGCGTATTAACCATAAAGCTGTTTATGCAGTCGATTTTGAAACCGATGAGCTCGTCAAGAAATGCGTGGCTGAATTAGACAAGGAGCTGCGGGTCAGCCCTTTACAATATACTATTCAGCGGGGTGATCAAGTAGATGATGCCACTTATGATGATGTAAATGCAGGAGCGGCTTTTAAAATTAAAGAAACCGCGACTGAGCTAAACAAAGCCTCTATTCATTCGTTTGTTAACTATGATTTGCTTGGTAATTTAGCTGAGCAGTGTAAACTCACCCGAAAAACAGTAGCAATGATTCTTCAGGGAATTAATAAGGTTGTATTTGATCAATTTAAAACCAATCCCGAAGATTTTATTGCTACATCATCCCGATTAATTAACGAGCAAAAAGCGACTATTATTGTTGAGCACTTAAGCTATGACACTTTAGCAGAAACCTATGATACAGATATTTTTACCCAGGATAAGCGCCCAGTTGATTTAACAAAAATAGGGGATAAGTTAAACAAACACGTCTATGATTATGTGTTGACTGATTCAGCTATTGAACAAGCTTTTGTAAAGGAACTGGATACCAGTGCTGAAGTCGTTGTTTATGCGAAATTACCTCATGGATTTTCAATTCCCACACCGGTTGGTGATTACAATCCTGATTGGGCCATCTCATTTAAAGCCGGCGTGGTAAAGCACGTTTATTTTGTAGCCGAAACTAAAGGTTCATTGTCATCACTGGATTTAAGAAAGATCGAGGAATGTAAAATTGCTTGCGCCAAAAAATTCTTCGCTAATAGGATGTCAGAACACGTTAAATACGATGTGGTTGATAACTATGGTCAATTGATGAGCCTGGTTAAATAACTTTGTACAAAGAATCTTATGGGCTTTAATTAAAAACACATGCATCTGTATGACAATCATTGAGATGCTTAACTCTAACCCTTTACATAACGGACTATCATGCCTCTTTTTATAGTGCTTAATCTTGCTCTCACTTTCTTTGCGCAAACAAATAATGCTTTTAAAAGTATTTTGTTAATGCCACTGTTGACGGATATCAGCTTGGGAGTTGCTCTCATCAGTCTCGTAGGAACTCTATTCAAGAAAACCAGAAATTTAATTTGGTATGACTTATTTAGTAGCGCAGTCCTTTTAGTCTGGTTTGCTGATTGGCAATCTTATTTTAAGGAGGATTCGCCGATGTTTTTCTTTTATCCACTTTATTTCTCGATACTTACAGCACTGGTTTCCTTGTATGTCATTAACGCAAGGGATAAAATTGATAAGGACAGTTTGATTATTATGCAGTCTTTGGTTAATAAAGCCATCATTCAGCCTTGGGTAATCATGCTTTGCTTGTTCTTAAGTTTGGAGGCAAAACAAAATTTTATGTTATTTCCAACCTTAATGACCCTATTCGTTATAAGGTATAGTTTGGCGAGCTATCTTAAGGGTCGTTAGTTTTATTGTAAACGTTTAAAAACCTATTTGTTTTTACAAATCATCCACTATTAAAAAAGGCTATCCATGAATTCCCCTATAGATCAAAAAGAAGAATTAGGCAGACAATTACGTGAAGCTGCATTGGAATATCACGAGTTTCCTACACCGGGCAAGATTAGCGTCACGCCAACTAAACATTTAACCAATCAGAGAGACCTTGCTTTGGCTTATTCGCCGGGTGTTGCGGCTGCCTGTGAAGAAATCGTGATAGATCCTGTCAATGTTTTTAAATATACCTCAAGAGGGAATCTGGTTGCAGTGATTTCGAACGGTACCGCTGTGTTAGGCTTAGGTAATATTGGCCCCTTGGCGGCAAAGCCGGTTATGGAAGGTAAGGGCGTTTTATTTAAGAAATTTGCCGGTATCGATGTATTTGATATTGAAATTAACGAGCTTGATCCTGACAAGCTTTGCGACATTATTGCTTCTTTGGAGCCTACTTTCGGCGGTATTAATCTCGAAGACATAAAAGCACCTGAATGTTTTTATATCGAAAGGAAATTACGTGACCGGATGAAGATACCGGTTTTTCATGATGATCAACACGGAACGGCCATTATTGTTGGTGCGGCTATTTTAAATGGCTTAAAAATTATTAGTAAAGATATCACGCAATGTAAATTAGTCGTGTCTGGTGCAGGAGCTGCCGCTATAGCCTGTTTAGATTTGCTGATCGAACTGGGTTTTCCTCGTGAGAATATGTTTGTCACAGATCATTCTGGCGTTATTTATAAAGGTCGTGCCGGTTTAAATGATTCAGATAAAGCGGCTTTTGCTCAAGAGACTGACGCACGCACGTTAAGCGAAGTGATTCAGGATGCCGATATTTTTCTGGGGCTTTCGGCGGGTAATATTCTGAAGCAGGACATGGTTATGCGAATGGCTGCAAAGCCTTTGATTTTGGCTTTAGCTAACCCAACCCCTGAGATTTTACCAGAGGATGTTAAGGCTATCCGTGATGATGCGATTATTGCAACAGGACGTTCTGATTATCCTAATCAGGTTAATAATGTGTTGTGCTTTCCTTATATTTTTCGGGGGGCTCTGGATTGTGGAGCTACAACCATTACTCGTAAAATGGAGGTGGCCGCTGTTCATGCCATTGCAGAACTGGCACGTGTCGAACAATCTGAAATTTTGGTAAGTGCCTATGGCGTGGCTAATATGTCATTTGGGCCTGATTATTTAATTCCTCTGCCCTTTGATCCACGCTTAATGACCAAAATCGCCCCAGCGGTTGCTAAAGCGGCTGACGAGTCAGGTGTTGCGGTTCGGCCCATTAAAGATATGGAGGCTTATGTCGATAGACTCCAGCAATTTGTGTATCACAGCGGTACTTTTATGAAGCCTATTTTTAGGGTTGCAAAAAATATATCTGCGGATAAAAAACGGATTGTATTTGCTGAGGGAGAAGAAGAGCGAGTATTGCGGGCAGTGCAAGTAATTGTGGATGAAAACATTGCACTTCCGATTTTGATAGGGCGGCCTTCAGTATTACAGTTCCGTATTGAGAAGTTTGGTTTACGTCTCAGACCTGACATTGATTTTAAGATTGTTAATCCCGAATTTGATGAGCGCTATAAGGATTTCTGTCAAACCTATTTAAAAATGACGGCGCGTAAAGGCGTGACCGAACAATATGCCAAGCTGGAAATGCGTCGCCGTCATACTTTAATCGGCGCCATGTTAGTGCATAAAGGTGATGCAGACGGAATGATTTGCGGTACTTTTGGCGATAATCTTCAGCATTTGCATTATATAGATCATGTCTTAGGTAAGCGTGCTGGTGCTAACGTGTATGCAGCCATGAATATTCTTATGTTGCCAGAGCGCCAAATTGTGTTAGTTGATACGCATGTCAATGAAAATCCAACGGCTGAACAGCTCGCTGAAATAACGCAATTAGCGGCAGAAAAAATGCTGAAGTTAGGTATGATTCCACGTGTGGCTTTGTTATCACATTCCAATTTTGGTAGTAGTAACAGTCAGTCTGCCCAAAAGATGCGGGCGGCTTTGGCTATTATTCAAAAGCAAGCGCCTCATTTAGAGGTCGAAGGAGAAATGCACGGTGATACGGCGCTAAATTATGATCAACTAAAAAATCTTATGCCAGGATCAGCACTGAAGTCGAGTGCTAATTTGCTGGTTTTACCCAATATTGATGCGGCTAATATTGCTTATAATCTGTTAAAAACGGCGGCAGGTAATGGTATAGCTATTGGGCCAGTGATGTTAGGTTGCGCTAAACCAGTTCATATTTTGACAGCTGCTGCAACGGTTAGGCGGATTATTAATATGACGGCATTGTGTGTATTGGATGCGATGGAAGAAAATGCCGTCGAAGTGTAAATAACCTTGAGTTATTCAGAGTTGATTTGTTTTCTCTGAATAAGGTGGAGTGTTTTTTCAGGTAATGAGGTGTTGCTGGTTCCTTCCAGGTACCGGCGGGCCTCTTCATGTACCGTAGTCATAAAATTAATCAGTTGCATCTCATGGAGCATTTTTTGTTCAAAGTCTTTAGCTTCCCACATTTGGTTAAGCAAGTGTTTCGCATGATGATGGATTGTAAAGGCAACCGCTTCGGGCAGATGTGTATAGCTGCTTTGAATGGAGCGTTTGAGTTTGTCCAGGGCGGTTAGATACTGTTTGTAATCTTTAATATCCTGCTGGCACTTTGTTTTGAACAGGGTGAGTTCAGTTTCATTTTTAGTTCTTAGTAAGTTGATATCATGTTCCAACTGGACACTGCGCTTTTTTAAGTCGGCTTCCAGTGCTTTAGATGCTAAAACACGATTGTGCTTTAGCTTGTTTTCTTGCTCCTGATTTTTTTCTTGCCATTGCAGGTTTTCATCCTTAATAGAATGAAACAGTTTTACTAATGCAAATGTCCAGTTTTTTAAGCGTGTCATGGGTTAATTAAGTGTCGTTATTTCGGTCTGCAATTTTAATAATGCCTCAATATTCTGTTGCTTTAGAGACTGGCGATAGACTTGGTGTAATTGAAGATACTGAGATTTAGGTAAGTGTTTTTTAAGCGATTGTAAGTCTTTATTAATGACTTTTGATAAGGATTTCAGATGTTGTTTATTATTGGCCTGTAATAAGCGTTTTCTTTTAAGCTCACTAAAATAATTGACTTGAATGGTCTTAAAATAGAACAGTTGCTTCAGTTGCTCTTGTTTTACATTAATAAATAATAACCGTCTTTCCAAGCGTTCTTTAGTCGAAACATAATTAAAAAAAGTAGCTAAGGTGAGTTTGATGATGATAAATAATCCAGCGCTTAATAATATTCCAAAGGCAATCATGAGTGTGACTAAGCCTAGTTGGGTCAGTAA
>CAIOMN010000080.1 GCA_903859415.1 uncultured Methylococcaceae bacterium
CTCAATCCGGAACTTCCAAAAAAGTGTCCAGTGAAAACCGGATTCACTGTCCAGTCATTTCCGGATTGAGTGTCCAATGAAAACCGGATTGGGTGTCCAATAATTTCCGGATGAAGTGTCCAGTGTACTCCGGATTACGCATCGCATCAGGCGGAGCGCTGGCAAGCCTTGCTGTATCGATAATAGGCTTCTACATTGAGTCCCATTTTATCGAAGCCAAACATGTGAAATATGTTTGGAGTGCCATGTTCCACGGTTCCGCAACGTGGGCAGAAATCGCAATTGGTTTGTTGGCCTGGTGGAACTGCCTGGTCCTTGGCGATGTTATCGGAGCCTGCCTGATATTTCCCGGCATGCCTACCGACATCAACACACTCATTGATTATATTAAAAAGCGCGGCTGTTTTGCCAACATATGAATTGGTTCACTACTTTTACGATAATATATTTATCCATTATATTTCATACAGTTGTGCATGAAATAGGACATTATCTGTTTCTTCCATCGGATTTGAAAACAGGTAAATTTTTCACAATTTCCGTCGGCTTAATAAAAAAGCCTTTTTATATTCAGTTCTCTATCGGAAATCTTTGTATAAAAATATCTGCTTTGTTTTTTGATAACGGAATTTTTGATTATAAGCTGACAACTCGCCAATCCCTCAGATATCAACCTCGCTATAAGATGATTTGTATGGATGTTGCTGGTCCGGCATTTGGTGCTTGTGCAGGAATGCTGATGATGTTTGGCGGGTATTTGCTGTTTGGAGCAACTTTAAGTAAGCCTATTATTGATAGGATTTTTCAAAGCGGAACATTTGTAGAATTCGTTGCTTTAGCTCTCTGGGCTGGTGGCATTATCGGAGTGGGCTCTCTCTTTAATCTACTCCCTTTTAAGCCAATGGACGGCTGGTTCATCTACAAAAGACTGACTATAAAAAACAAAAATCAGAAAGCCAGAAGGGACTATTGATATGGCACTACTGACCAATGACAACCTTGCTCTCGAAGTAAACTGTCACACGGCCGAACATGGCTGGGTCATCTACACGGTGAGATTTCTTATCAACGGCCAGAGCATTATTAACCCGGCCGTGATAAAGCGCAGTGCTGACTACGACCGAATTACGCCCGGTTACATGATGGCAGAGGAAGATATGCGGGGAAGTCTATTTCCAGTTTTGGACGCAGTTTTGAATGGTCGTCATGCTGTCTGGTCAAGCGACGAGCCGCATTTTGTACTCAGCCTGCAGCACTGCCCTTGGGAAGGTGCTGATGACAATAGTCGCATTATTCTTGCAGAGGCACATGCTGATGCATATTTCCTGGAGGGACGGGACTATTTTGGTAGTGATGCTCTCGTTCTGCGGATGTCACTGGCAAAGTCTGACCTGGTGAGGTTTCGGGACGAACTGAATGAAGAATATTCGGCTTTTATAGCGAGAGAGATGGGAGTGGAGGTACGTGATTTATGACCTGCCGTCGGTGGAAATATAAAATGGAACATTTAATCTCTTTAGGGCAAATTCCCCGCCTCTTGAGGCGTAGCTTTTAAAGGTTTTTGCCTCACAATGGCGAAGTCACAATATCGGATGCTGTAACCATACCCCGTCCGCTTGCGGCGGGGTAGTTGATTCTTGTCTATCTTTTGTAGTAGGACATGAACTTTGAAATTAGATTAAAAGCAGCTATCTTACACTCGTTTGCAACATGCTTTGGCAGAAAATTCGGATGAGCTGACTTATTCCTGTAGTTGTTGATTAGCTCTCCGAGATTTGACGTAAACTCTGATTCAGATACATCTGTATTAAAGTATTTTGGAATAAAATTATTGAAGTCTCTTAGAACCGGGCTACTGGAGAGCGCGTCTTCTCTCTGGACATAATGTAATGTATACTTCATTCTGCCCAGTTCGTAGTGATCATTTTTTGTGCCGTCTCTTGCTTCAAGGTACATCAATAGGCTATCAAAATTTTTGTTATTTTGATGGTCTGTTTTTAAAAAGATAGACAAGCTGCTACCAGAATGGCGTGATCGCAAGTCCTTTTTGTAAGCCTTAAAAAGTTTTATCAACAACTCGTACTCTACAGCTCTGCAATACTGCAATATAGCGGGTGAAAAATCTGTGTTCGGAGGTAAGATTCTTAGCAAAAATTCAGCATCTGGCAGAAAGGTCTTGCTATTGTTTTCAAGCTTGTCCCAGGCAGGAAGCGAGGATTTTACTGATTCTTCATCATTTATCTGTTGATTATCCTTACTATTTTGCACAAATCCTGCTAATGCTTTATCAATCAGGTCGTAAATAGCAGTCAAATGTTCCGTGTCGCTGCTGCCTGGTTCATCAGATCCCATTACGAATTCATTTTTTAGCTGATTTATACCGCTTAGAAGAAACTCAATTTTGTCGTCTCTACGTATTGCTTCTGAGAAAAGTACAATCGTTTTTTGTGATAGTTCTGTTGTTTTCTCAAATTTTTTCAGCTTTACTTCTAATTCGTTAAGCTCAGTTTTTATCTCTGATTTTTCCTGCGCCATGAATGCTATTTTAGCTTCTGACTCTTTTTTAATA
>CAIOMN010000081.1 GCA_903859415.1 uncultured Methylococcaceae bacterium
CTCGAGCGTATCTCAACCGAAAACGGTAGACGATATATAGTTGGAGAAGGTCGTCCACTCCCCTCGGTTACAACAATCCTTGATAAAATGGGTGATAAGACTCACCTTATTGAATGGCGAAAGAATGTTGGCCAAGCTGAAGCAACTCGTATAACGGTAGAAGCCAGTGGGTTAGGCACCGGATTACACAACAATCTCGAAAATTACATATTAGATAAGCCTATGAAGGGCACATTTATGCAGAAAGCACTAGCAAATGTGATCATCAAACAGGGATTATCTAAGGTAAGTGAGGTATGGGGAACAGAAGTAGCCTTATACTCCAAAGAATTATACGCAGGCACAACAGATCTCACGGGAATACACGATGGCAAGCCATCTATCATGGATTTTAAGAATAGTATAAGAGAAAAAAAGCGAGAATGGATTGAAGATTACTTCATGCAACTCTGTGCTTATGCATTATCTCACAATGAAATGTATGGCACAAACATAAATCGAGGTGTTGTCATGATTGCGACTCGAGATGCTAAATATCAGGAGTTTGTAATAGAGGGTGATGAGTTCACACACTACGAAACTATGTGGGCAAACAAAGTATGCGCCTATTATGACCGGTTCGGTCTCGGCTAAATACTATCACACAAAGGAATTTATAAAATGTCATCACCAGTAGTAGTTTCGAGGATACAAAATAGACGCGGCTCCCAACTTCAATTTGATGGGTATGTTTGGAATCCATTAGGACCGAATAGTGTGTATCCGAACGGATATACAGGTATTGGTGGATATGGATCTTTTCCTGATTTTAATTCCACAAATTACCCAAATGTATTATTACCGGGCGAATTAGCATTCTGCACAGACTCTCGTAAGGTATTCCTGGGAAATTTAAGTGGTGAATATGTTCAGATAGCCGAAGTTTCACTTGCTGGCGAATTCTTAACACCAATTGAGTGGATATTACCACCAGCAGGTTCTTGGACATTGATAACACGGACTATTCCCGGCCCTATAACTATTTCTCTTGAATATATTGCGACTCCATTCTTTACATTATTATATAGTGTGACCGATAACGCATCTACTGACTGGAATTCAGTTGGAAATAATTTTTCTAAGAATGGCGAGTTGAAAATTACAGCAATTAATAGTGCTACGGTCTTACCACCCGATCCTCCATTACCTGCCGCACCTTATACACACGTAACTCTTACAGATACAGGCATAGAAGTGAATACAACTCCGACGTTTGATATTCACTTTAAGGCACAATATAGCGGATCTGATATTCAGATCTTATATAAACATGATTTTGCTGGTTCGCTAAGATTTAGCACCAATACAATTGCCTGGTTACCACTCTAATTTAATAATACTATGATCTGGAATACAATTCCTAATGAAGAGCGGCTTCACCTATGGAAAAAATTAAGAGATGACATAAAAGATCTAGCTTTGGCAGATCAAATGAACGAAGTTGCTAAATTCTGTTCTAAAATGCCATTCGGATCAAGGACTTTGGATTATTATACTCCTACAGACTGGCCAACGCCATGGGAGATATTATTCAGTAGTTCATTTTGTACAAGCTCAATTAGTTTGTTAATGTACCATTCATTAACACTTTTACATACCCCTCCTAAAGTCGAATTATATCTGGTTGAGGACGATGATGGTGTGTATTTATTGCCTATTATAGATAATCAGTTTGTACTTAACTACGAGCTAGGTACGGTAAATAATTACTCAGAAATACAGACAGAATTTAAAGTATTACAGAAATACACCAAAGAACAAATAAAAAATATAACCTAAAAGAACAAAAGACTGGGCACATTCGGTGTCCATTCTATTCTATACCCACCGGAGAACAAATGCTATACGAAACCTACATTGCTAAAAGTCGCTACGCCAGATATATAGATTCTAAGAAGCGTAGAGAGAACTGGGACGAAACTGTCGCCCGTTATTTTGATTTTATGACAAATCATCTAGAACAAAAGTTCGATTATGTGATGACAGAAATAATGCGTAAAGAATTACAAGACGCAGTTACAAATTTTGAAGTTATGCCATCTATGCGAGCTCTAATGACCGCAGGTAAAGCATTAGATCGCGATAATACTTCGGGATATAACTGTTCTTATCTTCCAATTGACGATCCAAAGGCATTTGATGAAGCAATGTTCATCTTACTTTGTGGCACTGGAGTAGGTTTCAGTGTGGAAAGACAATATATAGCAAAATTGCCAGAAGTTCCAGAGAAGATTTTCGATAGCGAATCAGTTATTGTTGTTTCGGATAGCAAAGAAGGTTGGGCAAAGTCACTTCGTCAAGTTATTGCAATGTTATATTCCGGCGAAGCACCTCGTTGGGACGTAAGTAAGGTTCGCCCAGCTGGTGCTAGACTAAAGACCTTTGGTGGACGAGCATCTGGACCAGAGCCATTGGTAGAATTATTCAAGTTTGTGGTTAAGTTATTCAAGAATGCTCAAGGCCGCAAATTAAACAGCATCGAATGTCACGATATTATGTGCAAGGTGGGCGAAGTTGTTGTAGTTGGTGGAGTTCGTCGTTCCGCTATGATCTCTTTGTCCAACCTTTCTGATGATCGTATGCGTAATGCTAAGACAGGTTCGTGGTGGGAAACACAAGGACAACGTGCCTTAGCAAATAACAGCGCATGTCACACAGAACGACCAGACGTGGGTATTTTTATGAAAGAATGGTCCTCTCTTTATGAGTCAAAATCCGGCGAACGCGGTATTTTTAATCGTGAAGCAGCTAAGAACATTGTTAAGATGAATGGTCGTCGTAATCCCGACTTCGACTTTGGTACAAATCCTTGTGCAGAGATTATTTTACGCCCATATCAGTTCTGTAATTTGACTGAGATGATTGTTCGCTCTACAGACACACAGGAAGACTTGCTCCGCAAGGCTCGTATTGCCACGATTCTTGGCACATTTCAGTCCACTATGACTCACTTCCCATATCTGCGTAAGATCTGGCGTGATAATACAGAACAAGAACGTTTGTTAGGTGTATCAATGACCGGTATTCTCGATAATCACTTACTTAATAATCCCGAAGATGCGGGATTACCAGAACGTCTTGAAGAAATAAAGGCGCTAACGGTATCTGTGAATGCTGAATTAGCTCAAATATTGAATATACAACAAGCGGCAGCTATTACAGCAGTCAAACCATCTGGGACCGTATCTCAGTTAACAGATACAGCAAGCGGAATCCATCCTCGTCATGCTGCATACTACTATAGACGCATACGCGGCGACGTTAAGGACCCACTTACTAAGGCAATGATGGCAGCAGGTGTGCCGTGCGAGCCCGATGTCATGAAGCCGGGTAGCACAATGGTATTTACTTTCCCTAAGAAGGCACCTGCCGATGCTGTACTCCGTTCTCAATTGGATGCTATTAAGCATTTACATCTATGGTTGGTATATCAGCGTCATTATTGCGAGCATAAACCATCGGTTACGATTTCTGTTAGTGAGAAAGAATGGCCATCAGTGGGCGCATTTGTTTGGGATCACTTTGATGAGATGTCTGGTGTCGCATTCCTACCATATGATGGTGGCA
>CAIOMN010000082.1 GCA_903859415.1 uncultured Methylococcaceae bacterium
GGTTAAAATAAAGCCTTTTGTATCAATAAGTTGTTTAAATAAGCATGTTTTAAGCCAGAATCAGGTTAGTTAATAGTCAGGTGCGTATTTTATCATAACTTATTGTTTTATATTAGATTATAGATTACCGTTCAGGCACTAAGTAACAATAATTGAAACAGGCGCACAAAAATCAGTGACACCGTCAGGGGTTACGCCCGCCATTATAAAATAATAAATAACACCCACTTCAAGGTCTGATACATCAAATGATGCACGAGTGCTGATACCTAATAAGATCCAGTCTGCATCATTTGTAGGTAGAGTGCCCTTACTGTATTTCCACTGGTATGACTGAGAACGATCAATAGCTTTAGCATCTAAGTGTACAGCACCTGACTTGGGGCCTGCTTTTGCGGCTAAAACAGGTTTTTGATGGGCGGAAGGCGGATGACTAGGATGAAACCCACTGGATAAAATTATTGTTTCATTACTTTTAGCTGTTCTTTCGACAAAAGCCGCATGATCACGAAAGATAGTATCAGCAGTTGCTTCACAATCATTCCGTATTGCAATAGCCACTCGATCACCATTAAGGGCATTAAGGTAGGCCGCTTCAAGAGCATCAACCGCTGCGGTAGATGTTTCTATCGGCACATCCGGTGCGTTAAAGATCGGATGGGTAATAAATGCTTGAAGTACAAAGCGGTAAAAACTGATTTTCTCCGATATATTAAGCCTTATAAAATCGTACAACACTTTTATCATTAGCATTTCATGCTCCTGTATTAGATTTAAGAGTCATCAGTGTAGTCCTATTTATTTAAACTTGTTGTTTATCTCATAATACTTCGTCAGTACAAAGCTTCACTTGATGAATTTTGATCTACACCCGGGTTATTCAAAGCTGTACTTGAGGTGTGCAGCTCGATACTTCGTCTATGCAAAGTTGCACTTGATGTATGAGAGCCTAGATTTAGGCTTTTTCATTGTTGCACAGGACCAATGCAGACCTTAGGTTCAATGATGCAACGTTATATTCGAGCAGCGCAGGTCGATACCTCGGTTGTGCAAAGCTGCACTCGCGGTGTGAGAGTCTGTACTTGGGCTTTTTCTTTATTGCACAGGACCAGTTAGGGTTGTTATAGCACCTGTGCAACTTTGCAAAGCTGATTGCAGCGTTGTAAAGCTGAGTCAAGATATGAAAACTTGCTACTCTGCTTGTTTGGCGCCCTGTGCAGGTAGATATACTCGATGTCACGCCTGTTATTTAATGCGTACCGACAGGAGGGCGATTATTCTGAGATTTGAAAGCTAACCAAGTTGTATAACTAAGCCTAAGCTCTACTCTCTTTAACCATTGCCAAAGCAACGGCTTCAGCGACTTTAATACCATCCACTGCAGCAGAAAGTATGCCGCCCGCATAACCTGCACCCTCCCCAGCCGGATACAAACCACGGGTATTGATACTTTGAAAGGATTCATCACGCTTGATACGAATCGGCGATGAAGTACGTGTTTCAACCCCTGTCAATACCGCGTCCGCCATTGCAAAGCCTTTTATTTTTTTATCAAACGCAGGTAATGCTTCTCTTATGGCTGTAATCGCATACTCCGGTAATGCCGTACTTAAATCACCTAAATGTACTCCAGGGGTATAAGAAGGTTGGACAGAACCTAAAACACTCGATGGTCTATTCGCCAAGAAATCCCCCACCAACTGCCCCGGTGCCTGATACGCTTCACCGCCTAACTTAAAGGCTCTCTGTTCTAATTGACGTTGAAGATCAATCCCTGCCAAGGGATGCCCCGGATAATCATCCGGTGTAATACCCACCACAATACCGCTATTCGCGTTACGTTCATTACGTGAATATTGGCTCATGCCATTCGTCACTACATGCCCTGCCTCTGAGGTTGCCGCAACTACCGTGCCCCCAGGACACATACAAAAACTATAAACTGCTCGACCGTTTTTACAATGATGAACCAATTTATAATCCGCCGCACCCAATAGAGGATGACCTGCATTATTACCAAACCGACATTGATCAATCAGTGACTGAGGATGCTCTATTCGAAAACCAATTGAAAAAGGTTTCGCTTCAATATACACACCCCGGTCATACAGCATCTTAAAGGTATCGCGAGCACTATGACCTACTGCTAATACCACATAGCGGCTGTTTAAAGTTTCACCGTTAGCCAAGGTGACCCCGGTTACCCGGCCTTGCTTCATATTAAGCAAATCTACCCGATTTTGAAAACGAATCTCCCCACCTAAAGATTCTATCGTCGCTCTAATTTGCTCAACCATAGAAACCAATCTAAAGGTACCGATATGCGGCTTACTGACCCTTAATATCTCTTCAGGCGCACCCGCTTTTACAAATTCAGTCAGGACTTTTCGACCATAATGATTCGGGTCTTTAATCTGTGTATACAACTTACCATCAGAAAAAGTACCCGCCCCGCCTTCACCAAACTGCACATTCGATTCTGGATTAAAAATACTTTTACGCCACAAACCGAAAGTATCTTTAGTCCGTTCGCGCACTTCTTTTCCACGTTCTAAAATAATGGGTTTAAAGCCCATTTGCGCAAGTATTAAACCGACAAATAGCCCACAAGGCCCGGTGCCAATCACAATCGGTCTATCCGCTAATTTTGCAGGCGCTTGGGTAACAAAACGATACGTAGTATCAGGTGTTAAGGATAAATGCGGATCGTCACCTTTACGCGCTAATAATGCAGCTTCATTTTTAAGCTCAACGTCCAAGGTATAAACCAAACTGATATCATTACGCTTTCTGGCATCATGCCCCTGACGAAAAACGGTATAACTCAATAACTCAACTGCTGGAATTCCCAGTCGATTAAGGATGGCAGTTTTAATAGCACTTTCAGTATGGTCTAGAGGAAGTTTAAGTTCAGTGATTCTCAGCATGTTTATTAATCCAACAAGACAATAATTCGCCTTATATTTAAAGTGTTTTAAGCAAGTCAAAAAAGCATATTATTTTAATAAGAATATTTTACCTTACTGAGCCGTTTCCACACTCATTAGATTTTCTATAGTACTAGATTGAAGTTTTATGAATATAATTAGCGTACTTAATAAAAGAACCGTCTAGAATAACAACACTTGGCGTGTTTATAACAAAACGTGAGGAATAAGCCCATGAAAAAAATAAAACTACTCGCCCTATTCTCAATAGTTTCTCTTTTAACGTCTACAACTATTAATGCTTCAGAACATCACAGTGGTCATGGTGGAGGTATGAGTGGCGGCGGCGGTACAACCAGTTCTTGCGGTAAACCAAACCTCGGTAAATTTCTTCCCCCTCATTTAAGTACCGTCGTTCCTGAAGCGGAGTTTTCTTTTTTAGTCTTTAATATTGATAAACCCGAACAGGTTTATGCAACAGTAAAGAGCATACCCGTCGAGCTAAGTGCAGAATTTAGAGATCCCTATTATATATTTAAAGGTAAATTACCTGCTGCTTTGGTTAACACACCCGCACGTATTAACATAACGGTAAAAGCTAAATCACCCCACTGTGAAGCAGAAAACGGGTGGTTAGTCATCATTGCGGATAAATAATTATCCGCATTCTAACCAACACATTATCAACTGCGTTACAATTTAGCTATTGTTGCAGTTGATAATACAAAATAAATCCAATATGTCTGAAAACAACTCTATTAAACAATGCTCAGCATTTTGCCTGGCATTACGTTTTGATATTAATGAATTAGCTGCTGTCCTTTCTGAATCAACCCTCATTAGAATAATCAAGGGTGCTCTACTCATTGAGGATGAAGATTCCTGGTCTATCGTGTTTTCTTATGGAGCGGTAGTGCATTGGAATGTCAGTACAGAACAACAAGCTAAATTACACCTTTTGTTACTGGATCATGCTGAAAACCCGCTAGCAGTTATAGAGGAAGATTCATTTACCTTTTCCCTCAATTGCACAAGCACCCGTATTATTGAGGATCATATTGAAATTGAATCGTCAGACCCAATCTTAATTTTTGCTTTATCTCAAGGAATGGCCCAATCGATTAAATTGGCGTCCTTTGAAACAAATGCGATAACAACTATAAATAACACCAGTTACATTCCCAAGTCATTAGCCGAAAATGGCAGTATTAAATTAAGTCGCCATAATATAGCCAAGATTCGTGGACAGTTATTTTTAACCAAAAGCGATATTATCTTAAACTACGACTTGCTTGATACTCCCGAATTCTTTTGGGAGTATCCGGAGTATGAATCCTTTTATAATATAACAGCAAAATACTTAGAGATAGTTCCTCGAACCCAAGTGTTATCGAAAAAGCTGGAAACCATACATGAGCTATTTGAAATGTTAGCTGATGAGCAAAAACATAGACATTCAACTATACTAGAATGGATTATCATCTGGCTCATTACCTTTGAGATAGGTATGACAATATATGATAAAGTCTTTTAAAACCAGCCATCTCGATCTTATCCAACTCAATGCTCAGTTATCGACACTCATTCCACGCAGGCAATTTTGCAGACGTTTTAAAGCACATTATTCTAATCAAAATCCTGGAACATCTAGCAAAAAAGGATAAACCATTCTGTTGTATTGATACGCATGCAGGCCCTGGCGACTATAAACTAAACAGTGAATTTGCCCTAAAAAATAAAGAATTTGAAAACGGTATTGGCCGGTTATGGCATTGTTCAAACATGCCTGAACCTGTTGCCACCTATGTCAATATCGTCAAGCAATTTAACTCTACCGAACAACTAATCGATTACCCCGGCTCGCCTTTAATTGCAAAACAGTTTTTGCGTGCGAATGATCGCTTGTTGTTACACGAATTGCACTCAACAGAAATTCAGTTATTAAAGGCTGTAGTTAAAGATAAGCGCATCAAAGTATTTCATAATGATGGTTTAAAGCATAGCTTAGGCTTGTTACCTCCCAAGGAACATCGTGGACTGGTATTAATTGACCCTTCTTATGAAGTTAAAAGCGATTATCAGTCGGTCGTAGAAAGCTTAATACAAATGGTGAAGCGTTTTGCTATTGGTACTTATGCACTATGGTATCCCGTCGTTGATCGTAAACGCAATAAACAGTTAGAGCAGGCTATTAAAAACAGTGGTATAAAAAACATACTGTTATTTGAGTTGGGTATCAATGCCGACACGGAAGAACACGGCATGACTGCCAGTGGGATGATTGTCGTTAATCCACCTTGGACTCTGGCAGAAGAGATGAAACAAACGCTAGTCTGGTTAGTCGATAAACTTGGGAATGAGGGTTTGAGTCATTATCGGGTTGAAATACTCGCTAGCGAATAAATCTAATAATAACCCCTAACATTTAAATAGTAGTAGAACATGCTCTATAAATTTTTTGCCTTTATACTTATTGGCGCCATCGGAACTATCGCACATTACTCAATACTCTATTGTCTTGTTGAATATTATGCCGTAAGTCCTGTTTGGGGTTCTGGCTGGGGTGCATTAGCTGGTTTGTTTATTAATTATTTTTTAAATTATTCGCTCACCTTTAAAAGTCAACAATCGCATGTTCAGACCTTACCCAAATTTACACTTATTGCGTCACTGGGCTTTTGTTTAAATTTGGGTTTAATGGCACTCTTAACGGTTAGACTTTATTATCTTTTTGCTCAGATTATAACCACGGGTATTGTCTTAATCTGGAACTTTTTTGCGAATAATTTCTGGACTTTTAAAATGGATTCTCTAGAAAAAGCAATCGATGCACAACCATCAGGTGATCTTCAAAAATCAGTAAAAGGATTTGGATTACTCATCACATTGTTTGTCATCCGAACGCTTACCTTAGGCTTTTATCCGCTTTATGACCCTTCCGAATCCAGATATGCAGAAATGGGTCGTAAGATGTTAGAAACGGGTAATTGGGTAACCCCCTTGATTGATTACGAAATCCCCTTCTGGGGAAAACCGCCCCTCACTGTTTGGTTAACTGCTTTCAGCCTAGGCTTAGGAGGTATCAATGAATTTTTTGCACGCTTACCATCATTCTTATTAAGTTTAGCCACCCTATGGATTATTTACCATCTCGTAAAAACCCAGCGTGATCGCACCAACGCATTAGTAGCCGTAGCTATTCTAACCAGCACAGTACTCTTTTTTGTCATGTCAGGCACTGTGGCGATGGATGTGTGCATGAACTTGGGCGTCACGTTAACACTAGCTTCATTCTGGTTGGCCCTACGTGAACCGGGCAATACTCTTTGGCAATATCTTTTCTTTATAGGCTTAAGCATTGGACTTTTAGCCAAAGGACCTATCGCGATCGTACTCTCAGGTATCAGTATTGGACTTTGGACACTCATATCGAACGAATGGCTACGTGTCTGGAAACGCATACCTTGGATCACGGGCACACTACTCATGCTAGCCATCAGTGTTCCTTGGTATTTAATTGCAGAGCATCAAACACCAGGCTTCCTGGAATACTTTTTTATTGGAGAACATTGGAAACGCTTTACCGAAAGCGGTTGGACAGGAGATCTCTATGGAAATGGACATGCTCAGCCTCATGGCAAAATATGGCTTTATTGGCTAGGTGGTGCGTTCCCTTGGTCTTTAGTCTTTCTTGGAATTATTATTAATGCCCTAGTAAAGAAAAAACCAGCCGAATTAATCAAGTCAAACGACGGCTGGCGTCTCTATTGTTTATTGTGGATGATAGCGCCGCTGATGTTCTTTACCCTGTCGGCGAATATTATCTGGACCTACACGTTAACCGGCTTAGCGGGATTTGCATTATTACTAGCTGACTGGCTCACCATCCGCGTTGTTTATCAGAGAATGTTAGCGCTGTGTGTCCCTCTTTGTTTTATAGGCTTAATTCTCTACTATCATTATCCAAATGTAGACTTTTTTAAATCACAACATCAACTAATCCAGAGTTATCAAAAAAATGCACAGAAAGATGAACGCTTAATTTATTTCAACAGAAGACCTTACTCTGCTCAGTTTTATATGCAAGGTAAAGCCATTGACTTAGATACTATTGAATCCTTTCATGCTAGATTAACTCAGTCAAATCATGATTTTTATGCTATAAAAAGCGAATTGATTGATAGCCTTCCTGAAGATATTAAATTGCGTCTCGATCCAGTTAAATCCTTTAGGCAGTTCTCACTGTTTCACGCCCACCCCTTAGAAAAATAATGACTGATCGTGCGCCCATTGAGCTAATCATTAATGCAGATGACTATGGTTACTATTCTTGTATTAGCCAAGGAATCCTGGAAGCCGCCAAATCTGGCGCTATTACAGCAACCAGTATTCTAGCCAACAGCCCTGATTTAACGATGCAACTTGAGTGGCTTGATTCGGTTAAAAACTTGGACTTGGGCGTACATTTAAATCTCACATCTAGACGCCCTTTAACGGATCAAATAGCAAATAAGCTATCTACATGGGACGGCTGCTTTCCTAGCACTTATACAATGAGCCGACTGCTGTTAACCAGGAAAATAACCCTCCAGGATATCCGACTTGAATGGTCTGCCCAGATTGAAGCCTGTCAAGTGCATAAGCTGGTATTTCTAAATTCACATGAGCATATCCATATGCTTCCACTATTGTTTCCATTGACCCTAGAATTAGCAAAAGCTTACGACATTCCAAATGTTCGATTAACTCAAGCTGACTGGGTTAGCCCCTTTAATCACTCAACACTCATCCGCAATGCTCTCATGCAAGGCATGCAAACTCTTAATCAATGGCATGTTAAACAAGCTACTCCGCTATTTTTAGGGCTGAGCCGCAGCGGTAAGCTTGATTATGAGTATTTAGCTACGATTTTTGCAAGACTTAAGCCGGGGAAACGCTACGAATTGATGTGTCATCCCGGACACTTTGACCCTACTCAAATTTCAGATCCTAAACTGATATGCTATCATGACTGGACAGCAGAACTTGCCGTTTTACAAAGTCCAAGGATGCATGACTTGTATGAGCAATTTGGCATACGTTTAAGTCGCTACTCAACACATCGAGATTGACTAAAATCACTTTCACAATAACGCACCGATTTACATTAAAAAACACTATTACAGACAAAAAACATTCAACATGACTTTATCACCCCAAACCTCCCCTGTTATTAGTGCAATTGTGCCTGCTTATAATGAAGGCCAAGGATTAGCCATTGCCATTAAAACAATTGCTGAAATACTTGATACCTGTGGAAGTACCTGGGAAATCATTGTGGTCGATGACGGCAGTAATGATCAGACTTTTCAACATGTCGATCTCTTATCAACTCATGATCATAGAATTAAAGGCGTTGCTTTAAGTCGAAACTTTGGTAAAGAAGCCGCCATGTTAGCCGGGTTAGAACATGCAACAGGCGAAGCGGTGATTATTATTGATGCTGACCTGCAGCATCCACCCGCCTTAATTCCAGATATGATTGAACAATGGCGTTTAGGGGCTCAAATCGTTCATGCTGTAAAACGTGATCGTAAAGAAGATTCATTCGGACAAAGGGCTTCTGCCTATGTTATTAATCACCTGATTTCCAGTTTAGGTGGCATTAATATAAAAAACTCCTCAGACTTCAAATTATTGGATCGAGAGATTGTCGACATTATTGTTCATCAATTACCCGAAAGAGAACGCTTTTTCCGAGGTTTAACCAGTTGGTTAGGCTTCTCTGAGCACTATCTCTATTTTGATGTGGCAAGCCGACAAGGGGATGAAAGTAAATGGTCTTTTATGTCATTGCTGGAACTGGCGATTACAGCACTTACTTCTTTTACTTCCTTACCGTTAAGAATAATTACCTTTCTTGGCTTTTCAACCTTAATACTGGGCTTTTTTGTCATTGCTGACACGCTTATTTCATTGATGTATGGTCAGGCAGTCTCAGGCTTTGCCACTATTATCATTTGTCTGTTATTAATCGGCAGCTTTATTATGATCAGTTTAGGTATTATTGGCGAATACATCGCCAAAATTTATGAAGAGGTTAAAAACAGACCCCACTATCTCATCAAAGCCCGTATTGGTGTTGATGCAAAAAAGCATCATTAATCCTGCACCTTAGTTATGAGTAAACCGACAGCCTAGGTCACTGGCTTCGGGTGGCTTAATCGCCCATAAATAGTGCAGGTCTTTACCTTTTGGAGCAAATCCCCACGGCAAGATAAACTCACCTTTAATCGCCGAGTGCTCCAGTAACTGCCGATAAGTTTCAGACATTTCGGCTGTATTAACCAGAATAAACGCACCACAAGACTTCACATCCTGCTCAGTCACCCAGGGAGACTTTTCTTCCATATTGTCTATTAGAACCATAGGCTCAGGACGTATATGAAGCGAAACATTACCACCCGACCAATAATCCGAGATAATAATTGTTAATGGAGCCTGCTGTTGGTTACGCCAGATTTCATTAACTTTATCGGCCAACGCCTGACTTGGAAACGTTAATCTTGAAGCGCTCCCCACGTAATTTGGATAAATGACCGCAAGCACAAAGAAAAAAACCAATATCACTGTCTGTGTAATCCAGGTCAAAAGAGAGACCCGTTTTAATAGCTGCGTACTATCCCAGTCCTTAAAGAACACCACCGTCAGTAAAATACCTGACGGTAGAAAGAACGCACTGATCCAGTTACTGTTTAACTCACTACCTAACAAAAACAGTTGCAACAAAGCCAGGATAAGCGGCGTAACGAGGATGGCCCATAAAAAGTGTCGATCAAAGCTGGCCTGTTCGGATGATTTGCCTGCATTCAATTCGGCTTTGTTAATACGTCCCGTCTTAATAAAAATCCAGATTCCTAATAAGGCGGGTACAGCAAAGCTCAAGCGAATGAATTGAGTCACAATAAAACCAAACAGAATACTGACTATATTGCCTGACTTAGACAGTTGATCCTGTAAATAATGAAACGGACGCCAATTATTTTCCGCTAACCAATACACATGTGGAGAGATAATTAACAGGAATACGACGATACTCAGTAACAAGCCCAAAATAACGCGGATATTCTTGAATAAGCGATACCAAAGTATTACTACAAAGAAACTGGCTATCACCAGTAGAATGCTGTATTTGGTTAACATAGCCAAGCCGCAAACCAAGCCCAGCAAAAACCAGTTTAACAGACGTTCAGGTATCTGCACTGCACGATAAAAGTAATAACATGCAGCCGCAGTAAAAGGCAAAGAAACCGTATTATGGTTAAAAGGGAATGCCCTAAAATTATGATAGGCAATTAAAGAGGTGATTAATACCGCAACAATAGCCAACTTTCTTGATAAAATTTGTTTAGCCAATAGCCAAACATAAAACAATGCCAGTATATTACAGCCTTGTGCTGCAAATGCATTTAGCCCCTTAGAAGGCCCATTGAACAACCCATTCAAAACGTACAATAGCAATGAGGGTAACGGTGGATGTTTGTAATAACCCCACTGCCAGCTCTGAGACCAGACGACCTGCTCAGTACTATCTAATTCCGAAGCTGAAGGCAGGAATTGTGCGCAGAGTGTCCAAGCAATTAAATAGATTGCAAAAAATGCGAATAAGGTTAACTCATCCCTGAATGTCGCTATAAAGGACAGTTTATCCTTGCTAATCGAATGGGTCATGTAGAACTTATCTTCCTGGTATTAATCAAATTTTTCATAACCCAGCTACAGAAATAAACAGCATCTGCTCATGTATCACGGGCCAATTAGTTTTCAAAAAATTACATTGTTGTTGAGCTAATGATAACAGCATTAATGGTATCATTAGCAGATTTTTAAACAGGCTATTCAATGCAAAGGTTAACGTTAATATGAAACATATCATTGTAATGTCAGGAGATATCGGCAGTGGAAAATCTTCCGTAGCGACCGCACTTAAAGAATTAACTCAATTCGATATTATTGGTACGGGTACTATACAACGGGCCATCGCAACGCAGCGAGGCTTAACGACCCTTGAGTTGAATAAAATCTCTCAAACAGATCGCAGCATTGATGATGAAATTGATTCTTACGTTATTAATCTGGGAAAAACCCAGGATAACTTGATCTTAGACTCCCGTTTAGCCTGGCATTTTATTCCCAGTGCCTTTAAGGTCTTTTTAGCGGTCGATCCAGTAGTCGGTGCCGAACGGGTGTTTGGCGCTGCTCGCAATGATGAAAAGAATCCTTCCTTAGAGATTACCCTAGAGAATAATTTAAAGCGCCAAGCCATTGAAGACGAACGCTTCAACCAACTGTATGGCATCCACTTTAGAAATCACAGCAATTATGACCTGGTCATTGATACGTCTTTTAACTCGCCAGAAGTGATTGCGCAGAATATAAAAGACAACTTTGATGCCTGGCTAAAATAAGCGAAGGATTCACGGCTAGTGATATGGCTAAAGTTACTCGGCAAATACTTCAGCCAAGTCAATCAGCAGATCTGGAAATAACGCCGGACTGGCTTTATCCTCACCTGAATACATCGTAATGAGCTCGTATTTTTCTGTTTGTTCATTTAACACAAATTGGTGTACTGATTGCTCATAAGGATAAACTATCCAATACTCTTTTACGCCGCTTTCTTGATAAAGAGTGAATTTCTCTTGGGTTTCACGCTTCGAGTTTCCAGCCGATAAAATCTCGATGATCCAGTCCGGTGCGCCATTACAACCTTGAACATCCAGTTGCTCCGGGTTACAAATAACACATAAATCAGGCTGTACCACGGTAAATATTTCTTTGTTGGTCAGTATTGATTTTCTTTTATTGTATAAACGCACATCGAAGGGTGCTGCAAAGGCGCGGCAGGATTTGTTAACGAAATAATTAAAAAGAGTGCCGGTAAAGTACCAGGATATACTTTGATGCAGCACATTAGGCGCAGGTGACATCATTTGGATCTTACCTTTAATTAACTCAACGGTCTCATCGAATTGCCAGGTTAAATAATCCGCGTAACTATAGGTTTCGTTTAAATCCAGTTGAGAAAGTTTGTTAATGGGGCTCATAATGTTACCTGATGACTGGGTGTGTATATCAAGGCTTATCTTAACAACAAAGACCGATGCATAGTGAATAAAATACTAGACCACTACACTGGTCAATAAGCGGCATCAAAGTATAATGAGATCATACTCTGATAAAAAGAGGAATACGAAGATTCCATCAAGGCAAGAGGGATTAGACAATCCTCATACAATGGCTAGATACAGGGATGCAATATTTCTTTATATTACGAATTCCTAAAATATGACCAAACGTTACCAAGTTTTTATAAGCTCTACCTTCACTGATTTAAAGGACGAAAGAATAGAAGTTTTACAAACACTAATGAAAATGAACGTCATCCCAGCTGGAATGGAATATTTTTCCGCTACTGGTATGACTTCAGAGGAATATATTAAAACAGTTATAGATGTTTCTGATTTTTACATTTTAATTATTGCTGGTCGTTATGGTTCTGTTACAGATCAAAATATAAGTTACACAGAGCTAGAGTATGACTATGCTATAGAGAAGAACATTACTGTTATTGCATTTTTACACGAAGACCCTGATAGTCTTAGCGTAAAAAGAACTGAAAGTGCCCCTAAGCTAAAAAAACGACTATCTGAATTTCGCGAAAAAGTTCAAAAAAAACATAATATTCAACAGTGGAATACCCCTACTGACCTTGCTACCAAAATAAGTACAAGTTTATATCATGCTTTTATGATGTATAAAGCTGTTGGGTGGGTACGTGGAGACACAAGAAGTTCAATTGAATCATTGGCAGAACTTAACACTGTCAGAAAAGAGAACGTGGAATTAAAAGAAAGGCTACATGTCCTTGAAAATAAAGCTCCAATTGTAATTCCAGATATTGCAGAGATGAGTGAAGAATTTGAACTATTTGGCACTCTTGACTCCTATAATGGTTTTGGTGGGCACAATTACTCTGATTGGACACATAAGTTAACTTGGAATAAGATTTTTGCACTTCTTAGTCCATATGTAGAAAACTCTCCTAGTAACTTAAATTGACCCTTGAAAAAGGAACTAACACTCATGAAGGCAGACCCCAAGATACCCCTAAAAAACGCGTAATAAGCCATTAAAGTGCTAACAAAAAGAGCTGTTTTTAAGCCATCGGAGTGTCTGAATATCCTTTTTGGCGTTAAAGTTTGACAACACCCCATCATACCGCTATCTTGAACTCATTAAATACAATGCGTACCGAAATCAACGGCGAATTGAAGTTATTACGCTGGATGGTCGGGATGTCGATAGCGTTGTCAACCGGTACGATTGCCTTGCTGGCAAAACTTGTCTTCATACTGCCTCACTAAGGTTGTTAGTGCGCTGGGAGAGCGTTACATCTCCCCAAGAATATCCAAAGCCTCAGATAAACTGGATACCCCATGAATCTCCAAGCCTTTAATCGGCGTTTTGGGGACATTGGCTTTAGGAATAATCGCTTTCTTAAAGCCATGCTTGGCCGCATCATTCAGACGCGCATGACCATTAGCAACCGGCCTGATTTCA
>CAIOMN010000083.1 GCA_903859415.1 uncultured Methylococcaceae bacterium
AAACGCTCTGCGATAAACGCCGACAATTGAATGACTCGGTGGGTCTTTTCAGCCACTGTGCCCAGTTTCTCCTGGAACACAATGTTTGATAAACTATCGACTCTTTCTGCCAAGGTTTTCTTTCTATCCTGATTCCAAAAGAATTCAGCATCTGATAAACGCGGCGTAACCACCCGCTCATTACCTTGTTGAATCGATTCGGGTCGAGTGCTTTCAATATTACTAAAGGTAATAAAATGAGCTAACAAACCCCCTTGTGCATTCTTAACCGGAAAGTATTTCTGATTCGTTTGCATGGTAGTAATTAACACCTCGGGGGGTAATTCTAAATAGCGCGGATCAAAGCCTCCGGTGATTGGAACCGGCCATTCATTTAAAGCGGCAATTTCTTCCAATAAATCTTCTTCGATATGGGCAATTCCTCCAACAGCAGAGGCGGCCTCTTGAGCTGCAGCTTTAATGATAGCTTTACGTTGTTCAATATCGGCAATTACCTTACCTTGCGTCAATAACACATCCTGGTAATCTTCAGGTTTATTAATAACTAGCTTGGTTGGGGCATGAAAACGATGCCCTAGCGTAGTATTACCGGTTTTTAATCCTAATATTTCGGTATCAATCAATTTGTCGCCATACAACAAAACTGCCCAATGCACAGGTCTGACAAATTCGGTATTGAAACTACCCCAACGCATTCTTTTAGCAATGGGAAGCACAGTAATACTTTGACGAATAATATCTGGAATCAGATTTTCAGTGGCTTGGCCTTTAACGACTTGCGTGAAGGCCAACCATTCACCCTTATCTTTTTTTAAACGGTCTAATTGTTCAAAGGTAGTTCCACAACTTTTAGCAAAACTTGCTGCCGCTTTACTGGGAGCACCATCAGGCCCAAAAGCCGCCTGTATTGCTGGCCCGCGTTTTTCAACTGTTTTATCAGGTTGAGCCACCGAGAGGTTTTCAATTAACACAGCTAGACGTCGAGGTGTAGCAAATGCTTTGATTCCTGTAAAAGGAATTCCAGCGTCTTGTAAGCCTCTAGTTATGCCGTCTGACAAGGCATGACTCAATTTCACCAAGGTTTTTGGAGGTAGTTCTTCAGAACCCAGTTCAAATAATAAATGATTGCTTGTGGTCATGTTATGCTCCTTGCTCAGTCAACATCGGGAAACCCAATGATTCTCTTCGTGCGTAATAAGCTTCTGCCACTGCTCTCGATAAGGTACGCACTCTTAGAATATAGCGCTGACGTTCTGTAACTGAAATAGCATGACGTGCATCCAGTAAGTTGAACGTATGTGAAGCTTTTAATACCATTTCATAAGCGGGTAGAGGGAGATTGAGATCAATCAATTTTTGGCATTCCTGTTCATAAGTATTAAAGCATTGGAATAGAAAATCAACATTGGCATGATCAAAGTTATAGGCCGACATTTCAACTTCATTTTGATGAAACACGTCTCCATAAGTCACCACACCTGTTGGTCCATTTGTCCAGACCAAATCATAAACGCTTTTAACTCCTTGCAAATACATAGCGATTCGTTCTAGACCATAAGTAATCTCACCACTGACAGGACGGCACTCCAAGCCACCTACTTGTTGAAAGTAAGTAAACTGCGTCACTTCCATACCATTGAGCCACACTTCCCAGCCTAGTCCCCAAGCACCCAAGGTCGGCGATTCCCAATTATCTTCAACAAAACGAATATCATGTTCCAGTAAATCCAGACCTAAATACCGTAAAGACCCCAGATATAACTCTTGAATATTATCAGGCGACGGTTTTAATAACACCTGAAACTGATAGTAATGCTGTAAGCGATTAGGGTTTTCACCAAAACGACCATCCGTTGGACGACGTGAGGGTTGCACATAAGCAGTGTTCCAAGGCTCAGGCCCTATAGCTCGTAAAAAAGTGGCTGGATGAAAAGTACCTGCGCCTACTTCTAGATCCAAAGGTTGCAATAAAATACAGCCCTGACTTGACCAATATTCTTGCAATGCCAGGATGAGCCCCTGAAAAGTTGATGAATCATTATTTTTATTCGACACGGTATCTTCACGTTAGGCAGTAAAAAGTTCGTAATTATAGCTTAAAAATGGCTTTGTAGTAGGGTTTGGAAAGAAGCTAAGAATGGGGTTTATAGAGTTAAAATAGACTAATCCAAGAAAATTATTAAATTAACTCAGAAAATTTAATTACAATAAGTCCCAATAGTTAAACACATAGAATTAAAAATTAAATTCATGAGCAAAGACACTATCCCTAAAGTAATCGGCTACAAACAACTGAAGAAATTGCGTACTGCACTGGCTATTTCTCAAGGCACAAAGCTCTTATCAACACTGCAGCAAGAAGCAGAAGGCACAGTCTCTCATGACCAAACTAAAAGAGTAACCTACCTGACTGAGCTATTTTCTCGAATTCATCGAGAAATGTATCAAGACTGGAAAGACCAACCCACCGTTTGTCATCGTCCCGGAACCATGATTGATCCGGATAAAAGAAAACAGTTTCGAGAAACCATTGAAAGTTTAGTTCTGGATGGCGACGTAAATAATGATACGGCCATTTTCGATAATAATGGGTTCGTTATCAAAACAGAAAATATTGCCGAAAGACTCGCCAGTTTTTACTACAAAATGCGTTGTGTAAGGCCCTACTCTTATGGAAACCGCTTAACTCTGGATTTTTTTATTACCATGCTGGGCAAATTGCCCGCCATTAAAAGCGTTTATGAGCAAGGTATCGACTTTAGACGCATCGAATCTTACGATGCATCAGTACTACACAATCCTAATAGTTCATTACGCGAAATCACCCTTGCTTTTGAACATGCACTAGACCCAACGCGTTGTAAAAGCTTACAGAATATACCCAACGCTTATGGAAAATGGCCAGAGAACAAACTGTTTATACACGGAATCCCTTTTCTATCTCATACCACCGAAACAGGCGTATTGTGTGTGGTCTCAGTCAATGGGGGGCTTGTGCCGTTGGATCGCATATCCCAAGAAATATTTGTAGTGGGAAAACATTTGGCAGATTACCCCATGTGTGCCTCCGAAAACATGATTGGTTATTTACCTAATACAGAGTCCTTACGCCAAACCGGTAGTTATGAAATTGATGGCATCAGCATTGGGAAAGATGGTGCCGCCCCTCTCTTCTGTCTTGATATTAATATGTTAACTGGATTACGCTCTCCGGCACATACCGAAGTAGTGCAACTTCTAAAGCAGTGTGAGGGTGAAAGTGCTCTGATCTTTGACTTAGTCTACAATGAAAGACTAAAAGATCGCATGCTATCAGCAGCTATTAGCGACAACCGATTACAGCGCGCCGTTGAAATTGCATACGAACGACTCAGCAAAATCACAAAAAAATTAGACAAAGCAAGAGACAGCGTATTTGAAGGTAAAGTACCTGTACGTCACCCCCATTTATTTATGTCAATGGGCGGCGCTGGTTCAGGAAAAACTGCCGTAGAACAAATAGCAAATGCCTATTGCGGTGATAACTTTGTAGTGGCCTCACTGGATGAGTTTCGTAAACAAAGTGATCTTTATCAAGTACTCACAGCCGCAAGCCACCACAGTGACGATTATGTTTATGTTGAGCCTTTTGCAAACAGATTGCGTGATGCTGTTGCAGAACACGCGAGATTAAATCATATCAACATTCTCTATGATGGTACGGGTATTCCTTATCAGCCCCGATATTCCAATATAGTCAAGCGTTTTAAAGACGAAGGCTTCTATACCCAGATCACTGGCGTCGATGCGTTTATTACTAAACCAGAAGGCAGAGAAAATGAATTGGTTCGATCCAATGTCATCACCAGTGTAAAGAAGCGCTTTGAGAAAAGCGGTCGTGCACTCCCTTGGGTGGTCACTGTCGATAAACATATTCGCGCACCCCGCTCTTTTTTAAATGCACTTGAACATGATGCCTTGGATAAAATCTCTTTATATGCCAATGATGGTGAAAAAGGCACCCATTACTTAGTCGCAGAAAGCTTTTACTTTTCAGATGAAGAAGTGAAAGAACTGCAACAAAGCCAACTCTCTGGCGCTTTACTAGAGACCCTAACTAGAGTCATTAAAGAGCGCAAAGATTCTCTCTTGAGAAATTTAGTGGGCGATGATGACGAAAAACTTCAAGTGTTAATTAACAAAAACAGATCATTTGATGAAAGCAACGTGGCTTACCAAATTTACCAGAATAAAAACACCAATCGGGTCTTATTAATTTATAACGCGCATCGAATGGTTGATTTCGTAGAAAAAAGACAACTTAACCCTAATGCTTCAGGTGAAGAAGGACTCTTACATAAATCTGAAGCACTGGCTTTTCATATAGATCCTTATTCTAAAGATCCCTGGATTACAAGGCTTCAGTATTAAGTTCTGTTACTTGACAGGTTTTCCATGAGCCGAAAAAGCCGCCCATATCTTTTTTACAGTACGACCAGCTCAGTTTGCACTACTTGTTTGAGGCCAGTGGAGGCCAAAATCTTAATCAAACAAAACAAGGTCTATATGGACAAATGGTGTCCTGTACATGGTACTGAGCGTGTATTGATGAGTGATGATGCCGATTATTATCGACTCTGTCGTGAGGTTTATGTCAAGCCACCTGAAATGCCTGAACGCTTTAATACCAGCATGCGCTAGGCTGTCCTTATGATTGTGGTTTATGCCCGGATCACATGCAACACTCTTGCCTGAGTGTGATAGAAATAACCGAGCAATGTAATTTACGTTGCCCAGTTTGTTACGCTGAATCAGCCCCTGATCATGGTCGACACGCTAGCATGGAAGAAGTTATCGCTATGCTTGATACCGTTGTTGCCCTGATACGTTGGCAATGGCTTATGCCTTAAAACGGAACAATGAATTCCTGCCTTTAACGCGCTGGTTTGAGCCTGATGATCTTATTGCAGGGGCCAACAATACAATTGCTTTCGAGCGTGACCCCGTTATAAAACAACGTTTATTCAAGCTTTTTGCTACCAACTTATCGCCAGAAAACCAGGCCTCTTGCCTATCAGACTTACTGTGTTGTTTACCGCAGGTTGTAGCAGAGGAGTTAAGTTACAAAAACGTATTCCGCGTATTAATTGTACAGTTTATGGATGCGCATAATCTGGATATTCGTGCCCTTAAAAAATCCTGTATACATATGGCAAGACCTGATGGTACGCTGATTCCGTTTGAAGCTTTTAACCTATTTTATCGCGGCGAACGGGCTGCAATGACCGAATTGATAAGACAAGAAATTGCTGACTGGACAAAAAAACGTGGAACATGAAAACCCATAATTGATATCACCTTGAATTGATCGCGCCCCTGTAATCACCGCTATATCTATTAATAATAAATAGTTTTAAAGGTAAGAAAATGAAACAAATCATCATCTTATTTTCGGCACTCTTCTTTCTAATTCTGGGAGGCGCGTGTATGACTTCTAAATTGTACAAATCAACAGGATCAGTTATCGAAAAAAGAACATTTGATGAAGAAATTAGTGCGTTTCTAATCACAAAAGATGGAAAGCAATTTATTGTCGTTGGAAAAAAATACCATTATATTTTTCCAACAACTGAGACCCTTAAATTTATCCTTACCTGGTCTGAAAAGAAACGGGTGAAAGCCACTTTTAATGAATTTACTACCAGCTCATCCCAGTACGTATCAGGAAAATATACCTTAACGGTTGATACAGGAAATAATTTAGCACCTGAAATAAATGACTTATTAGCGTCTAAAGGCTTTACTCGTCAAAATTCTGATAACTCGCTATCCTATTCAGGAATAATTACAGGAACACGCTATTTAGCCGATAAATTTGATCTGCCCGCCCCCCTTCAATTCAATCAAAAATATACGATTGCTATGTCCGAGGAGTACTCCTCAATCTCTCCAACAGGAATAACTGAGCGTATCTTACTTACACCGTTAACCATTGCAGCAGATGGCGTAATTCTTATTTTCGGAATGCCAGTTGCACTTGTTTTTCACGACTATTTTTAGGGATTCTGATAATGAAAAACCAACTCCTTAGCCACCAGCAATAATTGTTGATCAAGCCACTCAGAAAATGATTTTACCCATACACCTATCAGTAGAAACAGCGTTACAACTGCATTTTATTTTTGAATGGTTGGGCGTGCTATTGGGTGTTCAAGTTTATCGCTTGATTAAAAAGCGCAAAAAGCTAGAGGGCATCATTCAAGGAACCACTTTTACAGTCATACTGGGTTGTATCTTTGGGGCAGCCATCGGCAACAAGCTGATGTTTGTTATCGAGACTCCTCAGCTATGGATAGAAAATGGCTAGCTCAAGTTCCAGGCCTGTCCTTTAAATTATATCTCTCCGGCTACTTATTGTGGCGTTTACTGATAGATGGGTTAAAACCCATTCCTTTTGCTTATTGGCTAGGATTATCGGGTATTCAATGGGCGTGCGTATTATCACTATTTCTGTATCTACCGCTGCTCTGGCGCGACTTAATGAAAAAACAAACTGAAAAATAACTCAAAGCTCATCGTCTACAGGCAATGCTGACAAAACATTGATCTTAAAACTTTGCCAGTCGCTTCGTGAAGGCTCTGTATCATATACGACGGTTTTGCCACCCTCTTGAGTATGCCAAACCAGACTTGACTTACCACCTTCAGTGCTAGAATGAAGGGCTAATTTATATGCATTAGCTGGCTGCACCATGGCCTGAAATCGATTAGCAACCTGTTGCGCCAGTTCAGGACTATGAATAATTAAGCCAATTTCGGTATTTAGATGCTTAGAGCGTTGATCAAAATTCATCGATCCAATAAAGAACTTTTTACGATCGAATACATAAAGCTTGGCATGCAGACCATAATTTCCATATCGTGATATTACAGGACTTTGGCCACTACCCTTACTGTTACCTAACTGGGAGCGGATTTCGTAAAGCTCAACCCCATTCTCCAATAATGGAATTCGATAATGCATGTAGCCTGACTGAGCCATCGACATTTCGGCTGATTCCAATGAATTTGTGAGGATTCGGATACGTGCTTTACGTTGATGTAAGCTTTTAAATAACTCCATACTTTCTTCATCTGGTATCAGGTAGGGCGACACCATTAACAGTTCAGATTGAACTGCGTTTAAAGCATTAATGATTTCTGGCTGCATTAGCCTACCCGACAAAATACCATTTTCCACAGCCTTCTTATCAGGGCTGTCATAAATTAGTTGTGCTTGCGCCCAAACCACAGGCAAATGACCATTTATAATATCTTCAAACGGTTTGTCGCTGGTCAGCCGCTTTACAAACTCTAAACCTTCTGCCTCCAATTCACTGTGCGCATCTTTCAAACGCTGACGCTGTGCATTTAATGCATCAAGGGATGACTGTTCATCCGATAGCAGTTCCATGGGAATTGAAAGATTAAAATTCCAAAATTCGTCAAAGGTCGTTGATAATTTTTGGACAATCCTACCTGCAGCAAAGACATCATCATCAGCAAATTGAGAGTCTGGGTCTACCTGAAAATATTGATCTCCAATATTACGACCGCCCACCAACGCTATGGCATTATCCACTACCAGTAATTTGTTGTGCATCCGACAGTCTAACCTGGATGCATTGAAAAGGAACTCCGTAGATTTGTAATTTCCCCGTTTTATCTCCATGAAAAATAAAATATTGCAGATCTAGTGAGCGCTCTGCTGCTGCAATCATTTGCATGCGCATTAAGAATCCATCTATACCTGCTTGTATAATACGAAAACCAGACTCTCCAAAATGGTTTTGCGTTGCTTGCTCAAATCGCTTGCCAAGGCGTGTTTGCTCTGGATGCTTTAAAGAATAAGTTGGAGAGGGTGAAATATTAGAACCCAATTGAAATGATGCGCACCCACTTAAAATACCGACCATCGATAACAATAGAAAAATTCGTAATCGATCAAACATCACAGTACCTCTTTCAAAACTATCAGACATAACCTATTCAATTGCTCGTTATATTCTGTGTTCAGGACTTGGCTTTAGCAAGTTCAACTGACTTCGCATCGGTTCCCCAATATATCTTTAATTATATAGGTAAATCTGAACCACCAACTCTCCTGATCAGCGCTGCAGGCTTTGATTAGATTTTTTCTTTCTGCTCTTACTTGTTTGAACTGACAGTTTTTAATGCAAAGTTTCTTTTTTATGCCACCACGATTTGAACATTGAACGTCACAAGACTGAATCAGTGCTTTATTTGATATTGGTAAAATAAGGTCGGATTGCTCAGGTCTAGGACTATTATTTGCAAAAAACGAGCATCCATTCAAAAAGGATACGGTAACTAATACCATTAGGGTGAAAGAATGTTGCTTCATGACCTGTTGTCTATTCTTAAATAATTAATCTCAGAGACATGCAGGTCTCGTTGCATCGATTTAATTCTACTATACACTGCACCATCTTGGCACTACCGACTATAAGTTTTAATAAACATGCTCAACAATAGTGCCAGATGATTGACTAATAGCATTTCAATAAAACACTTGCTTGTAGATAATACTGAGTCAATGAAGGGTGGTGATAAGAAAAAAGCAATGATTAATAAATACATAGCATTGCTTTAGTCATTAAAACCACCCTCCCGTTCTCAACAAAGGTTTATACACTGAATTTGAACTTTTGCTTTGTCCTTATCGAACAATAGCGCCAAAAATCAGTCCTGTTTAATTGTCGCTATAACTGGGTGATTCAGGTGATGTCATCGCCAAGGAGGCCAAAACACCAAAGCTCAGCATTGCCATTACTAGCGCTATTCTCAGCGTGTCGATTAATGTACTTAATGATCTCATGTCCAAACCCTCGTCTAAAATAAAAAAGCCCGAGTCCATAGAAAATGACTAACATTCCAACAAATTCGATCATTTTATGAACAGGGTGTCATCTTACTTTCGATGCTGTCACGTGATTTAACGCTAACGATAGAATCAGCAATAAATCTGCAATCATTAATATTAAAAGCATTTTTTATACCATAACAAAAACAATGAAGTTATCAACTACGTTTAAAAGCCCTGCCCTTGAATGGTTGCTACGAAATGCCGTCGTCCACCCTGATTACGATGCTCACACAAATAAATACCTTGCCAAACACCTAAGTTAAGAGCGCCCTTAGTAATGGGAATAGTCACGCTACTCCCTAATAAACAATTCTTAATATGAGCCGGCATATCATCATCTCCCTCATAGTCATGACGGTAGTAAGGGGCCTTTTCGGGAACGGCAATATTAAAGTGGCTTTCTAAATCTTGACGCACCGTCGGATCAGCATTCTCATTAATGGTTAATGAGGCCGATGTATGCTGAATAAATAGATGCAGTAACCCACAATCTATTTGCTTTAATTCTGGAATCGCTTTAATTATTTCATCAGTGATTAGATGAAACCCTCGACTTCTTGCTGATAAAGTAAATTCTTTTTGTGTCCACATAGAATATATAAAAGATTAAAGCTGATTTAATATTATAGCGTAGCAAACCCTGTTATCTCTCAATATTGACAAATGCAGTTATGCGGTGTCAGAATTTAAAAGACGCGATAAACTTTTAAGATATGGATTAGTTTAAAAACCGGTTTCGATGGGAATGAGGCCACTGATTGGAGGTTTAAAGCTTTTTCATTTTATATCATCCAAATACAGGGGAACCCTCATGGCCCGCACACCGTTAATGCGAATGCTCCGAAATCTTGCCAGCGAACATCTGGCATTGATACAACAAGAAACGCTAGGCGACACCGTCCACCCGCCATTACCGATGCCGCGTCGAAACTTTCTTAAGCTTGGGGCACTTGCTGCGACCGCCGCAATGATTCCCAACCCTAAACCGCTGTTTGCAGCAGATAAGCGTAAACCTAAAATCGTGATTGTTGGCGCCGGAATTGCTGGACTGAATGCTGCGCTGACGCTACAAGATGCTGGTATCGCCAGTACCTTGTACGAATCCGACGATCATATCGGTGGCAGGATTCAATCAATAACGTCTGCCTGGCAAAATGGTCAGGTATCTGAATGGTGTGGAGAATTCATTGATTCGGGACACACTACTATAATCGACCTTGCACAACGTTTTGGTTTGGTTCTGGATGATTTGTTGGCGGCGGAACCCAAAAACTCCAGTGAAACCTATTTTTTCAACGAAAAATACTATTCCAAGAACCAGGCTGACAAGGACTTTCAAGTTATATTGAACATACTGATCGATCAGAACAATTCTGCTTCATATCCAACACAATACAATTCATATACTTCGGCTGGAGAATACCTAGACTCGATAAGCATATACGATTGGATAGAAAAATATGTCCCAGGTGGGCATCACTCGCCACTCGGTAAGTTGCTGGACGTAGCGTACGATATTGAATTCGGTGCTTCTACTAAACTGCAGAGCAGTCTTAACCTGGTTTATTTGCTTCCCGGCCCGAGCAATGCCTTGGCTTTGTTCGGTTATTCCGATGAACAATACCATATCCGTGGCGGCAATCATCAGTTAATACAAGCTATCGCTAACAGCTTACCCGCCAACTCTATTAATATTAGCCATAAACTAATAGCTATTGCCAAACGTGAAAACGGCCAAATATTGCTGACCTTTAGCGTCACTGATGCCAACGGCAATGTGTTTCGTAAACTAATTACCGCCGACAGCGTGATATTGACACTGCCGTTTAGCACATTGCGTAATATCGATTACGCCAAAGCCGAGTTTGACAGCCTGAAAATCACGGCAATTCAGGAGCTAGGCTACGGAACCAACGCTAAAATAATGTTACAGTTCGATGAGCGCCTGTGGCTACATAAAGGTCCTTGGGGGCATTCCAATGGTTCATCTTACTCAGATACTGGTTATCAAACCGCTTGGGATATTACTCGTGCCCAACCCGGTGAAACCGGCATTCTGGTGAATTTTCTCGGTTCTAAAGGCGCGGCCATTATCCCAGATCAAGGAGATGAGGCTTTTTCAAGTACATCACCAGCAGTACGAAAATATGAGGCACAATTTTTGAATCAAATTGAGCCTGTATTTCCTGGCTTAAGTGACGGATACAACGGCATCGCAGCATTACATTCGCCTAAAGATGACCCCAACTTACTCGGTAGTTATTCGTATTGGAAAGTTGGCCAGTACACCCTATTCAGTGGCTACGAAGGGGTAAGACAAGGCAATATTCATTTCGCCGGTGAACATTGCTCAACTGACTTTCAGGGCTATATGGAAGGTGGCGCGTCAGAAGGCGCACGAGCAGCCGTTGAAGTTTTAGCCGATATTCAGACAAGAGTATTTTCATGACTCCGTGTTCTTTATGAAAGCTCAGATTTTAAAAGTAAACGAAGTTGATGAGTATTATTTTGATGAAGGTTGCTTTATTTTAGAGCTATCTAACTCGTCAACAGATCCGGATGTATCAATTGCCAAAGCTAGAGTTGAGCCCGGTGTAACCACAAAGCTGCACCGCTTAATTGGTGTTATCGAGAGATATGTCATTCTTTCCGGGCTGGGTTTAGTCGAAGTGGCTGAACAACCACCGCAACAAGTATCGGCAGGTGATGTCGTTATCATTCCTGCATTATGTCCCCAGCGGATCACTAATGTTGGCACAGAGGATTTAGTGTTCTTAGCTATTTGCTCCCCGCGTTTTACTGAAAGTGTTTATGAAGGGTTGGAATGATCCTAATTTATTAGAAATACCTGCAAAAACAATCGATGGACCCCGTTCTCTGCTTATAGGTAGGATTAACAATCGTCGATGTAACTTTTGAGTGCCCCCCGGTTATTTATTTTAATAATATAAGGATTATAACGATTTAAGATTTATAATCAGCCCATGAGCAAAACACACGACAGTAGCTATAAGTTTTTATTTTCAAATCCAGAATTGGTCCGAGACCTCATCATGGGGTTTATACCGGATGCTTGGCTACATAGCCTGGATTATTCAACACTTGAAAAAGTGCCTGGCTCCTACATCAGCGAGGACTTTAAGCAACGCGAAGACGATATTGTTTGGCGGGTAAAAGTCGGTGGGGATTGGGTATACCTTTATTTGCTTTTAGAGTTTCAAAGTAGTGTTGATAAATACATGGCACTGCGCATGATGGTTTATATCGGCCTACTGTACCAAGACTTGTTAAAGCGTAAAGAAGTACTGGCCGATGGTCGTTTACCGCCGATATTACCCATCGTGCTTTATAACGGGTCCCAACGCTGGACAGCCGTTAACGATATTGCCGATTTAATTCCCGTCGTACCCGGCTTGGTGGAACACTTTAAACCCCGGTTAAAATATTTACTGATTGACGAAAATGCCTACAGCGACACTGAACTGGCCTCACTTAATAACCTGGTAGCCGCCGTCTTTAGATTTGAACAAGCTGATAGCATAGCAACCATTGAAGGCTTAATCAGCCTGTTAATCGATTGGCTGGACGATAGACCCGACCTACGGCGCATGTTTTCCCTATGGATACGCGCTACATTGATGAGAAAACAAAACTACGGTATCTTATTACCCCAAGTGGATGATTTACAGGAGATAAAAGTCATGTTGGCAGATAGACTGGAACAATGGGCCTTGGCCTATATCGCAGAAGGTGAACTAAAAGGTGAGCTAAAAGGTAAGCAAGAAGGAAGGCAAGAAGGTAGGCAAGAAGGTAGGCAAGAAGGTGAAATGTTGGCTTTGCAAAGATTATTGTCCAAGCGCTTTGGCGCTTTACCTCCCGACATCACCCATCTGATTTCTAATGCCTCGATGGAGAGCATTGAGCGTTGGCTTGATCGTATTATTGATGCTCAACAATTATCAGATATATTCAAAGACGATTTATAAAAAGGAATAACCATGTCTTCCGAAGCAATAACAACTGTCGTTAAAATGATGGAAACCTTGCCTGATAATGTACAGTCTCAAGTGGTTGAATATATCAAAAACTACATTTCTGATTTACAAGATGAATTGCGTTGGGATGAGAACTTTAAAAAAACAGAAAGTAATTTGATTCAAAAAGCACGATTAGCAAAACAACAAATTGCTGGAGGTAAAGCGGAGCCGTTAAACTTTTCTGAGTTATGAAGTATATCTACTAAACTAGTAAATGGCTCGCTATTTTTCCAACGATAAGTATTAAAATCACGTCTATCTGTTGAAACAATGCGCCCATGTCCTAGTTCTTCTGCCAATAGTACTAACGAAGCATCAGCTAAGTCCATTGGTAAATCAACGTATTGAATCATGAGTTGAGACATTTTTAATAGATGAGGCTCACTGATCGTAAATAAGTGAAACAATCCTGCCTGTTGTGCTTTTAAAAAATCAGTGGCTTTAAGTGGATAACAACGAGTCTGAAGTAAATAACATACTTCAGTTAAGACGGGTAATGTTGTGATAAAAGGTTCTTTAATGGTAACAAAAAAGTCACATACTGCTTGATGATGATTGTCACGACGATCAAATAGGGCAATCCAAAAACCCGTATCAGCAATAATCATTCATTACCCCAAAGGTGTTGCTTATAATTTTCTGATAAATTGCCATCTCCTTCCATACACCCTAATAGTCCATGAGTTTCCAAAATTTGTAACATCTTCTCACCTTCGGTTTGTTAATTTAATCTCAGCAATTACCGTAATTGCTGCTTTCTTAATTGCTTAATAAGAAAAAACAGCGATTACACCTATAACCGCAGTTGTTTAACGCATAACAGCAACGATTATACCTATAACAGCAGAAGATATTTCATAACCGTAGTGGGTTATGGCATAACCGCAGCGGTTATAACTATAACAGCAGAGGATATTTTATAACAGCAGCGATTATAGCTATAACAGCAGAAGATATTTCATAACCGCAGTGGGTTATCGCATAACAGCAGCGATTATAGCTATAACAGCAGAGGATATTTTATAACCGCTGCTGTTAAACGTATAACAGTCGGATCTATCTTTTATTAACAGGGACCATAACAATATCACCACTGATCGCCCCTAAAAAATGCGTAAAGTATCCGTTAATAGTATTGAAAACCCATGGATTGCTATCACCACCACCACGACACAAACCACTTATGAAGTCACTGGACTTGAACCTGGCGTTGAGTATGAATTTCAAGGCGCTGGCGTAATCTCTGAAGGCATCACTGAGTATTGCCAATCCGTCACCCTAATCGTTATTTAAAAACGAGCGTTTTATAGTGATAACTTGAGTTAGCAGGCATAAAAAAACCGATTGTTTTTTAAAAACAATCGGTTATCTTTAATCTATGGCGGAGAAGCAGGGATTCGAACCCTGGGAGGGGATCAACCCTCAACGGTTTTCAAGACCGCCGCTTTCGGCCGCTCAGCCACCTCTCCACAAGCCGTATATAATAACCTATTGAGATTTTAAATCAACTGATTTATTCAATTTTTACTGTATTAATCGCTCAGCGTATCGAAATTCAATCATTCTTCTAGCTTAGCAGCAAAACTATGAACCCAAACCAGGCTATCAGGATTCCAGGTCATCCCTGCGTGCATACTTAAGATAATCTGTTTATACACTTCCAGGTTTGGATATCCTTCAGCATGAGCATGCTCATCTGTCATATCGCCAATTCGTTGACGAGATAAATCAGTCACTACAAAAGTTTCGCCTTCAAGGTCAAAGGTTTCACCCGGAAAACCATAGATCCCATCACGACGTTGCTGAGTTTTAGTGCCCGCTTTAGTAGCCGCTACTAATTTTGGATGAGTGACTAAACGCTCAATTGAGCAGGTTCTTTCGGGATAAGTTGTAGCCACAGTAAACACCATCTAATGAAAAATTGGCTATTGTACAGAAACTAAACAGCTTAAACAGATTTATGATCAACCAATGATTCAGGCAATAACTGGATTAGCTTAACAACAGCCAAACCCATCACCCCATAGACTAATGCCGCACCAACATAAGCAAAATAATACTGCTCAATACTTGCAACATAATTTATGAATGACAACGCAGTGAACTTACCCGAAAACAAATAAAAACTACCATTTGAAATAACAAATGCCAAAGAAGATGCCAAAGTTAATAAGCCGATAGCCTTTACCATTTCAAGGCTTTGCCACGTCTTAAAAGTCGAAGCATACCGGCCTGCAAACCACATCACTGCGTAGGTGGGAATCAAAAAGACATAAGCAGGCGAAACACACCAGCCACTGGTTCCAGTATTAATCGCAATAGCATCTATCAAGGCCGCTAAAATCAATAAAAACCCTAACAACGCTTTTTTACGGTAAAACGCAGCAAAGAAAAAGACTGCTAACGAAGCATCAGGTAGATGTAATACATCACCAAAATGATGAAAACGGGTTAATACCATCGATGCAATTAGAATGATAGGTAAAGACTCCGCTTGTAACCATCGTTTAATGTTCATTTTTTCTCCGACATAAAGTAAATAGGGTATAAGAAAGGGGTTGTTTTAGTATTATAAACTCAATCGTTTGATTCTACGTTAAAAGCTTTCTGACCGATCCTTAAAGGGTGTTTGTTAATTAAGCAATTTTTGCTGCAATGGCCAATCCCGATAATTAAACACTTGACCCGTTTGTCTAACTGTTTCACAAGCCTCAGGTGAAATTTCTGCAAAAACCCATTGCACGGCATTAAGTTCACCCACAGTTAGAATACCATCACTAGGAAAGCCTCTATCAACCGGTGTAAAAACACCTGCCGCCCCCACGTTGATATCAACCGCTTCGGACCATTCCGCAATACCCACCAAGGAGGATTGCACGACATAACATTGATTTTCTAACGCTCTCGCCTGGCAACCAATCTTAACCCGATTATAACCCGCAACTCCGTCAGTACAACTAGGCACCAGAATCAATACACAACCGTCTTCAACCTGCTGCCTTGCCAGTAACGGAAACTCGCTGTCATAACAGATATTAATAGCGATTTTTCCATACTCTGTATCGAAGCTTTTTAATTCATTGCCCGCCGTAATCAGCCATTGCTCATTCTCAAAACGGGTCATCATTAACTTTTCCTGATAGTCATAGCGACCATCCGGCATGAATAGATAGGCCCGATTTTTATAGACAGCCGCTTCTGTTAAAACCGGAAAAGTACCTGCTTGAATGATACATTGATGCTGCATAGCCAAACGCTTAAACAAAGCGAGAAAATCAGCATACAGTGATTGCATAGACTCTAATTGTTTACTTAAGCAGGAATAAACCGGCTGACCAAACAATGAGGCCAACTCCATACTGAAATATTCAGGGAAAACCAGAATTTTCGCTTGCTGTTCAGCCGCTTCTGCTACCCAACGTTCAATTTTTTGTTCATAGGTCTGCCAATTATCCAAAAAACTAATATCGTACTGGGCAGATGCAATTTTTACGGTCATTCTTTAAGCCAAAAGGTCATGGGTTTAGGAGTTTCATCAGTATCATCCAGATCTTTCCAGGAAAAAGAGGTATGAAGTTCTGGATGCTTAACATAACCGCGCTTATTCCAGAACTGATCTAAGGGAACATAACTGGCTGGTCTGCGTGGATGGTCTATTGGCCGTTCTACACAACAAAAAGTAATGTGTTTAAAGCCTCCGAGAAACTCAGCATGTGCTTCTCTTTGCTCAAAAAATCTTACCCCTAAGCCTAATCCGCGATAATCTTTATTTAAAACAGATTCACTGCAATAAAAAACATCATCGAGATGGTAACCCTGCTCAATAAAAGGACGCTTAAGCTCTTCGGTTTCAAATTTCATAGGTAGCGCAGTAGAAGCCCCAACGACTTTCTCGCCATCCAAAGCTAGAACGATAACGCTCTCAGGTGTATTAACATAGGTCTGAAGGTACTTTTCTTCATAATGATAATCCCCATCATACAAATAGGGAAAGTCACGAAATACTTCAATTCTTAGGCGTGCAAGCTCTGGAATATATTGCGCAAGCGCCGGACCACTGCATCTTTCAATGCGAATATCTTTGGACATGGATTTATATCGGGCTAAATTAAAACAAGCATTTTAGTCTAAGTAAACAATGCGATACAAGGCAAAACAACGCTAAAAATTACTCTGTTACCTTCTTCTTATTTCTGATATTCCACTGATATAAGAGCAGCATCGCTAATGTTGCCCCCGATGTGTCTGCAACCCAATCAAGAATATCTGAATCACGGCCCCAAACAAATGACTGATGCCACTCATCCGAAAAACCATATATACTGCAAAAAACAACACTCGCAAAACAAACTATAATAGGCTTATCAAACAAATGCCTAACTACGCGCCATGCCAATAATGCCATAATGAAGTAAGCGCCCGCATGATAAATCTTATCCTGTCCTTCAAACCACATAGGTGCAGGTATTGATGACTGATCAGAAAGCCCGTAAATAAACAAAAAATAAAGAGCCAGTATTATAAAATCTTGCGTTTTAGTCATAGTGTGAGTCATGAAAAATATATTTGAATTCGCCGAGGCCTGTTTACACAACCCCAGCATTGACGAAATGCTAAGCCTTACCCATCAAGCATGGCATGCATTGACCACGGGCGACTTAAACCTGCTTTCAGAACACCCCGTGGCACCCATTTCCAGTGTGTGCTTTCCTGACAAACCGATTCTCTTGGCACCACGCGACATGCCAAAACGTAAACTGGGCAGCCCAGAAGGCGTTGCCGCCTTCTTTCATTCGATAGCCCATGTTGAATTTGTCGCGATTTATTTAGCTTGGGATATTCTTTATCGATTCAGGGGAATGCCGGATCAATTTTATCAGGATTGGCTACAAGTTGCTGATGAAGAATCACAACACTTTGAATTAATCAGACGACATTTACAAACAATGGGCATGAACTACGGAGACTTACCCGCTCATAATGGCCTGTGGGATCACGCCAAAGACACAGCAAATAATTTATTAGCTCGCTTAGCCATGGTTCCCCGATGCATGGAGGCACGGGGACTGGATGTTACCCCTACCATTATTAAAAAATTTGAACATGTTAATGATATAGCCAGTGTTACCCTATTGACCCGGATTTTGACCGACGAAGTGGGTCATGTAGAACGAGGCTCCTACTGGTTTAAAACGGTCTGTGCACAACAAAACCTTGAACCTGAAGCCAAGTACCGTGATTTAATCAAACAATTTTATCTGGGTGGTAAGCCAAAAGGGCCTTTTAACAGAGAAATGCGTATAATTGCAGGCTTCTCTAATGCTGAGCTAGACTGGTTAGAAAATACGAACCTATGAATACACATAAAATTTTTAACATCCCCCTTTTCAGTTTGGGCTTTAGAGTCTTCTTTGCCTTAGCCGGATTATCTGCACTTATTTTAATGGTGCTTTGGAATGCCATTTTTAAAGGCACTTTAAACATCGATAACTACTTTGATTCAACCTATTGGCATGCGCATGAAATGCTGCTGGGGTATTCAACCGCTGTGATTGCTGGCTTTTTGTTAACGGCGGTAAAAAACTGGACCAACCAACCCACGGTGACGGGTGATAAGTTAGCCGGACTTGCCCTGTTGTGGTTATATGGTCGCATCTTACCTTTTTATTCCGGTTTATTGCCCGATGCGCTCATTGCCTTAGTCGATTTTGCCTTTATACCTGTCTTGGCTTATGAAATCAGTAAACCGATTATCAAAACCCAGCATATAAAAAGCTTGGTGTTCATAGGATTGTTAGTGTTATTAACAATTGGAAATGGATTGGTTCATGCCCAATTATTAGGCTTTTATGAAAACACTGCCTGGGCTGGGATTCAACTTGTTATAGCCACCATCATCATACTTATTTTGGTACTGGCGGGACGCGTGCTCCCTTTCTTTATCGAAAGAGGTCTATCAGGAACACTGATTATCAAAAACCCACTGATTGATGCCCTTTCCATTGGCTCGGCGGTCGTTACCTTTGCTTTACAGATTGGCATACAATCTGGCACATTGCTAGCCCTCGTCGCATTTTTTGCCGCTGGGGTCAACAGTGTTCGCTTATACGGATGGTATGTGCAACGAATTTGGTATGTCCCTTTATTATGGATACTTTACGTGGGTTATTGCTGGATTATTCTTGGCTTTGTACTCAGCGCTTTTTCCGCACTCCACTTTTTATCGTCCGTCCTTGCCATGCATGCCTTTACGGTTGGTGGCATTGGTGTTTTGACCTTAGGGATGATGGCCAGAGTCTCTTTAGGCCATACTGGCAGACCGCTAAAAGCCTCAAACGCAATTGCCATTGCCTTTGTATTAATTAACATAACTGCTTTAATCCGAGTGCTAATACCCTTAATTCTGCCTAACTGGTACGACACATTAATCTACATATCTACATTAACCTGGCTTGCAGCATTTGCGCTATTCATGTTTGCTTATGCGCCCATTTTGACCCAATCACGTATTGATGGACGGATAGACTAATGGTTACCAAACTTGATGATGTTGTTGGACTCATCACCGGCTCTCTGGTTTTGTTTTCTAGTATTGGACTTTTTGCCTTAACATTAAACACCCGCTATACCCACTCAATCGGTCGGGTCAGGGATATTTATGAAGAGCTTAAAAAAAATGACGACCCAGCCAAGTTATCCAAAGAACTTGACGTCATGGTACACCGATGCCATTTGCTAAAATGGAGCTTTGGCTTATTACTTTGCAGCGGCTTATCAAGTGGCCTGTTTTTGTTAGGTTCTATTTTTTCCAGATTTATTGGTTATACCAATGACGAAGCTTTAATAGTGTTTGTTGTATTGAGCGTATTATTTATCTTCAGTTCGATGATTTTCTTATTTATCGACGTCTTAGCCTCTTTAAAAGCCACTTTGATACATATAGAATATTTCAAAGAAGTATAAACCACCCGCTGAATTACAGGAGTCAATGCTCATCCTTAAGCAACTAGAGCGCTTCAGTGTCTTTTCCCTTTTTAGCAACAGGCTCATACAAATTTAAGGTGGTAAAGTTATGAGGAGCCCAAGGCCCTGTATAATCAAATAAATATACATTATCAAATAACTTTGAAGCCTCAAAAATGCCTTTAGCAAACTCATCCAGCTTGTCTCGTTCCACTAGGCAGGCTAAATCCATTACGTCCTTTTCTCTCTTAACCTCTGTCTCGACTATATCTTCGCAATAATTAACCAAAATATTTTTTACTTTCTCAGTAAATTCTAGCCTATCCGCGTCCCGCAAAGATTGGTATAAATTACCCAATCTAATTTTCTCTTCCCGAAGATCTCCAGCATTAGCATTTTGATTCCAGATCTCATCACGTCTCTGTTCCAAAATGGGATGAGTAGCCACAAAATATTCGTAAATATTGGCTACATCCCAAGAAACACGTAATCCCATCTCTACACGACCTTTTAGTTGCTCAAGATGCTTTTTAATTGTTTTTTGGTTGGCAACCAGCAAATCTTCAACGGTCTTTACATTACGCGCGATAACACCAAACCTAACCGGTAAAACAGTACCCGTTTCTGTCAAAGCATGTAATACTGCCTGATGTGAACTAATATTGCGTCGATCAGGACGTAGCCGTTGACTCTGTGTATCACTAACCACAGCTCTCAAGCCATCTTTATCTATCGCATAAACCGGAGCAGATTCTAAACCGACTAACTTATAGTCAGGCACTTCTCCATCGGCTGCACACAAGGCATAAAGCACTTTACCACAACTACTACTTAATTTATCACTGCTCACACACTACTCCCTTAGACACATTAATAGCTTCTTAACCGAATGCCACAAAAGTAGGCTTGCGCCAACAAGAAAATGCCCGTATGTATAATTAATACAATCGGGCACTTTTTTCTCTTTTTAATCTAATGACTTATTTTGCTTTACTGATTATGCTGGAGTAGCAGCACTGGCGGTAAGACCAATCGCTTCAGCATATTTCAAATAAGTTTCAACAGATGCGATAACTACGCGTGCTTCAATTGATAACAATTCGATACCTACCAATGAAACTTTAACCCAAGCATCAATAACGATGCCTTTGTCAAGGATACGATCTACAACTTCAGCTAAGCTAGATGAGTCGGTTGATTTTTGTACTTTGGCCATGACAGCTTCTCCTAAAATATTATTTTAAATCCCTAATTGATTACTTATAATCCCTAATGCATTTGATTGCATACCTAGTATTAAAGCATTCACTATGCCAATTATTTCTCCAATGAGAGAGATTGAGCTTGAAAAAATAATTAATTAATTAATCCATTAAAAAACAATCACATAATAACGCTATCCATTAGAGCTAAACAGATTAAAAGAAATGTTTTAGAGATACGAAAAAATAACTAGCCTTGCAACAGCTAAACTGGGGTATAAAATACCTATCAAATAGGGTATAAAATACCCATTTGATAGGGTGTAAATTACGCAATAACCTCCATTAATCTAATAATGTCAGATTCCTAACCGCTCCACGGTCTGCACTTGTCGCTAACATCGCATAAGCTTTAAGTGCCGCCGACACTTTGCGAGGACGAGGCAAAACAGGTTTCCAGCCCAGAATATCTTGCTCGGCGCGGCGTTTAGCCAGCTCATCATCACTCAACAATACATCAATGGTACGATTCGGGATATCAATACGAATAAGGTCGCCATTGCGTACCAAACCGATATTGCCACCTGCTGCTGCTTCGGGCGAACAGTGACCAATTGATAAGCCAGAAGTACCGCCGGAGAAACGACCATCGGTTAATAATGCACAGGCTTTACCCAAGCCTTTGGACTTGATATAACTAGTGGGGTACAACATTTCCTGCATACCGGGGCCACCTTTAGGGCCTTCATAACGCACAACAACTACATCACCGGCTTTGACCTTATCACCCAAGATATTTTCTACCGCTTCATCCTGACTTTCCACTACGTGAGCAGGCCCTTCGAAAACGAGCAAGCTGTCATCTACACCAGCGGTTTTTACCACACAGCCGTCAATAGCGATATTACCTGTCAAAACAGCCAAGCCGCCTTCTTGGCTAAAGGCGTGATCTAAAGAACGAATACAACCTTCAGCACGATCCACATCCAGGCTAGGCCAACGGGTATTTTGACTAAACGCTACTTGCGTAGGAACGCCAGCAGGGCCCGCCATGTAAAAAGTTTTTACCGCATCGCTGGGGTTACGGGCAATATCCCATAAGTCCAACGCTTCTTTCATAGTTTTAGCATGCACAGTCGGTACATCTGTATGCAACTTGCCAGCACGGTCCAGCTCACCCAATATAGCCATGATACCGCCGGCACGGTGTACATCTTCAATATGATATTTGTTAGTATTAGGCGCCACCTTACACAACTGAGGAACAATCTTGGACATCCGGTCAATGTCAGACAGGGTAAAGTCGATTTCAGCTTCTTGAGCAATGGCCAGTATGTGCAAAATAGTGTTAGTAGAGCCACCCATAGCAATGTCTAAAGCAATGGCATTTTCAAAGGCTTTAAAGCCAATAGAGCGTGGCAGTACAGAAACATCGTCTTGTTCGTAATAACGTTTAGCAATCTCAACAATGCTATGACCGGCTTGTTTAAACAGTTGTTCACGGTCCGCGTGTGTAGCCACTACAGTCCCGTTACCGGGCAAGGATAGGCCCAACGCTTCAGTCAAGCAGTTCATCGAGTTCGCGGTAAACATCCCCGAACATGAACCACAGGTAGGACAAGCAGAACGCTCAACCTCGGCCAGGTCACTGTCTGACACTTTGCTGTCAGCGGCCATCACCATGGCATCTATCAAGTCGAGTTTTTTAAACTCAAACGTGTTTGTCTCTGGGTTTGCCAAGCGCACTTTGCCCGCCTCCATGGGGCCACCCGACACAAAGATAACGGGAATATTAAGACGCATTGCAGCCATCAACATACCCGGAGTTATCTTGTCACAGTTAGAAATACACACCAGTGCATCTGCACAATGGGCATTGACCATGTATTCCACCGAGTCGGCTATGATGTCGCGACTGGGTAATGAATACAACATACCATCGTGGCCCATTGCGATACCATCGTCTACAGCTATGGTGTTGAATTCTTTGGCTACGCCACCTGCAGCTTCAATCTCACGCGCCACTAACTGACCTAAGTCTTTCAAATGCACATGCCCCGGCACAAACTGGGTGAAAGAGTTAGCAATGGCAATGATGGGTTTGCTGAAGTCATCATCCTTCATACCTGTAGCACGCCATAATGAGCGAGCCCCTGCCATGTTGCGGCCAGCGGTAGAAGTCTTAGAACGATAAACAGGCATGATGAAAGGTTCCTTAATTAATTGGTTTAAAAAACGACAGAT
>CAIOMN010000084.1 GCA_903859415.1 uncultured Methylococcaceae bacterium
AAAGTTCATCTTAACCCTGATAAAGCAAAGGAGGGTAATGCTAAAGATATAGATACCCAAGCAAGAAAAGTGGCATAAATTTTAACCATCGAGGCGACAACTACATTGACAATTTCCGCCTGCAGGGGTAACGTAAGCTACTCTAAAATAATAGAGGCTACCCGAAGTAAGCCCATCTAACGTGGCACTGGCAGCTAATATAGCTGCCTCAAAGGCGTCTTACTTTGCCTTAACGTCCGTCAAAGAAATATAAGGGGCAGTGAAGAAGGGGTTACCGGTTAGTTTATCCAAATAGAACCACCTTGCCGTCCATCATGCGTTCTTGATATTAGTCAACAATCAGATCTATGCGGACAATCTTTATTTGGAACACGCTAAAGCTTTACAGATAATATTGCTGACACTAGAAGAATCCTATAGAATGGACTTAATCTCTTTAGCGAATTGAACTAATTATGAATTATTAGTTTAGTCGGGCGTTTAGCCAGACTCCAATTTATTGAGTCGTTTTAGGGGCGCGGAAGCTGTTTTTCGCGCTTCTTCCACTCTCGTTCCAGAAGCGCGAAAAACAGCTTCCGCTTTATCAATGTAAAGAGATTAACTAAGGCTTCAACGATTTTTTCTCGTTAAAGCCTTATATATTTTACAGGACAATTGATGCAAACTCTTCAATTCTTGTGCAACGAATTAGCCGTTACAAAGCAAGAAATAAGCGACTTTGTCGCCTCTGCTCCCAAAAAATATAAAGTCTATACTATTCCAAAAAAGTCATCTGGTACACGAATTATCGCGCAACCGTCTAAACGACTGAAAGATTATCAGCGGTCACTGGTTAAATTACTTGAAACAAAACTCCCAGTTCATGATGCTGCATTTGCCTATAAAAAGAATATAGGTATCAAAGAAAATGCCGAACGCCACAAGAAGTCAAACTATCTATTGAAAATGGATTTTCAAAACTTTTTTTATAGCATTTCACCCAAGCTGTTTTTTGATGTTTTAATGAAACATAATATTGAATTCACGGCACTCGATAAATACTTATTAGAAAAAATATTGTTTTTCAATCCAAGCAAAAAAACTAACGGTAGGTTGGTTTTAAGCATAGGTGCGCCAAGCTCTCCACTTATCTCGAATTTTATAATGTATTTCTTCGATGAAACCCTAAGCGCAACCTGCCTAAGTCTAAATGTAGTTTATACTCGTTATGCAGATGACCTGACGTTCTCAAGTAATACAAAGAATATATTGTTTACATTTCCTGCACTGGTAAAGAAAGCTCTGCGCAATCATTTTGATGGCACTATTACAGTAAATGAACTGAAGACTGTTTTCTCATCCAAGGCGCATAATAGGCATATAACAGGAATAACTATTACAAATCAAAGCAAATTATCGATTGGGCGCCAAAGAAAGCGATATATATCTTCATTAATTCATCGATTTTCAATCCAGCAACTGGATCAAGAGTATATAAAACATTTGCAAGGTCTCATTGCTTTTTGTCTTAATGTAGAGCCGGATTTCGTTGAACGCATGAAAAAAAAATACTCCATAGAAATTATGAATGCCATCCAGCTAGAGGCAAGAAAAATCAATGAAAAATAATAGCTCTATCAAAGCCCTTGAGAATAAAGCGAGTAAAGGTGATCTTGAGGCAATTTTTCAATTAGGAGAACATTATTCGCAAGGTAAGTTTGTAGAAGCCGATACCGCCCTCGCTCAGCAATATTTTGATAAATTTATTGATGCTTTTAGAGAACCCAGGCTGATAATGCCTTCTTTAAAACTAATCAACTTTCGCGGGTTCGAATCAGCAGAAATCAAGTTATCTGATTCTAAAGTCACCGTGTTTATCGGTAACAATGGAGCGGGTAAAACAACTTTATTGGATGCTATTGCGAAAATATTATCTTGGTTCCGTATTTTTTTGGTTAGTCATGATGGAAAAGGGTGGGGTATCGATTCATCAGATATTAATAACGTAACTGTTGATGATTATGCTTCTATCCTCAGTGCTTTTACTTTATTCAAATCAGACTACCATGTTGAATTATCAAAATCAAGAGACGGCAGCAATACCAAAAGAACTGGGAAAATTCAAAATATCAAGTTGTTAGCAAGTTTTTATAAATTAGCTAGATCGAGAAATCCTCAGTTTAACTTACCCGTACTCGCCTATTATGATGTTGATAGAACACTTCATTTGAAGAATCAGCAGTTCATTCAAGGCAATGAAAAAGCTAGTCAGAGAAAATCGACGCAATCACTTAAGGGCTCCGCAGATTTTGAAGTATTCTTCCAGTGGTTTAAAGATATGGATGACATCGTTAACTCGGAAAACACACTCAATCAGGAAATTTTGATTGCCATTGCTAAGCTACAAGCCGAATTGGATAGTGATTTAATCAGGCAAATGGAGCAACAGGCCAAGTTAGATGAAAATACTAGAAAAGTATTAGTTGATTTCAAAGAGTCTAAGCAAACAGAAATTGACGAGCTTAAATCAAGGTTTAATAAAATTGAACCCATTCTCGCAAAGCAAATTAGTCAATATGTAACCGATGTTATTTATCAATTCTTGCCGGAATTTAGTAACTTGCGCATTCAGCGGTTACCGCACTTAGATTTGTTAATTACAAAAAACGAAATTACCCTAAGTATTTTTCAATTGTCAGATGGTGAAAAAACTTTATTAGCATTAATCGCCGATATCGCTCGCCTCCTGGTTATTTACAATCCCTCATTAAGTAATCCATTATTGGGTAATGGCATTATTCTGATTGATGAAATTGAATTACATCTACACCCCAATTGGCAGCGTACCGTGATAGGTAAGCTGAAAAATACTTTTCCAAATTGTCAGTTTATTTTAACCACCCATTCCCCCATTGTGATTAGCGAATCCAACGATTTGCTCTGTTATTCTCTCGATAGCGGTAATGTACAGAAACTTGAAAACCTCTATGGAATGGATGTCAATCAAGTATTACTGCAAGAAATGAATGCAGATATTCGCAATGCCGAAATTCAAGCCAATTTAGATGATTTAAGAGACTATTTACAAGATGGATGTTTGGAAAAAGCTAAAGAAAAGATAGCCGATCTCGAAAAAAAAATTGCCATTGATCATATGGAACTTAATAAAGCGAGATTGCTTATTAGGCGCTTGGAGATTCAACGTGCGGCAAATCATTAAAGTCCAAGGAAGGGAGCCTGTAGAACTAACTGCCTGGAAAAAAGCTAATCAGGGAAAACGTTATCAAGACTTACAGGCTCCAATCCGTCAGGCTATCCGCCGAGCGGCAATAAAAGAACAATTCGGTTTGTGCGGGTATTGCTGTCAACGGATCGACGAAAATAATAGTAACAACGAACACGTTATTAGCCAGCAAAGTGATAAAAATCAGACGTTGAATTTTGCTAATATCATCGCTTCTTGTAACAAGAAAGGTCGCTGCAACGAAGCACGCAAGTCCAAAGAAATACCACTAACGCCGCTAATGCCTGAATGCGAATTTGAATTAAAGTTTTATCTGTCCGGCAAATTGGAAGGCGGTACGATACGAGCAACAGAGGCAATTAATAGTCTTGGATTGGACAATAGAGCCATTCGGGAAGAGCGTAAAAACTTAGTCGATCAACTAATTTTTATAGAAGGATCGTCTCCGAACGAATTACAGCTATTAGGCGATGAGTTACTGAAGGATCTGATTAGTACACTTGATAAACCAGATGATTCAGGCATGTTGCTTGCTCACAGTCCAGCTTTGATAAATATCATTAGAGGATTTTTAAAAAAATCATAACGAACAACTTGCTAATAATCTACTCATTTGAACAGTATTAAATAGATTTGACTAGATTAAAAAGTAACTGTTACTTACCCCCATCGAATCCGCCTTCATTAAAAACGAAAGTCGTGTTGATGCTGCCGTCCTTTTCGAGTTGGTAAGATTCAATGGCATTGTATGCTCCGGTTTAAAAGCTAATCACAGTACAGAGCAGGGTTATATTGGTGTCATGCAGAAATTGAAGTAGAGTGTGAGAAAACCACTAGACTTCAATTCTGTTGAGATAATGTTTAAACGGGGTAGGTAAGCACTTAAGCAACCATTAAAGAAACGGGCTGACAAAACTCAGAAGTGCCTGCAGGGGTAACGTAAGCCACTCTAAAATAATAGAGGCTACCCGAAGTAAGCCC
>CAIOMN010000085.1 GCA_903859415.1 uncultured Methylococcaceae bacterium
CAGAAGGATGTTCCATGAATTGTTGGTATAACTGTTCAACTTCGGCCTCTGTGAATTTGATTTTAAGCATGTCATATTTTTAGGTAAATTGGAGCATTATACCTCTTTCATTTTCCGCATCTGTGACCGCGCCGAGTATAGCGTAGATCAACAGGGATATATAGTCAACTAGTATATGGACATCATAATGCTTGCATATCCTTAAACAAAAAAGCCCTGCAATTTTAGAATTTACTGGGCTTTTCTAGAAACGATTAACAGTCCAGAGAGGCTATTTCAGATCAAAGCGATCAAGTGTCATCACCTTATTCCAGGCATTAACAAAGTCAGTGACAAACTTCTGTTTTCCATCCGCAGACGCATATACTTCAGCAATTGCCCTAAGCTCAGAATGAGAACCAAAAATCAGATCGACTGGGGTGGCCGTCCATTTGAGTTCACCGGTCTTTCTATCCTTACCTTCGTAAACCCCTTCAGACTTGGATGACTTTTCCCACTGAGTAGACATATCGAGTAAATTTATAAAGAAATCATTACTCAATGTCCCCGGTTTACTAGTCAATACACCTTGTTTCGATTGTCCGGTGTTTGTATTTAAAACACGCAAGCCGCCCACCAGAACAGTCATTTCAGGAACAGTAAGCGTAAGCATATTAGCGCGATCAATCAACATCGCCGTGGGTGACAGCAAATTGCCTTCACCATAGTAATTACGGAACGCATCCGCTTTCGGCTCAAGCACCGCGAAGGCACTCACATCCGTTTGCTCCTGTGATGCATCCATACGCCCTGGTGTAAAAGGAACCTTAATACTGTATCCGGCAACCTTAGCTGCCTGCTCAACCGCAGCACTACCACCCAAAACAATCAGATCGGCAAGCGATACTTTTTTTCCACCCGACTGCGTTTGATTAAAGTCTTTTTGAATAGCTTCTAACTGCGCTAGAGTCTTGGCAAGCTCATCTGGATTGTTGACCTGCCAGTCTTTTTCTGGAGCAAGACGAACTCGAGCACCATTAGCACCACCGCGCATATCCGTACCACGAAATGAAGCGGCAGACGCCCAGGCAGTGCGAACCAGTTCTGGCACCGTTAAACCCGATTTAAGAATTTTATTCTTAAGGCTTTCAGTATCACTTGCGTTAATCAACTTGTGATTCACTGCAGGAATAGGATCTTGCCAAATAAGAACCTCACTTGGCACTTCGGCTCCAAGATAGCGTGTTCGAGGTCCCAGATCACGATGAGTCAGCTTGAACCACGCCTTGGCAAAAGCAAGTTCAAATTCTTTTGGATTATCCAGAAAACGTTTCGCAATCTTTTGGTAACTGGGATCTGTTTTTAGTGCAAGGTCAGTCGTCAACATGATGGGCGCATGGCGCTTATCTTTATCATGAGCATCCGGCACCAAAGATGCAGCATTCGCATCACTGGGAATCCATTGGGTAGCGCCCGCTGGACTTTTGGTCTTTACCCAATCAAAAGCAAATAGATTACTTAAATATTGAATAGTCCATTGAGTCGGACTCCCAGTCCATGCACCTTCCAGACCACTGGTAATCGTATCACCGGCATTTCCTTTACCGCACTTGTTTTTCCAACCCAAACCCTGTTCCTCAATACCGGCTGCAGCAGGTTCGGCTCCTATACACTTAGACGGATCTCCTTGACCATGCGTTTTACCAAAGGTGTGTCCGCCAGCAATCAGGGCTACCGTTTCTTCATCGTTCATCGCCATACGGCCAAAAGTTTCGCGTATATCATTAGCGGCGGCCTGTGGATCAGGATTACCATTAGGCCCTTCTGGATTTACATAGATCAAGCCCATCTGAACAGCAGCCAGCGGCTTTTGAAGCTTTCGACCCTCTTTGTACCGCTCATCGGCAAGAAACTTTTTCTCGGGTCCCCAATAGACTAAATCGGCTTCCCAGTCGTCTGTCCGGCCACCCGCAAAACCAAAGGTTTTAAATCCCATCGACTCCAATGCGACGTTGCCTGTCAGAACCATCAAATCGGCCCAGGAAATTTTATTGCCATACTTGCTTTTGATCGGCCAAAGCAAACGACGGGCTTTATCCAGGTTTGCATTATCTGGCCAACTATTGAGTGGTTCGAATCGTTGCTGACCACCACCTGCTCCACCTCGCCCGTCTTCTACACGATAAGTCCCGGCACTGTGCCAGGCCATTCGAATAAAAAAGGGACCATAGTGCCCATAATCAGCGGGCCACCATTCTTGAGAGCTAGTCATCAAGGTTTCAATATCTTTCTTAACTGCCTTGAGATCGAGTTTCTTAAATTCATTGGCGTAATTATACTTGCTGTCCATCGGACTTGATTCTGCAGCGTGTTGCCTAAGAGGGGCTAAATCAAGTCTGTCAGGCCACCAGAACTGGTTAGACATCGATTGTAAATCTGTTGCAGTTTTGACTGGCGCGCTGCTTTCTGTGGCATATCCGACTTGCGACAAGGAAAGCGCTAATACAGCGATACTCGATAACTTTGTGTTCATCATATAAACTCCTGCTCTATCTTTAGAGAAAGTTTCTGCAGACTATCCACCTTCAAGTAGCAAGAGAAATAAACAAAATAGAAAATGTCCTACTGTAAAGATAGGAAATCAACTGCATTGGTTGAAGTATCGCACCTTAGGCTTAGTATCTCAAGTATCTTCTTATGCACGCCACGATTGGCCTGACTTTACACTATGCGCAAATAGAAATTCAACTCAGCAGTTACGTGTATTTACCACCTTGTATCATTTATAATCGGGGAAACATCTACAGTCAGCAACTAAAAAAAACAGACAAGAGTATCTTGAACTTAGCTCCAATAACCTACTCCATTGGGTTACTGGCAAAATTCTGCTCACAGATAATAACGCCAACTTACCCTATATAAAATAATGAGGGATCGTATACTGGAGAGCGCTGCTTTAGTTATTACGTTTGGTACCATCACTCAAAAAACCGCTTCAAATAATGCCCAGTATAAGAAGCTGGATTCTCAGAGACTTGCTTAGGTGTACCCTCTGCCACCAGTGTTCCACCGCCATCGCCACCTTCTGGGCCCATATCAATCAGCCAATCAGCGGTTTTAATAACATCCAGATTATGCTCAATTACAATCACAGTATTACCATGATCACGCAGGGTATGTAACACGCCTAACAACTGCTTAATATCGTGAAAATGCAATCCAGTCGTAGGCTCATCCAGTATATACAAGGTCTTGCCTGTATCACGTTTTGACAATTCTTTAGCCAGCTTAACCCGTTGCGCTTCCCCACCTGACAAGGTCGTGGCATTTTGTCCCAAGGTGATATAACTTAAACCGACTTCCATCAGTGTGTGTAGCTTTCTGGCTAACGTCGGTACGGGACTAAAAAACGCTGCTGCATCTTCCACCGTCATATCCAGCACTTGATTGATAGTCTTACCTTTATAGCGTATTTCCAAGGTTTCACGGTTATAACGCTTACCTTGACAGGCATCACAATGCACAAAGATATCCGGCAAGAAGTGCATTTCAACTTTAATCACGCCATCGCCTTTACACGCTTCACACCGCCCACCTTTGACATTAAAACTAAAGCGACCCACGGTATACCCACGAGAACGCGATTCATGCGTCGCAGCAAATAACTCACGTATGGGCGTAAATAATCCAGTGTAAGTCGCAGGATTAGAACGTGGTGTTCTACCTATCGGGCTTTGATCAATATCAACGACCTTATCAAAGTAATCCAGCCCTTCAATCGCATCACAAGGCGCTGGAACAATGCTGGCATGGTTGATTAAACGAGCGGCATGCGCATAGAGGGTATCGTTAACCAAGGTAGATTTACCGGAACCTGATACCCCAGTCACACAGGTTAATAGTCCAACGGGGAAAGCGATATCCACATTTTTTAGGTTATTGCCAGACGCATTGCGAATCACCATTAGCTTATCTTTATCCACTGGTGTTAATGTAACCGGGACATCGATAGCTACTTTACCGGACAAATATTGCCCTGTTAACGACTCTTCACTGTTCAGAATATCATCCAGACTGCCTTGAGCAATAATCTGCCCACCATGCACACCCGCCCCTGGACCAATATCTACAATATGCTGTGCGGCACGAATCGCATCTTCATCATGCTCCACAACGATAACGGTATTGCCTAAATCACGCAAATGAAACAAAGTCTTTAACAAGCGGTCATTATCGCGTTGATGCAAACCGATAGACGGCTCATCCAAGACATACATGACACCGACCAAACCGGCACCAATTTGACTCGCTAAACGAATGCGCTGCGCTTCGCCACCGGACAATGTATCTGCGCTGCGATCCAGCGTTAAATAATCCAGACCCACATTCACCAAAAACTCCAGACGTTCACGTATTTCTTTAATAATCTTGACCGAAATCTCACCCCGCTGACCCGGTAACGACAAAGTATTAAAAAAAGCCAAAGACTTGCGAATCGGTAAATGCGTCAAATGATGCAAAGGAAAGTCTTCTATAAAGACATTACGGGCAGCCAGATTCAGCCGCGCCCCTCCGCAGACATTACAAGGCCGATGAGATTGATACTTGGCTAATTCATCACGTACTAATTGAGATTCAGTTTCCAGATAACGCCGCTCCATATTGGCAATAATACCTTCGAAGCGATGCTTTTTCTTTTTAACCGAACCGGTTCCAGTCATGAATTTAAATTCAATCGCGGTTTTACCACTGCCATACAACACCAGATCCTGCGCTTCTTTAGACAGTTGAGAAAAAGGCACTTCCAGGTCAAAACCATAATGTTCTGCTAAGGAAGATATCATTTGGTAATAGTAGGCGTTACGTCGATCCCAACCCCGAATAGCGCCGCCTGCTAAACTGATATCAGGATTATGCACCACTAAATCGGGATCAAAATGCTGTCTAACGCCTAAACCATCACAACTACTGCACGCGCCTTTGGGATTATTAAACGAAAAGATGCGCGGCTCCAACTCGGTCAAACTGTAGCCACACTGCTTACAGGCATAACGCTCAGAGAATACCATTTCGGTTGCATCATCCAAACAAACTGCAATGGCAATACCATCCGCAATACGTAAGGCCGTCTCAAATGATTCTGATAAACGTAGGGCTAAATCGTCACGAATCTTGAAACGATCAACAACCACTTCAATGGTGTGTTTCTTTTTTAAATCCATGACCGGCGCATCATCTAAATCATAGACAGTACCGTCAATTCGCGCCCGAATAAAACCTTGGGCACGCAAATCTTCCAATAACTGGATATGTTCACCCTTACGATCATTTATGACTGGCGCTAATAACATCCAGCGTTGTTCTTGCGGTTGCGCCAGCAATAAATCAACCATTTGGCTAACGGTCTGTGCTTCTAAAGAAACATGATGTTCTGGGCAACGCGGAGTGCCTGCCCGTGCATATAATAACCGTAAGTAATCATAAATCTCAGTGATGGTCCCGACGGTTGAACGGGGATTATGTGAGGTGGATTTTTGTTCTATAGAAATAGCGGGCGACAAGCCTTCAATATGATCGACATCCGGCTTTTCCATCATTGATAAGAATTGCCGTGCGTAAGCAGATAATGACTCTACATAACGGCGCTGGCCTTCTGCGTAAATCGTATCAAAGGCTAAAGAGGACTTTCCCGAACCCGACAACCCGGTGATAACAATTAATTTGTCCCTAGGTAAATCAATATCAATATTTTTTAAGTTATGCGTTCTAGCACCACGGATACTAATCGTGTCCATCAAATCATTCCGGCAATTAAAACAGCTTCATAATATACGTTTAAAGCCGTCTAAGTACAAACCGACAATCGAATAATATCACGGCACAAGCCGTTGCTTATCATGTTGAACATAACTGCAAGGTCAGTTCGCCCCTCATCAGCCTACCCCACTCTTAACTCAATTTACAACTATACCCTATAGTTTTTTATGAAGAAGCTATGGCGGGAGGATCAAGCTCTCTTTTTGCTTAGATAGTTTTCTCTTACGATTTCATAAATGTTATTAGCGTTCGGTTTAGTCCATCTAGGTAACCACATTTGAGCAAAAGAAGTTACAAACATAATCATGACTGCAATGCTATAGCCAATGCCACTGAGCATGGTAATAATTGCAAAGTCTGGCCAGTACTTGGTGATCCACCATGAGCTAACATCGATTACCAGGAAAGCAAAAGGTGACGAGATTAAAACCAGTTTCCAGAAAGGGTTAAATACTGCCATACTGAAGATCCATCCGACATACAGAAAGATAAAGCTGATACCAAATAAGTGGATATGTGAAACGCGAGTTAATGAGCTGATGCTTGCACCTTGATCAACCTCAGCCAAACCTTTAGCGACATCATATTTAGTTAATTGAGGGAGGTCAGATTCCTCGTCATGGCATTTGTAACAATGCTTTTCAACAGCAGCACCAATTTTATTATCCCATTCCGCCTTGGGTGCACCGTCATGCGCCCATCGAATCAGCATATCATTAACTTCTTGAGGAGCTTTGCTTTTCATCTTTCCATTAAGCGCTGTTTCTAGTTTAGA
>CAIOMN010000086.1 GCA_903859415.1 uncultured Methylococcaceae bacterium
AGAACGAACAATCCTACGACCTATGGACAGATGAGACTAAAATCCTGATGGCCAAAAAATGAAGGAATCGTTGTCGTAACCCAGTAAGGCTCCAAAGGATTGATTTAGACTATTAACTACAAATTATTACTATTATATTTATAGACTATAAATATTTAGTTGACTATGGCAAAAAAACCTTTTAAAGTTAAAAACCTTAAATTAAGCCATTATTTTTGTTATTAGGTACATCTTACTAACTTTATTTCCGTGACGATGGTGCAATAGCGTTGGTAACAACAGGTATGGCTGGAATTATTGGTACCTTTGCAGGTGTAAAAGTTTCAAAGTCGCATGATAATGACTAACAAGTCAGTTAGTGATGTTTTACTCCATTTTTGAATCCGCTATCCCTATTTAATGAATGGCCCGCTAGTAAGGTAAGTAATGATGGCAGAAAATACTTCCAACCCTAATGTACTGATCAAGCATGTGTTTGTGCTAATGATGGAGAATCGTTCCTTCGATCATATGCTGGGTTTTTCCAATATCACAGGTACAGATGCGGTAACGGGGCGACCTACTGCTATAGATGGCTTATCTCAGCATTACAGCAATACTTATAACAATAAACCTTATTCAGTAGGCGGACCTGCGGACTGGTCCATGAGCCACGGCCCAGCGCATGAGCTGAAAAATGTTTTGCAGCAATTATGTGGAGCAGGCACTAATTTTCCGCCAGCCCATCCCTATCCACCAGTCCGGCTATGTTTACGATTTTGTGACCGATTCCCTGCGTAGCTGCGCTAAGCCATATTAAAATTGATGATTACCAACATTTTGAACGTTTTTCCACAGATATTAAGGGTTATTATCTTTATTTTTATACGTTTATAGAACCTAATTACGGCGATGTCAGTGATGGTTCTTACTCTGGAGGCCAATCACAACACCCAAGGGATGATGTACGCAATGGAGAACAACTGATCAAGAGTGTTTATGAAACTATCCGCAACTCACCGCTGTGGGAAAATAGTATATTGATTATCACTTACGATGAACATAAAGGCTTATTTGAGTGAGGTTGCACAACAGATTAGCAAAAGTAAGTCTGGTATATAACGGAAAAATGAAAAGCCACGATTTGATTGGCTTCTATTGAAAAACTAAAACTAATAACGGCCTATGATAATGAATTGCTAAAACAGTTCTGATTACTTCTGTTATGGCAAAAAAACGGTTTTTTGAAGCTCCACTGATGAATATTTTTTTTGAACAAAGAGGTCAAAAAATGAAATACACTGTCTTAATAAAGATTTTACTGGTTTTATTATGTGCACCAAGCTTAGTGGTAGCAGACTCGATAACACCGGAAATAGTCCAGCCAAACGATAAACTGGTTCTGCAACTGAACCACTCTATTACACTGACAATAAATAAAGTAGCTGATTGGCAACAATTGGGGAAGTTTGATGCTAAGAAGCTTACATTGTTTCTGGATGGTATTGCCTTACAGGGGTTGAAACCAACATTTTCCAGTGATATTACCAAGATTACTTACTCACTAGATTATCCAGATGCCTCAAGTACTGACAATATTGACGGTAGTGATAGTCCAGCCCTGAAGCAAAGTTGGCGGCAATTGCTAAAATCGGGCAGAAATAGTGTATTTAATTCTAGCAGGAAGGTCATAGTCAGTTTAGGTTATGAGGGTAAACAATTCCCCAGCGAAATTAAGGCGGAACTAATCGTAGTTGACCCCATCTGGTTCAAAAGCTTTGGCGTGTTCAGCTTATTACTGCTGTTATTTTTTATCTGGTTGAGCATTAAAAGCGATGTTCTGAGAGAGCCGGGCGCGCAGCCACTCAAATCCACTGATCAGAAACCTATTTTACGGAAACCTTTCAGTCTGTCGCGCTTTCAAATGGCGGCCTGGTTTTTTGTGGTGCTGATTTCCTATCTTTTTATCTGGATAGTAACTAGCGACTTGTCTAATTTAACAGCATCGGTACTGGGTTTAATTGGAATAAGCGCAGCTACTGGATTGGGTGCGGCGGCAGTGGATTCTGGAAAAGCGGCAGACCAGCAAAGACAACTGGATGGATTAACAGCGATGCTAAAACAAAGTGAGGTGGAAAAGCAGAGCCTGCAAAGCTATATTGCCCAGCTTAATGCGGCTGCGACGGCTACACCTGCTCCTACAAATCAGAATGATTTGCAAACTACTCTAGCGAAAAAATCCGGTGAACTGGCTGGTAAAGAACAGGAAATAATCCACGTTCAAGACCAGCTTGCTGCACTCAATATGGAGATGAAACCTGCTGCCTCTGAGGGTTTTATCAACGATATTCTTAGTGATTGCAGTGGGGTTAGCTTCCACCGTTTCCAGATATTTTCTTGGACTGTCACCTTAATTATTATTTTTATCACCAAGGTATGCAATGATTTAAGTATGCCCGATTTCGACAGCAATCTGCTGGCTTTGATGGGCATTAGTAGTGGAACTTATCTGGGGTTTAAACTGCCATCCAAGCAAGGTTAACGTCAAAACAACTATGTAATCTCAATCATTCAGAAATTTCGGTTGTTAATCATAATTATGTAGCAACTCAATATTTAAAAAAGCGAGAATGTAATGACTATTTTTAGACTTTTATTACTTAGTTTATAAGTTACCGCACTTAAGCCGCGAGGAGATTAAAAAGATGTTAGCTTTAAATGAAGTCGAGTTAAGACAAACCCGTTTTTACCAGGCAGTTTCGGCTGAAGGACGCCAAGAAGGTAAACAAGAATTACTGAGTCGTGAATTAAGACGTAAGTTTGGTGTACAACCACAACTTGAGAATAGCTTACAGGATTTAATCAACTTACCTTTAGAAAAGCTGGAAGACAACGAGGTTACCCAGGTGACTAACCCTGTTAAATAACCAGAACACAGGAGAGTAATAAAATATTACCCTCCTAATGTCTAGCTAATCATTGTGTTACTTAGTCAACTTTTCACTTAATTGAGCAGACCATTGACCAAAATAAGTACCTATAACAATTGAAATAGATATAACTATTAGCGGGTTACTAAGAGAGATACTTAATAAAACATCCTGATTTAATTTATCAGGGGTTTGTAATAAATAAGCAAACGTTGAAGAGTATCCCAAAACGCTAGCTGGAATTGTAGCAAGCTGAGGAATATTTGCCGCAAGACACAAAACAACGACTGAAACAGCTACGGTTATGCCAGCGACTAAAGGGAAACCAAGAACGACATCAGGTGATACGTTTGTTAGTAAAATAGCTGTAAACCAAGCTAAAAATACGCCAAAAATGCCACAGACGATAGTATTAATCAACGCTTCCTTAGTTGCACCCAAGAAAAAGTAGGCCGCCCAAGCAATGGTTGCAGCCCATATAAAAAACAAACCACTAGCGGGGCCAACAGCTAAAAATGTTGCTACTCCAGCCAACCCACCAATACTTAAAGACAATGCTGTTAGTTTATCCATAATACTCTCCGAAATTTCACCTCACTATTATTGATTAGCCAGATTTCACATTGAGGTGGGTCTATGAAATCTAACGTTTAAAATTATTCAAGCATTCATACAGCCGATCAAATCATATAACTTATATAACACTTATATAAAGCTAAAACTGACAAGATCAAAAAAATACCGCCACTTATCTTATGAAGTAAGGATAACGAAAGCCTTTTTAATAAAGTACGCCCTACAATTACACCCAAAGCTGATGTAAATATCAGCGCTACTATCGAACCTATCCAAACGCCAAGAGGCATAAAGGTGCTGCTTAAAGCAACAACCGCTAATTGAGTTTTATCGCCAAACTCGGCAATTGTAATTAACATAAACGTAGCAAAGAAAATACTCTGACCACTTTTTTCTTTAACAACTTCTCCCTCACCTTCCTCATTTTGCAGTATTGAATGGACTCCAAAAATAGCAAATAATAAGGCAACTGTCGCAGCCACAACATAGTCAGGTAACCAACTTGCTATGGCAGCACCAAATACAACAGCAACCGTATTTAAGAAAACAAAAGCGCCAATAGCACCCAACAAGACAGGCTTTGCTCTATATTTAGATGCTAATGTCATGCAAACTAACTGACTTTTATCACCCATCTCAGCAACTGTTATTAACACAAAACTTGTCATCGAAGCAGTTAATAACTCAGCTGGATTAACATTAGCAAATAACGAAGAAAAGTACTCTACTAAAAAATGAAATGCTGCATTGAAATTGACAGTATTTAATGCGCTTATTAACGCATATAAATTATTTTGGAGATTATCTATCCATGCACTAGAAAACAACACTTATATGAACTCTCTAGCCTATTAAGTTTTAAGGGGGTTGATATTAAGCAAGCAAATTATCCAGAATCATCATAACTATAAAGCCAATCATCAAAGCAAATGTTGCAAAACGTGACCGCCCATTTGAATGCGTTTCAGGAATAATTTCTTCACTGATAACAAATAACATCGCACCTGCTGCAAATCCCATTGCAATGGGCAAAATAGGCTGAAACAAAGTAACGGCAGTTATACCCAGTAAACCACCCACTGGCTCAACTAAACCAGTTAATGTAGCAATACCAATTGCCTTCCATTTATTGTAACCCAAACCCACGAGTGGCAAGGCCACCGCTAAACCTTCGGGAATATTTTGTAACGCGATAGCAATTGCTAAAACAATACCGTTTTTCAACTCTCCAGAACCAAAACTAACCCCTACAGACATCCCTTCTGGAAAATTATGGATGGTGATCGCAATAATAAATAACCAAACTTTTTTTAAAGAGGATAAATGTTCCTCCGATAATGAATCAAAATGCACATGGGGTAACTGGCGATCTGCATAATGAAGAAAAGCGGCTCCAACTAGCATCCCAAGAGAAACAATATAAATACCTTTACCGGACCAGACTAAATTTCCATAGGATATTCCGGGAACGAGTAAAGAAAATGCAGTCGCCGCTAACATAACGCCCGCTGCTGCACCCAAAAGACTGTTAAATAAATTACGAGAAATGTTTTTGAAAAAAAGAGCAGGTAAAGCTCCCACTCCTGTTGCCAAACCAGCCACAATACTCGCAAAAAAACCAATGACAACTGTTTTACCAAAAATAAGATATAAAACGGCAAAGACAACAAGTTGAGATAAAACAAACAAGGCTGCTACTGTGCCCCAGCGCTTTAAAGGAGGCATAGCTAAGAGCTTTTGATAATGTTCATTATCCTTTATTTGCCCCACTTTAATTTCAAAGAAATACTGTAATTTTGAAAGTGCTCTGGTTGTTATTGTCATTATTGCTTTCCTGTATCAGCAGTTTTCTAATTATTGTTGGAATTATAGCCAATTTTCTCAATAAACGCCTGAAGCTGTACTATATCAAAAGGCCATCCTAACTCATGTTGGCTTTCTGGATGAAGAACTACCGGTATGCGTATCGCATACTTCTCCAGCCATGAATCCTGCTCAGAAATATCGATAGATTCAACTATTAACTTAGTATCGTTTAACAAACAACTATTCAACAGCTCTTCAGCTTGCTCACAAAGGTGACAGCCTGCCGTTCCTAAAAGCACTAACAATGTCATAAGTGCTGGTTATCTTAATGATGCAAATGAGCCGCTAACCAACGTTCAGCTATTTCTTCAGCAATCCCTTTGCGTCTTGCGTAATCTTGTAACTGATCTTTATCTATTTTTCCAACGTTAAAGTATTGAGACTCCGGATGAGAAAAATACCAACCACTCACAGCAGACGCCGGGTACATAGCATAACTTTCAGTCAACGCTATTGATGTATTCTCGGTTACATTTAATAGTTCAAACAATTTAGCTTTCTCAGTATGATCTGGACAAGCAGGATAACCTGGTGCCGGACGTATCCCTTTATAAGCTTCATTAATTAACTCGTTAGAGTCTAAAACCTCATCTTCTGCATAACCCCAGAAATCCTTTCTAACTAATTGATGCATATATTCTGCAAACGCTTCAGCTAATCTATCTGCCAATGCTTTCAGCATAATTGAACTGTAATCATCATGATCTTGTTCAAATTGCTCTAGTTTTTCTTCTATACCAATGCCCGTAGTGACAGCAAAAGCTCCAATATAATCCGCTTTACCGGATTCTACGGGCGCAATAAAATCAGATAGACAATAATTGGGTCGACCAGGCGCTTTAATATTTTGCTGCCTTAAATGATGCAGAACGTCTAATGGATTCTGACGAGTGTCATCAGTATAAAGAACCACATCATCGCCATGACTATTCGCTGGATAAAAACCCACCACCGCACTTGCTGTTAACCAACGCTCATCAACGATTTTTTTCAACATCACCTGGGCATCGTCTAAGAGCTTTCTGGCTTCAACACCGACAATATGATCATCCAAGATCTTTGGGTAACTGCCCGCCATCTCCCAGGTTTGGAAGAAAGGTGTCCAATCAATATAACTCACTAAATTAGCTAACGGAAAATCCTGTATTACTTTATTACCTAAAAAAGCTGGTTTTATCGGCTCATAATCGCCCCACTTAAACTTATTCTTTCTCGCATCCTCTAAAGAATGTTGCTTTGTTTTAGCTTCACGACCTTTATGACGTTCTCTAACTTCTTCGTATTCTTCTCGGATACTTTTGATAAACTCATCTTTTAAATCAGTGCTTAATAAATTGCTTGCCACTCCCACACCTCTCGATGCATCAGTCACATAAACAGTTGTACCATGATAATGAGGTTCAATTTTTACGGCGGTATGTGCTCTAGAAGTAGTTGCACCACCAATCATTAAAGGAATTGTAAAGCCTTGACGCTGCATTTCTTTGGCGACATAAACCATTTCATCCAATGAAGGGGTAATCAAACCACTTAAACCGATGATATCAACATTTTCCAAGCGTGCCGTTTGTAATATCTTTTCAGCAGGCACCATAACCCCTAAATCAATGACATCATAATTGTTACATTGCAAAACCACGCCTACAATATTTTTACCAATATCATGCACATCGCCTTTAACGGTCGCCATAAGAATTTTACCGTTGGTTTGTCTATCGCCGCCAGCCTTGTCTGCTTCCATAAACGGCATTAAATAAGCCACCGCTTTTTTCATCACCCGTGCTGACTTAACCACTTGAGGCAAAAACATTTTACCCGCACCAAACAAATCACCGACTACGTTCATACCGTCCATTAACGCGCCTTCAATTACGTGTAGAGGGCGTTCCGCTTCTAACCTTGCCTGTTCAGTATCTTCATCAATGTAATCGGTTATGCCCTTGACCAAGGCATGTTCCAGGCGTTTATTAACTGGCCACTCACGCCATTCAAGATTTTCTTGTTTGACTTCATTGCTGCTGCCATCGCCTTTGTATTTTTCGGCCAGTTCTAATAACTTATCCGTACCACTGCCATCATGACGATTTAAAACCACATCCTCTACGGCATCACGTAAATCTAGCGGTATATCTTCATAGATCGCTAATTGACCAGCGTTAACAATCCCCATAGACATACCGGCCTGAATGGCGTGATATAAGAATACCGCATGGATTGCTTCACGCACAGGGTTATTACCCCGAAATGAAAACGACACATTAGAAACCCCGCCTGAAATCAGCGCATAAGGTAATGTTTGTTTAATTTCACGAGTGGCCTCAATAAAGTCTAATCCGTAGTTATTATGTTCATCAATACCCGTCGCTACAGCAAATATATTAGGGTCAAAAATAATATCTTCAGGCGGAAATCCAACCTGTTCAGTCAGAATCTTATAAGCACGCTGGCAGATGTCGACTTTTCTGGCTTTAGTATCTGCTTGGCCATCTTCATCAAACGCCATCACAATAACCGCTGCACCGTATCGGTGAACAAGTTTTGCATGTTTAATAAAAGCGACTTCACCTTCTTTAAGAGAAATAGAATTAACTACGCCTTTACCTTGAATACACTTTAAGCCCGCTTCCAAAATATCCCATTTAGAGGAATCTAGCATAATAGGCACTTTTGCTATATCAGGCTCAGCAGCTATCAACATCAAAAAGCGCACCATTGCTTCTTTTGATTCCAACATGCCTTCATCCATGTTGATATCAATAATCTGCGCACCGTTTTCAACCTGCTGTTTAGCAACATCCAACGCCGCTTCGTAATCCCCCTGAATGACTAGACGTTTAAAAACGGCTGAGCCGGTGACATTGGTTCTCTCACCGACATTAACAAACAAACTATCTGAACCTATCGACATGGGCTCAAGACCCGCTAAGCGGCACTTTTTTTCAATAGTAGGGATGATGCGAGGCGCATGGTGCTGAACCGCCTGTACAATGGCCTTAATGGTAGCCGGTGAGGTTCCACAACAACCACCGATAATATTTAAATAGCCATTTTGTGCCCAATCGGCCAACTCTTTAGCCATTTGTTCAGGCGTTTCATCATACTCACCAAACTCATTGGGTAAGCCCGCATTAGGATGCGCGGATACATGAGTATCAGCAATCCCGGATAACTCGGCAATGTATTGACGTAACTCAGTCGCGCCCAACGCACAATTAAACCCAAAGGATATAGGGTTGACATGTTTTAATGAATTCCAAAAAGCACCGACTGTTTGACCAGACAACGTTCTTCCTGAAGCGTCGGTAATCGTACCAGAAATCATCACCGGCAATTTTCTGCCAATATCATCAAAAACCTGTTCTACAGCAAAAATAGCGGCCTTTGCATTCAGCGTATCAAATACCGTTTCAATGAGAATAATATCAGCACCACCGTCAATCAAGCCCTTCGTTGATTCTGTATAAGCAATAACTAACTCATCAAAAGTGATATTACGGAAACCGGGATCATTAACGTCTGGAGACATTGATGCCGTTCTGGCAGTAGGCCCTAAAACGCCCGCGACAAATCGCGGTTTATCGGGTGTTTTAGCGGTATATTCAGCGGCGGCTTGTTTTGCAACTTGAGCAGCTGCAACATTAAGCTCATAAGCCAATGATTCCATGCGGTAATCCGCCATGGAAATACTGGTCGAGTTAAATGTGTTTGTTTCGACTATATCTGACCCTGCATCAAAATAAGCGCTATGAATCGCTTTAATGATATCCGGTTGAGTCAATGACAATAAATCATTATTCCCTTTAAGATCAACATCCCACTGGGCAAAACGTTCCCCTCTAAAATCTTTTTCTTCAAGCTTGTAACCTTGAATCATCGTGCCCATTGCACCATCAAGAAACAAGATTCTTTGAGATAGTAATTGTTTTAATAATTCTGTATTACTCATTGATTCGGCCAAATGTAATTTATGTTGTCTAAATATAATCATTGCTTAAAAATCTAGCTAGTTCTATTATTTTCGATAATATCTAGGAGATGAGCATGTCAAAACCAACCATTACTCAAATTTTTAAAAGCGTTCTAGCTGCTTTTATAGGTGTACAAAGCGAAAAGAATAGAAAAGAAGCCTTTGAAAAAGGATCGCTTTCTGCCTATATTATTGCAGGTTTAATTTTTACCACACTTTTTGTTATTACTATAATTTTGCTAGTGTCTGCGATTATTTAGTAGTTGCTGATATTTAGTAGTTGCTGATTTTGAACAGAATAAAAGCAATAAAAAAGCCCAAGTAAAACTTGAGCTTTTTTAACATCAGCGCATTGTATTTTTATTGTGGCGATTTAAAGCTATCCTTGATATTAACAAACACTTCTTTCAGACCACTGAATAAATTACCTACTGATAAAGCTTCTTTAGTAATAAATTTGAGGCGTAAAAAAGCAACAATCAAGAAGCTAAAAATGGACGGTGATAATTCTTCATAAAGTGACTTCAAAATACCGCCAAATCCAGTAAAATCACCCTCATTTTTTCTATCTGCACCGTTGATAGCTTCATAGGCTGCACCGCCCTCACTAGATCTAAACGATTCTAAAATATTTATATTGATGTATTGAAACAAAAAAACCAATACAAAAAACGCTGCAGCACTCACCGCAACCCATACAATAACATTGTCCAATTTTGCTTTTATAGCTGACTGGTAAATCCAGATTGCTACAAAAACCATTATCATACCGCTTATCATAAGTTACACCCCTTTATTTTTAATAATTTTAATTATATTTTTGTTAGGAAATAATACATAAACTGACACTTTAAAATCATTTTAGAGCCATCTTTTTCAACCACATTACATGACTCATATTTTTCTTGCCCTAGTTTTGTTTGTTTCTTGATATCGCCATTTTCTACAAAGTATTTAATATCAATTTTCATTTCCTTTGTCCGACCCACCGAGTCTGTTGCGGTTTGCTTAAGAATACCATCCGCTTTAAAATCCCATTCCATAGTGAGACTCTTTTGTTCTCCATCTAACTTCTGCGCCTCTGCATAAACCTTCCATTTACCTAAAATTTCAGAATTATCTTTCAACTCAACATCTGCACTTGCCGAAAAAGCAAAGAACAGCGCAGCCAATGGTAATATTTTAACGTATTTTCTCATTATTATTATCGCCCCTAATCAATCATCCTCAAAAACGGAATCCAAACTATACCACATTGGCTTTCTAGCATTAAGAACAATAGTCAGCAAAATTAGATTTTCGTTAATATTTTCATATTCACCTACAATAAGCCTTGACTTTAAGTTTGCCTGACGTATCATGCAACATCCGCTTGCTATGAATTTAGCAATTTATCAAATAAAAATTATCAACGTAGGAGACACATACATGGGATTTATTTTAGATCTTACTGAAACATTAAAAACACCAGCTGGCATGGTAGGAGCTGTTGTTGTTGTAGGTGCTGTATACGCCCTTTTGAAATGGGTATTTGCTGAACATCCAGACGACGAAAAATAAGCTTAACCAATAGGTAAAGGTTTATAGTTAGGCCCCTAACTCTCCGATAAAGAAAGTTAGGGGCCTTATTTTTTAATTAAAAATTTTCAACACTGAATCTTACTGTCTGTATTATAATTTACACATTTTCAATATTGAAATGTATAAATCTATAATCAATCAGGTTTCAAAGCTTCAATCCAAACAAGTTCCTGCCACTGGAATAGGTTTATTCAGAATTCTTTATGGTTTAGTCACCCTACAAGAAATTCTCTTTCTTCTTTATTTTAATCATTTAATATTCGACCCTATCCCGTTCATAGACGTTGAATTTCCAATGATTCCCTTTTTTCTATGTGTTTGGGGGGTTATTGCCTGCTTTGTTTCACTCGGCTATCGCTATCAATTTTCTATAATATCCAACTATATCCTCTGGATTATTTTCGTCAACTTCACCACTATGCAGCGTGATTTTGATGGTGGTTTTGATACCTTCATGATAGGCGCCGGTTTCTTTCTTATTTTTATGCCCGGTGACCGTGCATTTTCACTGGATAAACTAAGATATAAACTTAGCACCCCGTTTACTCATTACAGTACCTACCCAAAACCCACCGTTTCAAGCCTGGCTTATTACCTGCCTGTTCTTATAGGCCTTGGATTTTTATATTTTGATTCCGCTATACATAAACTTTTTGCTGAACATTGGAGAAATGGACTAGGCTCTTGGCTACCGTCAACACAACCCTATTATGTTTCAGCTATCGATATGTCGTTATTACTTAATAACGAGATTTTAGAAAAAATAATTGGCTATACCATTCTGGTTTTTCAGTTTACCTTCCCCTTCTTTTTTTCAATTTCACGATTAAGACCCGTCTATCTACTCATTGGACTAAGCATACATCTTGGTATTACCCTATCGCTGAATATTTATCCCTTTGGCATAGGCATGATTATATTTTATTGCCTGGTCGTCCCTTTTTCCTGGTGGCGCAAAATCGGCTCATTGCTCACAGCGAAACAACCGTCTCTGACAGTATTTTATGATCAGCTATGTCCTTTATGTAACCGTACTGTTCTTATTCTTAACCACTTTGACATTTTTAACTGTATAGACTTCAAAAATGCTCAGGAACACGCCTCAAACTATCCGGCACTCTCTCAACTATCAGAAAAAACTTTGCTGTTAGATTTATATGCACTTGATAGAGAAAATCGCATTTACTCAGGCGTTGATACTTATATTCAAATCCTGCTAAAAATGCGCTATTTAGCCCCGATTGGATTTGTCCTGGGCTTACCTGTCATTAAAACCCTGGCTATCAAGAAATATCGCGCTATTGCAGATTCACGCACCCGTTTATCGTGTGATAGTGACTGTCTTCTTTCAGTCCCTCTGACCGACAATAATTTATATCACCAGGTATTTGAAACCTTTGCCACTCAGAAGCCCAAAGCATTTTCAAGAAAGCTGACTAAAATCCTGGTTGCCATTCTTATTTTGCAATTAAACAGTACGATACACTACGCGCTTATTTACAGACTGGATCTGGATATAAAGAAAGTCCCTATCAGCGCTCCCATTGCAGAAGCCAGTAACGCGCTTATTATGGTTTCTTTAACCTTTTTAGGGATTACCCCTCATGCACTCTATCTACATGATCATTTCGCTGGCTACGATCATATTTTAGCGATTACATACACCGATAAAAAAGGTGTTGAGCAATGGCTACCTTTTGTGAATGAGCAAGGTCGATTACTTGCACCTAACTGGGGACGTGTTCACTCTATGTGGGCAAATATTGCTGTTACGCCTACTATTAACAACGTACGGCTTGAAAAATTCATTATGAAGGTAACGGCCTTCTGGGGAAACAAACTAGGCTTAAACATCAATGACACCGTATTTACTATCAAAATGAAAAAGATTAATGCACCCAGTTATTGGGTTTATGATCAATTACACCTAAACTTTGCAGCACCGTGGACTAACATCGGCTCAGTAAAATGGCATAACAATGTGATCTATTATGATTTGCCTGATGACATCAATGCACTTTGATAGCTTCTCCACTTAAAGTTTATTAACAAGAAGTCTATTTTTGAGACAACATGATGTATGCAGTTTAGACTTTATCAAGTTCACCATGATTCTTAAAAAAGCCCTGCCTCTAAACTGTTTATAAAACTTTTTAACGAAGGGGCTTTTTGACAGGTATTAACATACAGCTCTTCATAATCAAGAGCCTCAATCGTTCGCTGAACTTGCCGTTTATTTTTACTGTACCCCTTACCGACACTTTGATAAATTTTGCTTAGCGTTTCAGCCGGATGCGATAACTCAGAAGCGCGTATTTTTGCGTGATCAAAACCACAAGCTATCACGTCATCCATTGATATGTTTTCATCAATGCGAACGAAATGCTTCACTTCCTCTAAAAACCACGCCTCGATTTCCAACACCGCTAAATGAATATGGATAGGTAAATCATCATCACACGGCAATCCGACCAAAAGACCGGCTTGTAACTTTGCAATGTCATCATGACCGAAAGGATAAATATCCCGTAACCCAATTACCAAAGAATAGCCTGCAAGCTTTAAGGATTGATGGCGGTCTTTAATCTGTGATTTAACCTGTCCGTCATTACAACAATTTGCGACCAACACATGAACCACTGGGGCTTCATGTGATCTCAACTCAGAAAAAGAAAGTTGCCCTTTATGCTGACGATGCACCTCAAACGTTATACCGTGCCTACCAGCCAGTTCTGTGAGCAATCTGATCGTAAACTCTTGTTCTGTTAACCCTTCAACAAAGACTGCAAATTTCTTAGTCATTCTCAACCTCTGCTTCAAAAAGATCTGAAGCAAAGAAGTCGAAGTTATTTAAACCCAGATATTTAAAATCGTTGAATTGCTTGGAGGCGTTTTGGGCATTAAACAGTTTAACAATACCGCCTTTACGCTTAAGCACCGACCAATATTCCAGAGGCACTTCATTCATTACAAAACGATCATTACTTGTCATGATCAATTGTAAGTCATACGTTTTGGCTTTACTAATTAACAAGTTAATAATCGCAGTTGCTCGCTCATAATCTAAACCCTCACCAATATCATCCACCAGAATGACCTGCTTCTTTTTAGAAAAAGCGCATATATTCAAATGCACCACTAATGCCAGCGCCCTAAACATACCTTGTGACATGTGCATTTGAGGATTCTTAAAACCTAAATCTTGCTCAACTGTAAACATAACCAAAGCAGCAATAGGAAAATTGATTATTGTTTGAATATTTTCAGAGCCCACATCAGTTAATGAGTACCCCAAAGTATTCATATCAGCAATAATCGCATGATCAAACAGCTCACCAAACTGGCTGAATGCTGAGGTATATACCGCCACAAGATTATTAGGATCGTCAAATACCGGATGAGCGGGATTACGAAAAAACACTTCAGCCTCTGTAATACCCATCACTTGTGACTTGCCAAAATCCGACCCAAATAAATATAGCGCCACGCCCTTTGCCCATTGATGTAATTCCATCAAAAATGGATGCTGTATTTTATCGAGTCGATTGACGGCGGCCAGCACGGTTAAAGGAAGTTGAAAATCCAGAAACCGCCCTTCTTTTTCATAACGAATTTTTCCCGCTCCATCTTCACCTCGGACCAGTTTTTCTTCACCATCAATGGTGAGTTTCTCGCCTAATACAGAACCCTCTTTAAGCACCAATTGATAAATAAACACCTGTGCATTTAATTCAAGTTCTATCAGAAACGTACTGGGCTCAAAAGGAAGTTGTTGCTGCTGTCCAGAAAGTAAGCGAGTCAAGGTAGCAAAAACTGACATGAGTCTGGATTTACCCGAGGAGTTTTTACCGACGATTAGATTAATGTCCGAGAAAGTGGCTTGATCTATTTCCCAATGCCGTGCGGTACCTTCAAATTCTGTGTAACTTAATTTAACTAAGGACATGATAGGTTCTCATTTAATTGGTAGTAGTTTTTTTCTAAAATTTTAATCTTTAAGGGTCTTTATATTTGGTAAAGCATCTACAAATTTTTCAAACAAGTCATGCGCTGGCATTTTATCGCCATGTTTTCGATCAAGCGTTTTAGAGGCGTTATAAGCAATTGCATTAATAGCACTTGTAAGTAATAATTTTTTCAATTCTGGGTCTTCATCATTCAAATCATCAATCTGTTTTTTATATTTATCGTATGACTTAGATAATGCTTCTTTATGAGCATATTCTTGTTGAAGTCGTTGGTACTCACTTCGTCTTTTTGAAGCATAAAAGGCCAACCATAACACTGGAGCATAAAATGGAATTTTGGAAATTAATCCCTTCAGAACTGTATCCATATCGGTGAGTTGTCCAAAGTTTTCGATTGCTGAAAACCCTGCAATTAAAACGATGATTCCGATACACAAAAAAAACAAATTAGTTGCCTCTTTAATGGGCTTATCAAAAGTAAGCTTCATATCATAATAAGCACTGGCTAAGCCGGCACTTGTTGCTCCGGGCATCAAGCTTTCTATTTTCTCAATTAATGCGTTATATTTGATCTGATGATTGTCTTCAAAGTCTTTTAACTGCTTCGTTCTCTTATCCAATTCGGCTTTTAATCCACCTTCTAATTCATTATTTTCATTGAGCTTGCCGAATATTTTGTTATGAAATTTACTTAATTCATCAACATGTTTCTCCACAGTGCCCAATAATACTTCAATGTTTTGTTTCTCAGCCAGAATGCTTTCCTTGGCTTGTGTAATTTCCTTTTTAGTAGAAACAGTATCTCCATCACCAATTAATATTTCATTGTAATAAGTGATAATGGTTTCATATTTTCTTTCAAGATCATTAACAAGCTCATCGACTTTATTTTTTATACTGTTTGTTGGCGTATCTCCGCCAAACAGATCAGTATTAAAATCTTTAATTAAGGAGTCCGTCTCCTTGATTTGATCGTATAGGATTTTCCCTTGATCATTATTATCATTAATTTTTGTTAAGAGCTCAGATGACTTACTTCGAAAACTTTCACCATATTCTTCAATGGTATCTGCATAGCTTTTAATGGCAGTTTGTAAAATTGTGCCGATATTTTCAGCAACGACCATATAAGGCCTTATATAACTTAGGAACGTGCATTAAATAACTTAGGCAACTTCAGGAATTATCACTTCAGGAATGGCAGTGTAATTCCATTGTCCGAGATGCTTATCAAATACAATTCGCATTGATTCTTTAAACCCCTCCATAACTTTTCTGCC
>CAIOMN010000087.1 GCA_903859415.1 uncultured Methylococcaceae bacterium
ATATGTGGATTAAAAATGATGCAAAATGCAATATTCGTAACAGCCAAGTTAATTTTAGAAAATATGCTTCGTTGCAATGTAGTGGAGAGTCTTCAATTTTAATAGAAAAATCTACTATTTCCGCTGAACAAGCTAAAGCGATATGTATTGACGAGAAATCATCAGTCATTGCTTTTAATACGAAATTTACAGGAGAAACAGCGGTTAGGGTTTCGGATAACGCTAAATTTAAAGCAAATGAATGTCAGTTTGTAGCTAATGGTGATGGTGATTGGGTGCCTACTGGCATTAGTTTTAGTGATTTTGCATCGGTCAGTTTAGAAAATTGCCTTATTGATAGTGCCAAATATGGGATTAGTGGTGGCAATGAAGCTAATATTCAAATGTTAGGTTGTAAAATTTTGACTGGTGATATTGGTATTTCTGTTGGCGATAGCTCAAAAGGAGTTATTAATAATTCAGAATTTGTTTATACCAATAAAGCAACTAAACATTCAATTTCTGCTGGCATTTATGCAAACGATAACTCTAAATTTCAATTTGAAAGTTGTGTATTTCAAGGATTCGGAAAAGGAGCAAGTCTAAATGAAAATTGCAATGTACAAATTAATAAGTGTAAATTTATTAGTAATGGTGCCGTGTCAGATATAGGCCAGCCAACAGGAATATATATCTGGGGGTCAAGTAAAAAAATAGAGGTAGAAAACTCCGAAATTAAAGGCTATGAAGTAGGTATATATATTTCAGAAGAAGCTGAGCCGCGTATTAGTAAATGCAAGCTATCTGGTGCCGATGTTGGTGTGGCGACTTCTGGTAAGAGCAAAGCTATCATCACAAAATGTGAACTTAAAGAATTTGCTTGTGGTTTTATTTTAGGTGATGAGTCTGAGCCTAGAGTTAGAAACTGTGTATTATCGGGTAACGGTACTTCTACTAATACAGGTGTAGTAATTAGTGATTTGGCTAAAGCGTATGTTACTGACTGTGAGATTAGTGGTTATGAATGGGGAATACGAGCCAAAGATGATGCAGCACCGAGAATAAGTGATTGCAAACTAATAGGTACTGGCCGAGAAGGTTATGGCGGCATTAGGATTTCCGATTCTTGCAAAAAGGCTGCAATTCATGGATGTAACATTAGAAGGTATGACTGGGGTATGTATGTAGAAGATCAATCATACCCGAGTGTTTACAAGTGCACTATGACTGAGAACACTATAGGCGTTGGTATATTTAACTCGGCCTCTTTAACTATTGATGATTGTGATTTAACTGGCAACACTAATGATGCCAGTAGAAGTGAAACCACGGGTAATATTAAATCGTCGAACAATCGTGTTAAAAAAGGATGGTTCTAAATTAATCATGGATTCTAAGTGTGGTGAATTCAAGCGCTTGCATAGGAAATGTAAGTTTTTTGTGTAAGCAGTGATTCGCTAAATTCAACTTTTCTCAATAGCTTCAGTCCAGTTTACTAGCTTATCATTAGTCATCTTTTATTGTGAAAGGTCTACATAAATTATATTACCAAAGAGTTCATCGCCATGACAAACAATACCTATCTGCCCGACACAGACATACAGAATTACGATGATTTAGCTTCAACACACACAGCTGATGCTCATCATGACAGTTCTTTCATGTCACATACTGACTTGTCTTATTTACAAGAACATGATCATGGCGATCCTAACGATTATTGTACAGAACATGGTGGTATTGTTGGAACACCCAATGATGACGCGCATTATTGGGAGTATCAAACTACGCCATTTAGCTGTGCTGTAGAGGCGCAACGAGGGATTATTGAAAGCATGACCGGAGAACCCGTTACAGAAGCGCAGTTGTGTACCGAAGCGGCAGAGCGTGGCTGGTTAACATCAGCAGGCGGCACATCCATTGATAATACTGGCAAACTGATGGAACTGTACGGAGTAGAAACACATTGCGAGACAGAAGCGACCGTGGGGGATATTTATCAGGAACTGTGCATGGGACATAAAGTCATCACCGGCATCAGAGCCGAGGATATCTGGGATGCAGACAACCCTTTGCGGGATTTAGGGGGTCCAGGAGCCAATCATGCCGTTTGGGTAACGGGCATTGATGAGTCCGATCCGCATAACATCAAAGTCATCATCAACGACAGTGGCGACCCAGACGGCGCGGGCAAAGCTTATCTTTTGGACGATTTCAAGAATGCCTGGGAACAATCAGGTTACTTTTATGTGGCAACGAATAAAGCCCCACCCGACCTGCATGAACATAGCCAGGCTTTTAATCCAGAACAAGGCGTATTCACGGATATGGTCGATTGGATGCACGACCATTTGCCGGATTCACAAACCCTCTTGACAGACATGATGCTGCTTTCTTGTGCGCTGGACTTGGGTTCAAGAGTGGGTAAAAAAATAGTTCCGTCCAGCAACCCTGACCGAACCAAACAATCAACAAGCCAAATTGCCAATACGCAAGCTACCCCTGGACAGTCTGAACAAAAATTAAAGAACTTCCATGACTGCAACGAACTTGCCAGACAAACTGCACTAAAGAATGTACCCTCCGCCGCAACTCAGCAGAAACCGCCTGAACCACAAAATCATACAAAGCCGAATGAAGTAGTTCAAGAATCAAACTCTAACGACGTTTCGCTGGCTGATGCCCTTAAAAACAAAATGCTGGACGATTGGCGGGACTGGGATTGCCCAAATGAAAGACCCGAAATCGAACCACCCTTGAATAAGACGACTAATGAGGCACTCATGGCAAAAAAAATATCGACGAGTGGAAGGACGGAACAACACAAGGATGCTGATACAAAAGAGACTGGAAAGGTGATTCATTTAAAACAAAACCATTGAGTTGGTGTTATGTATGGCTCTTAAATACATTGTAGTTAAATCATAATTCATCGAGGCTTTATAAATGACTTACACCACAAAATACGATCATCAAAAACTGGCAGAAGCTATCCAGCTATTTACGAACCTTGAGGACATCAAACAACAGCCAGAAATTCTCAATCAATACCAATGGCAGATTGACCGTTGGCGAGAAGGACTCTATTACCTAGTCGTGGTGGGCGAGGTTAAAAAAGGCAAGTCCTCTTTTGTCAACGCGCTTTTGGATGGAGAAGGGCTTTCACCTGTGGCGGATAAAATTGCCAGTGCCGTTCCCGTTAAAATAATTTATGGCGAGCGTTTGCGTTATTGGGTGCATTTCTTACCTGACGAAAAGGATAATTACCCGAAGCCACTCGAAATATCGGCAGAAGAGTTGCCTAAATATGCGACTGAACAAGGCCTTGACACCGGCAATGACAACGCTGATGCGGGTAATCTGGGTAATCGACTTTCAGTTAATTTTATATCCGTTGAACATCCTCATCGCTTCCTTAAAGAAGGTTTGGTGCTGGTGGATTTGCCAGGGCTTGGCGGCGTGTATAAACACCATGCCCGATTAGTCTGGGAATATCTTGATCCAGAAAGAACCGATCATATTGCCTTTGTTTTTGATTCCACAGGCAACCCGTTTTCGGCAGCAGAAGAATCATCTATCCAAACCATTAAAGAACGAAAAATAGACCGCTTTATGTTCTTGCAAACCAAAACGGATGCAGAAGATCAAGAACAGGTATACGCCTGGAAAGAAGGCAATTTAAAAAGGCTGTCGGTTCTTTTGAATATAGCTCCCGCTAACATCAGGTATTTTTTAATCAGTAACTTTTTAAAGCAAAAATGGCTTAGCACGGGGCAGGAGAAAAATCTAAACCGAAGCGGCTTTGTTGAACTTGAAAGCTATCTTACTAATACGCTGATCCCTGCCAAGAAAGACTTGCTAGCCAAGCCATTGATTCTAGGATTGGGAGTTGAATTAACCGCCATCAAACAACAAATAGAGACGCAGATAAAAATCTATAGCGAAGACTCGTCAAAAAATCGCAATGCAATTTTTCAGGCTTATCAGAATAAGAAACTGGCGTTTGAAAGTTGGGATAAGACTGTCTTTGTGCCATTGAAAAATGAATTAAATAAAGAGTTAAGGGCTGCTAGACCTGATGCTATTACGCGAATTCAAAATGAACTTTTCCCTAGCAAGGTGACTACCGCTCTTTATTCTAAGATTGACGCATCGACAAAAACAGAAGAAGACGTGCTTAATTCTCAAGAAATAGCAAAACAGATGTGTATTGATTCGTCATTGGAGCGGTACAAAAATATTGAAAACGATTATCGAATTGCAGTGGAACTGGCCTTTACTAAGGCAATTAATAAGCTGAGCGAGACCGTTCCGTCACCGTTCATTGATCACTATGAACCCGACACAACCAATATTGAGACTATCAACTTCAACATTAATAACAGAATGATGGAGACCGTACAACGTGGCTGGGGTAGTGTTGCGATTGGTACATTCGCTGGTTCTATTTTGGGTCCAGTAGGCGCGATAGCAGGTGCTATTATTGGCGTATGGAAAGCCGTTTCTGAAAACAGGCAAAGAAATAAGGATGCAGCGATGTCAAGGATAAAGGGGATATTGGACGATGTTGCACGACAGGCGCAGATGTCGGCTAGTAATGTCATGACTAAAACGTGTGACGCAACGGAGTTTGAATACGATAAACAATTGAATGATACCGCTAACATTTGCTACAAACGGTTGAATGATAATGCCGTCAGTGCCGAAAAGAGTCTAAATGATACGGATGCCAACATTGCCCAGCAAAAGAAAGATCTCGATGAGAAATTAGTTAAAGTCAACGAAATTCATCGTCTTTTGCAGATTGCCACTGGTTTGAATTAAGGAGTGCTGTGTGAATACATTTGATGCTTACCAGGCAAAACTTAAACAATTTGCCGATCAAATACCCCGTTTACTTGCCCGCCATCCAGAAACCCTTGAAGAGGCAGAACTTATTCTTGCACACATTGCCAAACTCAAACAGGCTAGATGCTTTCGTTTGGCTGTGACGGGAAAAATAAAGCAGGGTAAATCGACCTTGATTAATGCCCTGATTGGGCGTTCTCTTCCTACGGTGGGTGTTAATGAAACCACGGCAACGTTAAACTTTATTAATTATGGTACAGGCGCAGATTTACAGAAAATAAGCGTTTGCTGGAAAGATGGCAGAGCAGATGATGAATATCCCTTGGATTTTTTAACACGTTTTCAAGGGGAAGACGCTAAACCTTTAGCCGAACAGATAAAAGGCATATCCCTTTTTGCAGAGGCCGCGTTTTTAAGGAATGTGCAGTTAATTGATACACCGGGGGAACTGGGAACACTACTAAACGAAATAGACATCAAAGCGGATGCACTCATTCGAGTATTGCCCTATGTTGCCGAAGCGAATGACCTGAACCATTTAGATAAATTCGGTTGTGAAACACGTCCCTTTGGTTCAGGTGCTTATAACAGTATCGCAGTCATTCAAAAGTGGGAGGGTTGTTGGCCTGACTATAAAGCGCATGATCCCTTTTCGATAGATCCCTTCGAGAATGCACTGAGACGAGCCGAAGAACAGCGCAATGTGTTAGGCGATGCAGTGTCTTGTGTGCTGCCCGTTAGTGGTTTGTTAGAGCTATTTTCCAAAGATGTAGATAATGCTTGGCTGAACAAGTTTTTAGAATTTGCAAACCAGGCATCGAAAGACGATTTGATGGCTATGCTGGAACATCAGCATAATTTTACTGATGACGATGACTATAAAGCCGCACCGCTTGAATTACGTCAGCAAGTCTGGAGAGATTTAAAAACCGCTCTTAAGTACAATTCTAAAGCTGCTTGGCCAACCCTTAAAATGGCGGTTTGGGCAGTGCAACGATATTCACCGACTCATGCAGACACACTCAGAGAGCGTTTGCATACGATGAGTAATATTGACAGTCTTAATGAAATATTGAGAAAAAGGTTTTTTGCCTTGAGTGACTTAATTCACACAGGGAGTCAGCTCAATAAAGCTTTAATACCTTGTAATAATGCGGTTCACCGGTTGGGTGTCAAGCGTGAAAAGCATAAACATTTACTTGAAGAGGGTGTAGAAAGCTTACACTCTCTGGACAGGATGACAACAGTTAATTTAGAGGCAAAGCAGGATATTCGTCTTTACATTCAAAAAATGCAGCGTATTGTTGAAAAAGAAATTGGCTGGTTAGGTGATACCTGTCGTCAAATAGCAACGCTGGATGCGGATATAAAATCCAGTTTTAATACTATCGAGAAAGAAATAGCATTTCTTCACCTGCTTGATGGAAAAGGAACCGAGACCTGTTTTAGTGAAGCCCGGCGTATTCTGGGTCAATGGGGTATTGAGATAAACCAACGCTTGGGATGCGAACCAGAATGCTCACCTCAGGCTATGAGTGATAAGGCTTGGGAATTCTATGATCGTTGGCGACAAGAAAGTTACTCTTTACCACAAGGTGTGCAAGAAGCTGTTATTAATCGCTTGAACTTAATACTGAACGTATTAGATGAGAACGTAAAATAATTATAGAATAAACAAGGAGAATTTAAACATGCACCATTTTGACCTTGATAACGCCCTTCATCTTGTTCAGCAAGAGATTGATGACCATTCAATATGGGATCAGTATGTCGCAACACAAAACGACAATCTTCACGTAAATGAGCTAAATGGAAATGGCACTCATGAGGTAACCAACGAACTATCTTTTGACGATTTTTCTCCTCATGGCACACAACCTGAACAGCATGATAATACCGATGACGGTGATTTTTTCGATCATACCGTTGACTGGTTAATCGCAGAAACACCTAAATTTATAGTTTCTGTTGTGGTGGGCGAGGAAATAGGTGAGTTATTTGATAGTGATGTGGCTAAATTTGCAGGACATTGTGCAGCTGGAAAACTATACGATTTTGTGATTGATGACTACAAAGACCAATAGCAATAACTTAACCGCTTAACTCAAATACATTCAAATCATAAGCCTTTCTTAAAATCAATACGTTATTGACGCACATTAAACAGTGCGCCAATGATTAGGTTGAAGGATTGAGTTATCGGGGCAATTGGTGAGCGATTTGAACAAATTTACCCACCGCTTAGGTCGATTGATGAACGATCAGGTAAAGTCGTTCATGATTCGACTGCTCGTCGCGAACTGCTTGACTTTAAACGGCCACGTTAAACTTTAGGCATTTGTCTTAATTTCTCAACGACTTTATCCCCAAACTCAACGGTGTTAATCATGGTGACGCCGCTGCCTGGTTTAGAGAGATCCGCTGTTGAATAACCATCGGCAAAAACACCTTGCATAGCCGCCCACACATTCTTGGCTTCTTCGGCCATATCAAAGCTGTTTTCTAACATCATGGCGACAGAACCAATCATTGAATAAGGATTGGCAATGTTTTTACCAGCGATGTCAGGTGCAGAGCCGTGAGAGGGTTCATAGTACGCTTTTTCAGGGCCTATACACGCAGAGGGCATGAGTCCTAAAGACCCTAAAATACCGCCGCCTTGATCACTTAAAATGTCACCAAACATGTTTTCCATAACCATGACGTCAAATTGAGTCGGTCTTAAGCACAGATTAGTAGCCGCAGAATCAACCAACTGGTGAATCACTTGCACATCTGGATATTCAACCGCGACTTCATCCAGTATTTCATTCCACAATACGCTAGACTTTAAAACGTTACTTTTGTGGATGTTATGCAAGATCTTTTTACGTTTGTTGGCCAGTTTAAACGCTTGGTGCAGAATCTGACGGATTTGATTTTCATCATACTCTAGGGTTTCTTTTACATAACGTAAGCCTTGTTCGTTAATTCCCATTTCTTTGTTACCAAAGTACAGGCCGCCTACCAGTTCACGCACCATAATAATATCAATACCTTCACCGATTATTTCAGGTTTCAGCGGTGAAAAATGGGCTAAAGCTTTCGGTAAAGAAACGGGACGAAAGTTTGCATAAGTGTTGTAACGACGACGAAGCGGTAATAATGCGCCGCGTTCGGGTTGTTTATCTATAGGGATTTTTTTAGATTCTTCATGGCTTAACCCTATGGTCCCTTTAAGGATAGCATCGGCTTGATCACAAATATCGATAGTCGCTTGCGGGAAGGCATCACCAAATTCAAAATAGGCGCAGGCACCGAAAGCAGCAGGCAATAATTCAAAAGTGACATCGTTTCTTTCTTCAATAACTTTAAGTACCTTGATGGCTTCTTGAGTGATTTCAGGGCCGATACCGTCACCCGCTAATATGGCGATTTTATAATTTTTCATTTCTACCTGTGTGTTTGTTTGTAATTCATAAAACGAGAGGGTCATGGGCGTTATTTTACTTTATTTTTATTTGTAACCTCAGGAAAAAGACACTCAAACTAAAACTAGTCAAAAAGAGTGAATTATTTGTGAATGTTAATGGCTGGCTAGATTAATACGCTACAATAACTCATCATAAAATTAGCCAAGATAGTTGAGAAAAAAATGACTTTATCGACTGTAAAAAACAGCTTGTTGCTGGGTCTCCTAGCTATTCTTTTATCGGGTTGTGCCAGTTTCGGAAAAGGGGTGGCAGAAGCTTTTCTTGAAAAATCCAATGCTGAAGACACACGGGTTTGCCAGGTTAAGGGTAAACCTTTTGAGGGTATAGCGCCTAGTTTAGCGGAACCCAAAGGTAAAACTAAAGTATTGATGGTTCATGGTGTGGGTGATCATTTGCCGGGCTATGCAACAGAGTTTCAGGAAAAGTTGGCTAAAGAACTGAAGCTGACGGCTAAAGAAAGTAACTATAAAGAAATTCAACTCATGTCTTTTAGTGATCCTGATCAAAAGCTGGGTAACTTGCGGGTTACCCGCTTACAAAATGAAGATAATAGTAAAGATCTATGGTTTTATGAATTAGCGTGGTCAGAAATTACCCGAGATCAAAAAGCATTATTGGCTTTTGATAACTCAGGTGAATATTCTTTTCGTCGCGCTGAAGTCAATGAGATGCTGAAGAAGTTTAGTAACGATACTGGCCCTGATCCTATTATTTATTTTGGTAAAAGTAGAGATCTTATCTTGCGATCATTTGCACAAGCGGTGTGTTGGATGAGTAAAGATAGTTGGGATCAACTGCCTGAAGAAGGCCGGCATGGATGTGATTTTAGTAATAGTCTGAATGAGAGCTTTAAAGACGATGAAATCTTTTTTGTCTCTCATAGTTTGGGTAGTCGGATCACTATTGATGGAATTACCCGGATGGTTTCTTTACTGGAGCAACCAGAAGCAAAGACCACGTTACGAACGATTAACAAAATGAAGCGTGAAATTTTACAGAATAAGCACGTACAAATTTTTATGTTGTCCAATCAACTGCCGATGTTGCAAGTGGGTCGAGAATTACCTGAAGTGACTGGGCAAAAAGCCGAGTATTGTTCAGTAGGGAGTCCAAAATACAATTCCCGGATGTTTAATGAGACGTCAATTATTGCTGTTAGCGATCCAAATGATCTTTTAAGCTATGCCATACCTCATGATTTTAGTACAAAATATTTAGATTCTAGATTATGTGCTAATGTAACAAACATCAATATTAATATAGCAAAGGTGTTTGATGCTTTTGGAATCGGTAAGATAGCAAATCCGATGGAAGCCCATATAGGCTATCCTAAAGATGACCGAGTTATTGCGTTAATTGCTAAAGGTATTGGTAACGCACATACAGCCCCCTTGGTAAAAGAGAGATGTGAGTGGACGGAAACTACAGATTAACATAAGGTTGCCCAAGTTATTTCGTGTACATTCTTAAGCAGCTTTATATTCTTTAATATTTGATACAATCGTGTTCCATAACCAATACTCGTCAGTAAGGAATTCCGGCTATGAAAGCTAAAAATATAATAAAGTTGTTGTTCCTTTCTATAGTTATTTTTGAAGCAACACTCTCTATTGCAGTGACTACTCCTGCACCAACACCAACACCTACACCAGCACCAACGCTGACATTCAGTGCCAACCCCACGTCGATAGCGATGGGTTCGACTTCGGTGTTAACGTGGTCATCAACTAATACCTCAGCCTGTATCGGGGCAGGCGGTTGGAGAGGCCCCGAGGCCCTATCAGGAACATTTACTACACCCCCCTTAAACAGCTCAACCATCTACACCTTAACCTGTACGGGTTTGGATGGAAGCGCTGTAACCCAAAATGCAACTATAAAAGTGACCTCGTCTGTCGTTAATGCGGGATCTAAAATGGGGATTAATATGGGTTATGTCAACGATTGGGGCGATAGACAGCACACCTTTATTGATGTGATGAAGCAAGCACGTGGCTTTGCCTCTTTAACGTGCCCATGGGATCCCGCTAAATGTCCAGTAACCTTAGATAGTAATGGCTGGCCAACAACGGATTCTGGGGTGTTCTTTCTGACACCGCCCTCAGACCCTTTAGGACGCCCACTGACCACCACTTACCCCAGTATGTTTGGCACTTACAAGGTGAGTTTTACGGGTCAGGCGACGGTGAGGCCTTACAACTTTGGCGTTGTCCAAAATGTAGTCTATAATCCTTCAACCAATACCACCACGGCCGATCTGGTTATAAGACCGACTGATGGCTATGTTGCCCTGACTTTCTCAAATACCACTAAGGGCATTCAGAATGTGAAATTGTTACGTCCGGGGTATGCACTCGGCACTAACCAGGTGTTTACTTCAGAGTTTTTAAATGCACTTGCGCCCTTTAGCACCATCCGTACGATGGAGGCACTGGCAACAAACTCCAACCCGGTTACG
>CAIOMN010000088.1 GCA_903859415.1 uncultured Methylococcaceae bacterium
ATTTCTTAAATTTAAGAAACAGCTAAGCCGTTTATCTTTAAAGTCACTGGCCGTTTTTTAATGGCTACGGTAGCTTGTTGTTAATTTTTTATTGACATCAAAAGTGTCAACTACTTTTAGGCCGCTATGAAGGATGCCCATTTATGTAAGCTAATTGGAAAACTGAATTAAGTTAAACATGCATAACAGTCATTTTAAACTTTATATTAGAAGAGGCTATTGGTATTTAGTCCGAAGTCAATCATTTATTGTAAAGTTCTTCTGGCCTTATGACAGAAACTCTCTATCCAGTGTAAAATAATGTAAAATATAAATGCACATTACGCCAAACTAATCAATATAATGACAACTCCCTATCCTCTTGGTCCAGTCATGCTGGATGTTGAAGGTCTGACCCTTACCCCGTGTGAACATGAGAAAATAAACCATCCGAACACAGGCGCTGTTATCCTGTTTTCTCGAAATTACCAATCCCCACAACAGGTAACTGAACTTACAAAGCAAATACGTGCTGCACGTAATGGTCCTATTTTAATTGCTGTCGATCAAGAGGGTGGTCGCGTTCAACGCTTTCGTGAGGGCTTTACCCGCTTACCTCCCGCATCTGCTTACGAAAATAGTCCAGAACTGGCTGAGGCCACCGGTTGGCTCATGGCGACCGAATTATTATCGGTAGGAGTTGATTTTAGTTTTGCACCGGTACTGGATATTGATTGCGGAGTTAGCCAAATTATTGGCGACCGCTCATTTTCCAGAGACCCTGGATTAACCTCAAAACTAGCCAGTTTATTTAGAAAAGGTATGAATACTGCAGGTATGGCTGCAACTGGCAAACACTTCCCTGGACACGGCGCAGTGGCCCAGGATTCCCATTTAACATTACCCATCGATAATCGACATTTAGAGGCTCTACGCGCAAAAGATTTTCTGCCATTCAAACAATTAATCGAAGAAGGCCTGGAAGGCATTATGCCAGCTCATGTTTTATATCCCAATATTGACGCGAATCCAGCCGGATTTTCATCCTTCTGGATACAACAAATTTTACGCCAAGAATTAAAGTTTAATGGCACAGTGTTCAGTGATGACTTAAGCATGATGGGTGCCGCTTTTGCTGGTGGTTATCCAGAACGCGCCCAATTAGCACAGCAAGCTGGCTGCGATATGTTGCTAGTCTGTAATAATCCGCTTGCTGCCGAACAAGTACTTGAGTCATTACCCATTACCCAAGACTCGGTTAGAGAAAAACGAATGATGCGTATGCAAGGTAAGCTCCAATTAGGGTTAAATTATAAGGTAATGGAAAAATGGCAACAAACATCATTGCTTATTAAGGAATTAAGCCAACAATGATTGATAAAATCAAAACTGTTCAGGAAACAGCAGAGTTAATTTACAGTGCGCAAGAAGTTGAAACAGCAATAGCCAAAATGGCTGCACAAATAAACACCTTATTAGCACAAACCAATCCACACGTGCTTTGTGTTATGAATGGGGGTATTATAATCTCAGGTCAGTTAATTACTCACCTTTCTATGCCGTTAACTATTGAAGCCATCAATGCCAGTCGCTATCAAAATAAGACTTCTGGTGGCGCAATCGAATGGTTATTGAAACCAGTGATGTCACTAAAAGAGAGAACAGTACTCATTATTGACGATATCTTGGATGAAGGCTTTACTCTTGAGGAGATTAAAAAATACTGCGTTGAACAAGGTGCATCAGCCGTTTATAGTGCAGTACTACTCAACAAGAACTTAGGGTATACCAAACCAGTTTCGGCCGATTTTATAGGCTTGGAGGTAGAAAATCGTTATATATTTGGGTATGGTATGGATTATAAAGGTTATCTACGTAATGCCCCAGGCATCTATGCTTGCAATAAAAAGGAAATAGATTAATGACCCAATTAGCTATTATTGGTGGTACAGGCTTAACCCAACTCAATGAGTTGAACATTATTAAACGGCATAAAATCAATACGCCTTATGGTTCACCCTCTGCAGATTTTATTGTCGGTGAACTCAACCAAATCGAGATTATTTTTCTTGCCAGGCACGGTAATCCGCATAAAGTACCTCCACATAAGATTAATTATCGCGCCAACCTTTGGGGACTTAAACAGTTAGGGGTAGATCAAATTATTGCAGTGGCGGCTGTCGGCGGCATTTCCCCATCAATGGTACCCGCACACATTGCTATTCCAGAGCAGATAATAGATTACAGTTATGGTCGTCTGCATACTTTTTTTGAAGATAATGACTACCCGGTAACTCATATAGACTTCACTTATCCCTATAGTCAGAAGCTTCGGAGCCAATTAATTAACGCCGCTACGGAAATAGGCTTACCGATCACACCCTTTGGCACCTATGGTTGTACCCAAGGACCTCGTTTGGAAACAGCGGCAGAAATTAAACGCATGGAAAACGATGGTTGTGATGTAGTGGGAATGACTGGTATGCCTGAAGCTGCACTAGCCAAAGAGTTAAAAATAGATTACGCTGCAGTCTCTGTCGTCGCTAATTGGGCCGCTGGTAAAACCGAAGGTGAAATTACTATGGTAGACATTGAACATAACCTGGAGGCGGGTATGGCAAATGTTACCCTCTTACTCAAAAAATTTATCTCACTACATCACTCAAGTGTCAATTAATTGATACGTGTCAGCAACGTGTCATAAGCATCCATTACAATCACACCAGAAAGTTTTCATAAAGATCAGACGAAGGAAGTAAAATGACCGCATTTATTCAAGATCTCGTAGAAAAAAACCATTATCAGCACACGCATTTATTGCATATTCTTAGAGCCGTACAAGCTCATTATCATTACATTCCCAAAGATGCCATAGAACAAATAGCCCGTTTATTAGCTATTTCTCGCACACAGATTATGGGTGTCATTGAGTTCTATAGCTTTTTTCATCTGTCGCCACGCGGACACTATGAGATTTTAATCAGTGATTCCATTACTGATCATTTGCTAGGGAAGCATGAACTCGCCGCTTATCTGGAAGAGAAATTAAACGTAAAGCTCGGTGAAGTGCGTGCAGATGGCCTAGTGAGTTTAGATAATACCTCTTGTACAGGACTATGTGACCAAGGCCCCGCTGGCTTAGTGAATGGCTATGCCCTATCCCGTTTAGACAAAGCCAAAGTTGATCAAATAACTGATTTAATAAATCAACAAACGCCCCTAGAAGGCTGGCCTCAAGCACTATTTCAGGTTGATGATAATTTAATCAGGTCAGACTTATTATTAAGCGCCCCTATTCCCGCCGGTGCTGCCCTACAATCTGCTTTTAACAGAGGTTTAAAAGAAACCTTAAATGAGCTTGATATCTCTGGTTTACGTGGCCGTGGTGGCGCAGGCTTTAAAACAGCGACCAAATGGAAATTCTGCTCTGAAGAACTCAATGATGAACACATTGTGGTTTGTAATGCCGACGAAGGAGAACCGGGGACTTTTAAAGACCGGGTCTTATTAAACTCTTACGCTCATCAAGTGTTTGAGGGGATGACCTTATGCGCCGCTTTAATTGGTGCCCAACAAGGCTTCTTATATTTACGCGGTGAATATTTACATCTTTATGACAAGTTAGAAGCTATTCTCGCTGAACGCCGTCAAGCCGGTCTATTAGGACAGAACATCGTTAATGCTGACTTTAATTTTGATATTGAAATCTGTCTGGGTGCAGGTGCTTATATCTGTGGCGAGGAGTCGGCTTTAATTGAATCATTGGAAGGTAAAATGGGCATTCCGCGTAACCGCCCCCCTTACCCCGTGACTCATGGATACTTGGGTAAACCCACAGTTGTTAATAACGTTGAAACCTTTTTGGCTGCCGCTAGTATTGCTGTGAATGGCGGTAACTGGTTTGCTAACATTGGCACCGACAAATCGAAAGGCACTAAAATCTTAAGTATCTGCGGAGACTGTGCCCAACCCGGTATTTATGAGTATCCTTTTGGTACTGATATTCAGACGATTTTAGATGATTGTGGTGCCAGTGATGTGTTAGGTGTTCAAATAGGTGGCCCTTCAGGCACCTTTATTTCAAACAAAGAATTTTCAAGACTATTAGCCTTTGAAGATTTAGCGACTGGCGGTTCGTTTATTGTCTTTAATCAGCAACGCAATATTTTAGATGTTGTTAATAACTTTACGCACTTCTTTGCCCATGAAAGCTGTGGCTTTTGTACGCCTTGCCGCGTAGGTACGTCCTTATTAAAGAATCAACTCGATAAAATCGTTGACGGTCATGGTTCTGCGGGCGATGTTGTGGCTTTGGAAGAACTCTGTCAAATCGTCAAAAAACAAAGTCATTGTGGCTTGGGACAAACCGCTGCTAATCCTATATTAACCACCCTGGAACGTTACCCAGAGCTTTATCAGGCCCAGTTAAAGAAGATCAGTTATGAACCAGGCTTTGATTTAGATGGTGCGCTAGAAACAGCCAGACGCTTAGCAAAGCGTGACGATGCCGGTGCGCACTTAGCGCAAGTTGAGGAATAATTATGAGTAAAACAATCACGATTGATGGCCAAGTCATTCCTTTTGAAGAAGGACAAACCATCATGGAAGCCGCAACAGAAGCGGGTGTTTATATCCCGCATTTATGTCACCATCCAGAATATACACCGCACGGCAGTTGTAAACTCTGTAACGTTAATGTCAATGGGCGGACCTGTTCTGCATGTACTTTTCCAGCGATGGAAGGTCAGCAGATCCTTAATGACGCTAAAGACATTAATGAGGAGCGTAAAAAAATAACCCAAATGTTATTCGTTGAAGGCAATCACTTCTGCCCTTCCTGTGAAAAAACAGGTAACTGCCAGTTACAAGCCGTGGCCTATCATTTGAATATGCTGGATGATCATTTCCCCCTGTTTTACCCACACCGTGAAATGGATGCCTCTCATGCAAAGGTGCTAATTGATCATAACCGTTGTATCTTTTGTACGTTATGCGTGAGAGCCAGTCAACAAAAAGACGGTAAAGATGTCTTTGCCATCAGTGGACGCGGCATTAACAAACATTTAATTATTAATGCTGAAAGTGGCTTATTAAAAGACTCGGAACTTGAAGCAACTGATCAGGCCGCACACATTTGTCCGACTGGGGCTATTCTTATCAAACATACAGCTTATCAAGTGCCGATTGGAGAACGTATCTATGATCATACTCAAATCGATCAAGTCTCGCTAAACTCGGAGAATCTTCAGCATGACAACTAAAATTAGAGTCGCTACCACATCACTTGCTGGCTGCTTCGGCTGCCACATGTCATTTCTTGATATTGATGAACGTATGTTGCAATTAGTCGAAGTGGTTGAATTTGATCGCTCACCGATAACCGATATTGAGCATTGCACAAACTGTGATATTGGCTTGATTGAAGGGGGCGTTTGTAATTCTGAAAATGTGCATGTATTACGGGAGTTTAGAAAGAACTGCAAAATTCTTGTCGCTGTCGGAGCGTGTGCCATTAATGGTGGCTTACCGGCCATGCGAAACTTTATTCCATTGGAAGAATGCCTCAACGAAGCTTATATCAATGGCATTGGCGTGGAGAATGCGCAAATTCCCAGTGATCCTGAACTGCCTTTACTGTTGGATAAAGTACGCCCGATTCATGAAGTCGTAAAAATCGACTATTTCTTACCCGGTTGTCCGCCTTCGGCAGACGTGTTCTGGAAGTTCCTAACTGATTTGATTGAGGGGCGTGAACCTTCTTTGTCCTATGAATTAGTTCATTATGACTAAATCATAATAATGATGAATAAAGAACTACGATACAAGCTGGACATGCCTGTTGTGCAAACTAACTTTAGAGAAATATCATGTACGAACATTTAGAAACAGCCAAAAACCAAACTAATTTAAAACGCATCGTTGTTGATCCTGTCTCCCGCGTGGAAGGACACGGTAAAGTCACTTTATTATTGGATGCAGAAAACAAAGTCCAACAGGCACGCTTGCATATTGTGGAGTTTCGTGGCTTTGAGCGTTTTATTCAAGGCCGTCCTTATTGGGAACTTCCGGTATTGGTGCAACGTCTGTGCGGCATTTGCCCTGTCAGTCATCATCTAGCCGCTGCCAAAGCCATTGATCAATTAGTTGGTGTTGACCCCGTAAACTTACCGGTTGCCGCAGAGAAGCTAAGACGATTGCTGCATTTTGGACAAGTCTTTCAGTCTCATGCCTTACATTTCTTCCATTTATCCAGCCCTGATTTATTATTTGGCTTTGAAAGTGAAATCAGTAAACGCTCTGTCATTGCGGTCTTGGGCGCCTATCCCGATCTTGGGGTTCAAGGCGTTATGATGCGTAAATACGGTCAAGAAGTGATTCGGATGATTTCAGGTAAGCGGGTTCACGGCACAGGTGCAATTGCTGGGGGTATGAATAAATCATTGACCATAGCCGAGCGCGATTATTTATTGAAAGACATTGATCAAATGATTGATTGGTCTGTAGCCTCAGTTGAACTCATCAAGAAAGTGCATTGCTCTAACCTGCCCTATTACGATGATTTTGGCACTATACGCTCCAACTATTTAGGCTTAACCAAACCTAATGGCGCTCTGGAACTCTATCACGGTGGCCTACGCGCTAAAAACGATAAGGGTGAAACCATTATCGATCATGTCGATTATTGTCATTACAACGATTATATCCATGAAGAAGTCCGCTCTTGGACGTATATGAAATTCCCCTATCTCTTATCTATAGGTAAAGAGAATGGCTGGTATCGTGTCGGCCCTTTGGCTAGAGTGAATAACTGTGACTTCATTGACACACCGTTAGCTGAAGCCGCGCGTGTTGAATTTAAAGCTCATAGTGGTGAGGCGATGGTGCATAGCACCTTAGCATTCCACTGGGCACGTTTAATTGAAACATTACATTGCGCAGAAAGCATTAAATCGCTATTAAACGATCCTGATATTTTAAGTCATGATTTAGTCGCACAGGGTGAAAAGCGTTATGAAGGGGTGGGTGTTGTTGAAGCGCCTAGAGGCACCTTGTTCCACCATTATCAAGTTGATGAAAACGACATTGTTACCAAAGCTAATTTAATCGTTTCAACCACCAGTAACAATATGGCGATGAATGAATCTGTTCGTCAAGTGGCCGCTGAATATTTATCGGGACAAGAATTGACAGAGCCTTTGTTAAACAATCTGGAAGTGGCTATTCGTGCCTATGATCCCTGCTTGTCCTGTGCAACTCATGCCATGGGAAAAATGCCCTTGCAACTTGAATTGATTAATGCCGAAGGTCAATTAATCGATAAACTGGTTAAGCACAGTAACGGTGACATAGAACGCAATATCCATGATTAAACCGGTTCTTGTATTCGGCTATGGTAATTTAAGCCGGGGTGATGATGCACTGGGGCCGTTAGTATTAGAATACATCGAAAGCCATTGCAACCTGGAAGTCATTGAAATTCTGAGTGACTTTCAATTGCAGGTTGAACATGCCTTGGATCTTAAAAACAGAGCCTTGGTTTTGTTTGTCGATGCGTCTGTTGCCTGTGTTGATGCTTATGACTTTTATCGGCTTAAACCGGACAGAGACAAGAGTTACACCACTCATGCCATGAGTCCGGCGGCGGTCTTGTCTGTTTATCAAGCGATTAATAAACAGACACCGCCACCGTGCTTTTTACTCAGCATCCGAGCTGAACAAATGGAATTAGGCGAAGGTCTCAGTGAGCAGGCTAAAGCCCACTTGCATCAAGCCTGCTTATTTGCAGAGCAATTGCTTAAATTACCTAAGCTTGAAAATTGGCTATTACTGACTAATGGATAAACCATAGCCCCACCAAGGGCGCGAGATTAAGAAAATAAATCCCAATCTTGTAAATCATCATGCCTGTATAGTGCAGGGTATCAAATTGAGAGGCTGTAATTTGAAACCAACGTGTATGCAGGCCATAGAGCCAATCATGCTTAAAGGTGAAAACCAAAAACCATAAAGTGACCACCGCAATATTAAAAGCCAGGTTATAGAGTAAAAACGTTTTTAGCACGTCTGTTGTCATTATTGTTTGGCTCCAGCATTATAAGCGTTGAGTACTTTGTGCTAATCTTCGAGATAAACACTCTCAGTATCAAATCACCGAATATTTTATATCATAAAAACCAATAGTTCCAACGATAACGATAGATGCCATTTTAGGAAACCAGGAATCCCCCTTCCTTCAGGAAGCAGAGAATATCAATGGTCCATATATATCAGTATGGGAGCCAGAATCGGTAAATCCAGGCCAGACTTTCAATGACCTCTTGCGCAAGCGCTTCGTTTTGTTCGGGTGTTTCAGTAAGCGCTTCTTCCTCTAAAGTGACATCGTCAGAACCCAGCAGATAGATAGGCCGCAATACATTCTGACCATTTGGATCATCAAAAAAAGGCTGCCAATCATTTCGGCACAGTTCTATGCCCTGCAAAAAACCATGCGTCCACATAATGGCATCGGTGTACTCACGCGTATCATCGGGATAAGTTGAAATCACAAAAATCGGGGCAATATCATCAGGATCATCATTAAACTCCGTGACAATGCCATTCATCAGTCTAACGATTAGCTCAATGATATGCTCCGCTTCTTCAGGTGAATCAAAGTCTGGAGCATCATCAAATCCCCAAATACCGGGAAACCATTGATCAAAATTCAGCCGGGTTGGCCCGATGACAATAGCCGTTAAATACCCATCCAGTTCATCAATCGACATAGTTTCGAATGACATAGCCCCTGACATAAGAAACCCATCAAGCTCTTCTATCTCCTCTTCTGACAAGGGTAATAATAGGTTGGTATCAGCAGGACTATTCATTATGAGGACCCATAAATTAAAACTGCCATTCTACTGATTAGGTTAATCAAATAAAAGCACCAAACTGTATTACTGCTTATGATTAAGATAGGATTATCATATTTTCAGTAGCTTAGAGGTTAAGTGGATACTGCAGAATTCAGCCATCCCTGAACTTTCTTACCCAAGAATGCTGCATTGCATGTATCCGAAGCTCCATTGCATACATGCTTTAGTCCATTTCATGTATCCGAAGCTTCAATGCATAGTTGCTTTACGCCATCGCATGTATCCGAAGCTCTAATGCATAAATGCTTTACGCCATTTCATGTATCCGTAGATCTAATGCATACCTGCTTTACTCCATTGCATGTATCCGAAGCGCCAAGGCATAACTACTTTATACCATTGCATGCATCCTAAGTTCTAATTCCAATAGGCTTTGCTACAGTGCATTCTCTCTATTATTTCTGGCAAAGTGCTTTTAAAAACTAGATGGTCCGAACTGAATTTAACTCATTTGAAATTAAACCATAATTAAAGTGTATTTTTTGTAAAAGGGGCTATACTCAAATCGCTAACATTCAAATTGTACTGACTGTTGCAAGAATTTTGAATTGGATTTCAACATTTAATGCCCATTAATGGGCGCATTCGAGGGAATTATGAGAGCACAAAAGGCACGAATCCATTTTAGTAAGATTAAAGATAATGAGCTTGTCAGCTACGCTCAAAAAATCGTACTAAAAATGACCAACAACCCTAACTTTACAACGCCTCATCCTGAATTATCTAGAATTCAAGAGGCCATTACGCTTTATTCGACGGCTTTAATCAAGTCTAAAGATGGCTCAAAAGAAGATACCGCAAATAAAGTCGCTACACGCCTCGTTCTAGAAAACCTGCTGAGCACTTTAGGGGGTTACGTCAATCAAACTTCAGCAAACGACCTGATCAAGCTAGATAGCTCTGGCTTTAATATCTCAAAAACACCCTCGGTGATCGGTATATTAGATGCACCCACCTTAGACGTTTATTACGGTAAAAACCCGGGAGAAATGATTATTGAGATTGGCTTTGTTCCCAATTCAACTGAATATTTGTTGCTATTTACACCCTCCCCCGCACCAGCGGACGATGCAGAATATTACACCAAACTATTTTCTAAAACCAAAGGGACGATCTCAAACTTAACCAGCGGCATTAAATATATTTTTAAAGCCACTGCCACCAGTTCGGAAGCGAATAAAATGGGCACTTATAATTTCTCAAATCCCGTTGAGAAGTTTGTTCCCTAAGTTTGTTTGACTCAGTTTGGGAGAACCCATATCTTTTATGCTCTCCCAAACTTGAAACTCAAAATAATTTAATGGCTACGCTATCACGCTAATCGTATTTAATATATTTAAACTTGGGATCATCCGGGGTTCCAACCAAAGACCCGCCTTCTTTACCCGGTTGCCACATAATGACCTCTTCGATCTTACGGGCTAATTCAAAATCTTTGTTGGTAATGCCTTTCGCAGCATGGTTCACCAGCTTAACGATGACAAACGCATAAGATACCGATAGATCAGGATGATGGAAGGCGGCTTCAGCAAGATGCCCGACCGTATTAACGACCATTAAGGTGCCTTTCCAGCCACTGGTTTTATATTTCCGTCTTATCCAACCGTTTTCAAGATACCAATGGGGTAACTCTTCTTTTAACCGGACCTCAACTTCCTCATCAGAATAGACGTATTCGTGTGTTCGCTCTCTCCATCCCATAGTCGCTCACCATTTTTAATTGTAGGCATTCAACGCACTAGTTAATACCTCTAAATAATTAGAAACCTATTAAATATTTTGGTTTTTTTCATTGCCCCATAAACTCTAGAATATCTGACGCTGACAGTCAATCAATTGTTGATAGGTTATTACCCGGCATGTATTAATAAGAGAGTCATTCAGATTTGTTAGATGCAGTGAATAATGGTATAAAACCCGCAACTATTAAATGCGTTTTACCTAAACTCCCTCATGAAAAAAGAATTTGAGATTGTCGATAAAGAAATTGTGTATTCAGGGTTTTTCCGTATGGAGAAATACCAATTAAAACACACACTCTTTGCAGGTGGGTGGAGTAATGTATTCAGTCGGGAGTTATTTGTCAGAGGTAGTTGCATAGCCGTCCTGCTCTATGATCCACACACTGATCAGGTCATCCTGATTGAACAGTTTCGTGCAGGTGCATTGATCATACCTGAGAGAGCCTGGTTGATTGAAATTGTTGCCGGTGCCATAGAAGAAGGTGAAACCGCTGCAGAAGTAGCCTACCGTGAATCATTAGAAGAAGCCGGTTGTGAAATTCAGGATCTCATCGTGATCAGTGAATTTTACACAACCCCAGGCGGTGCGTCTGAACGGATTACCCTGTTTTGTGGAAAAGTTGATAGCACTACCGTAGGTGGAATTCATGGTTTGGATCATGAAGATGAAGATATCCTGGTACATACCGTCAGTTCTGATGAAGCTTATCGAATGGTTGAAAACAATGAAATTGAATCCGCCATTCCGATTATTGCAATTCAATGGCTGGCTTTAAACAAACACAAGCTAAAAGAAAAATGGCTTAAATAACAAGTATCACCCCGTTTACCCAATCAATGAAGTTATCTAACAACACTCGCTATTTAAATCAATTTTCTTTACTGGTTTCTATTTTAGTATTAACTGGGTGTGCCAGTACTCCTGAAATAAAACCGGTTACTCAAACTCAGAGCCCCTCCTCTGCAGTTACTTATGCCCTTAGCTTACAAGGTACACCCTATGTCTATGGGCAAAGCTCTCCTAAAAAAGGCTTTGATTGTAGCGGCTTTGTAAAACACGTGTATGAAACGCAGGGTATCAATTTACCACGTTCATCCTTTGAGATGGCTCAAACCTTACCCAGGGTTGCTAAAAAGGATGTTCACTCAGGTGATCTGGTTTTCTTTGATGTGAATGGTCAGGCATTTTCCCATGTGGGTATTTATGTGGATCACGATAAATTTGTGCACGCCCCCAGTCATAAAACCGGTAAAGTGTTGGTCTCCAGCCTTAAAAACAAATACTGGACTCAACACTATTCGGGGGTTAGACGCCCTAATCAACCCCATTAAATGACCGACAACTGTTAATAATTTCAGTATAATAGCGTTTTTTGCCCTGGATTTACGTTCCAGTTTGCAGTGTGGATGTTAAATGACCAAAATAGTAGTTTGTGCTCTATACAAATTTGTTACCCTCGAAAATTTTCAATCTTTACGCCAACCTTTACATGATGTCATGGAGACCAATCAGGTTCGCGGTACTTTATTACTCGCCAATGAGGGCATTAACGGCACTATCGCGGGTAACCGAACAGGCATTGATAAGGTATTAACCTGGTTGCGTACCGATAACCGTCTGGCTGATATAGACACTAAAGAGTCTTTCACCGATACATTGCCCTTCAATCGGACTAAAGTTAAGCTTAAAAAAGAGATCGTTACCCTGGGTATTGAAGGCATCGATCCGAAACGGGTGGTCGGTACGTATGTGGAGCCTGCTGACTGGAACCAACTCATCTCTGATCCTGAGGTTATTCTGATTGATACCCGTAATGACTATGAGTATCAGGTGGGCACCTTTAAAAACGCGATCAACCCTAATACTGAAAGCTTTAGGGAGTTTCCGGCTTATGTGAGTGAGCATCTTGATCCTGAAAAACACAAGAAAGTCGCTATGTTTTGTACCGGTGGCATTCGTTGTGAAAAATCAACTGCGTTTTTAAAAGAGCAAGGTTTTGAAGAAGTCTATCACCTAAAAGGCGGCATTTTAAAATACCTTGAACAGGTGCCTGCAGAGGAAACCTTGTGGGAAGGTGAATGCTTTGTCTTTGATGAACGGGTAACCGTTAATCTTCAACTTGAAAAGGGCCAGTATGATCAATGTAATGCCTGTCGTTTACCGATTACTGAAGCAGACAAAGCCAGTCCTCACTATGAAAAAGGCGTGAGTTGTCCGCATTGCTTTGGCAAAGTGAGCGAGTCCCAGAAGATTCGGTTTATGGAACGTGAAAAGCAAATAGAATTAGCCAAACGACGCGGTGAATCCCATATTGGAGCGGATGCGGCTAAAGCGTTAATTGCCAAACGTGAAGCAAAAATCAAACGCCTGCAAGCACAACAACAGCAGCAACAGTAAATTAATTTATCAAGATTAAATTAACGTTTTTCTTGCTTAATGCCTGTTCAGGTTATAATGACAGTGAATAATGACTTTTTTATAACGCTTTCAGCGGGGTATTTTGCAGTACTTATGAGTTATCCAGAAAAAATATGACACAAAAACTTTATATTCAAACCAACGGTTGCCAAATGAACGAGTATGATTCCGACAAAATGCGGGATGTACTTCAAGCATCACACGGCTTTGAATTGATTGATGATCCAAAATTAGCCGATGTTCTTTTGTTAAATACCTGTTCAATCCGCGAAAAAGCCCAGGAAAAGGTTTTTTCAGCACTCGGTAAATGGCGCAAGATTAAAGATAAGCGCCCCGACGTTATCATTGGTGTAGGCGGTTGTGTAGCCAGTCAGGAAGGTGCAGCCATTCAAAAGCGTGCGCCGTATGTTGACATGGTATTTGGTCCCCAAACTTTGCATCGCTTACCCCAACTGCTCGACCAAGTGCGTAATCAGCATAAATCAGTGGTTGATATTTCTTTTCCTGAAATTGAAAAGTTTGACGCCCTTCCCGAGCCCCGTGCCGAAGGTCCAAAGGCCTTTGTTTCAGTGATGGAAGGTTGCAGTAAATATTGTTCATTTTGCGTAGTACCCTACACACGTGGTGAAGAAATTAGCCGTCCTCTGAATGATGTGGTAGCCGAAATCAATTCTCTGGCAAAACAGGGTGTTCGTGAAATCAATTTGTTAGGACAAAATGTTAATGCCTATCGCGGTGAAATGGAGGATGGTGACATCGCCGATTTTTCACTGTTATTACATTATGTGGCTGCAATTGATGGCATTGACCGTTTACGCTTTACGACCTCTCATCCGGTTGAGTTTACGGATAGTTTGATTGAAGCATTTGCAGAGATTCCGCAATTGGTTGATCATTTACATTTACCGGTTCAAAGCGGGAGTGATTCAATTCTTAAAATGATGAAGCGGGGGCATACTGTCGCTGAATATAAAGAAACCATTCGTAAACTCCGTGCAGTGCGTCCTAATATCAGTTTATCTTCTGACTTTATTATTGGTTTTCCCGGCGAAACTGATGCTGAATTTGAAGAAACAATGGCTTTTATTAATGAAGTGGGTTTTGATTTGTCGTTTAGTTTTGTCTATAGTCAACGTCCAGGAACACCCGCGGCTGAATTACCCGATGATGTATCTGCTGAAGTAAAAAAACACCGACTTGAACGTTTCCAGAATCGCATTAATGAAATGGCTACTGAAATTTCTAATCAAATGATTGGTACCGTTCAAACTGTTTTGGTTGAAGGCCAATCTAAAAAGAATCCTCTGCAGATGCAAGGTAGAACGGAAAATAACCGGGTTGTTAACTTTATCGGTCATCCCCGTTTAGCCGGTCAGTTTGTTGATGTACATATTGCCGAAGCCTTGCCAAATTCTTTGCGAGGCAGAATGGTTGAATCTTCCCTTGAAAAATTTATTACCAATTAATGGCTCATAATGACGACATCCCAGGAAATTTCTTTACTCCCTGCCGATAATGAAAGATTATCAAACTTTTGTGGTGAACTTGATACCCATCTAAAACAAATTGAAAAGAGACTACAGGTTGAAATAGCTAATCGTGGTAATCAATTTAAAGTAACCGGTCTGGAGTGTTCAGTTAAAGCCGCTTGTGCTGTCATGCAAAAACTCTTTGAAAGCACGGCTTATGAAGAGTTAACCGCTGAATTGATTCATCTGGCTATGCAAGACTCTTCTATTGATCTGATCTTGGAAGCACCCAAGACCGAAGTAGACATTGAAAAACCGATTGCCATCAAAACAAAGTTTGGTTTGATTAAAGGTCGTGGCCCCAATCAACAGGCCTACTTAAAGAAAATCACCACACACGACATTAACTTTGGCGTCGGTCCAGCTGGAACAGGTAAAACCTATCTGGCGGTTGCTTGCGCAATTGAAGCATTGCAAACTGAACAGGTCAGAAAAATCATTCTGGTTCGTCCAGCGGTTGAAGCCGGTGAAAAGCTCGGCTTCTTGCCGGGTGATATGGCTCAAAAGGTTGACCCCTATTTACGCCCGCTTTATGATGCCTTATATGAAATGCTGGGCTTTGAACGGGTTGAGAAAATGATTGATAAAGGTATTATCGAAGTTGCACCATTAGCCTTTATGCGTGGTCGCACCTTGAATGACGCATTTATCATTTTGGATGAAGCACAAAATACCACGACTGAACAGATTAAAATGTTTCTTACCCGCGTAGGTTTTGGTTCTACTGCAGTGATTACGGGGGACATCACTCAGATCGATCTCCCCTCAGAAAAAATGTCCGGTTTAAGACACGTTATTGAAGTACTTAAAGATATTGAAGGCATCAGCTTTACTTATTTTGCGGTTCGTGATGTGGTTAGGCATCCTCTCGTTCAACGCATTGTTTCGGCTTATGAAGCCTATGAGAACAAGAACAAAACCGAACTATGAATCTTGTCGAAATTCAAACTATCCATCCCTCACCCGGTCAACCCACAGAAACACAAATCCAACTTTGGGTTGATACCGCGTTAACAGACTATCCTGACGATACCGAAATAGTAGTGCGTATTGTCGATGCAAAAGAAAGTACTGAGCTTAATGAAATATACCGTTTAAAATCAGGCCCAACGAATATACTCAGCTTTCCTGTTGAAATACCTGAAGAAATTGAACTCAATTTGCTGGGAGATCTGGTCATCTGTGCACCCGTTTTAGAAAAAGAAGCTTTAGATCAAAATAAAGCCTTACAAGATCATTGGGCACACATTGTCATCCATGGCGTTTTACATTTATTGGGTTACGACCATATTGAGGATGATGAAGCCGAGCTGATGGAAACTAAAGAGATAACGATTTTAAGTCACTTAGGTATAAAAAACCCTTATATACAGGAACAAAGCGCATGAGCGATGATCAACCTCCGAGTAGAACCGCCCCCCGTAAACGTTGGGTAGAAAGAATTAGCCAACTTTTTTCTGGGGAGCCTCACGACTTGGACGATCTTCTCGATATTTTAAGAGAAGCGAGAGAAAACCAATTATTGGATACCGATGCCTTATCCATGATTGAAGGTGTTTTGCAGGTATCTCAGATGCGGGTGCGGGATATTATGATTCCTCGCGTACAAATGGTTGTCTTACCTAAAGATGCAGAACTTGAGACTATTTTTCCACTGGTCATTGAGTTTTGTCATTCCCGTTATCCTGTTATTGATGGAGATCGCTGTAAAGTGGTCGGTATTTTACTGGCCAAAGATCTGCTCGCACGCGTTTTGCAAAACAAAACCATGACGGTTCAGGACATCATGCGTCCTGCCTGTGTTGTTCCTGAAAGCAAGCGTCTTAATGTCTTGCTTAAAGAGTTGCGTACCAATGGTAATCATATGGCGATTGTCGTGGATGAATACGGTCAGGCATCCGGTCTGGTCACGATTGAGGATGTCCTGGAAGAAATCGTGGGCGAGATTGAAGATGAACACGATGACCATGAAGACGAGGGCTACATCTTTCAGCGCAACTCGAACGAGTATATGATTAAAGCGCTGCTACCGATTGAAGAATTTGACGAATATTTTTCTACTCATTTCACCACCGATGAATATGACACCATCGGCGGCTTTATCTTAAGCCAACTTGAACATATGCCAAAAAAAGGCGAAAGTGTGGTTGTTGACAACATGCGCTTTGAAGTTATCCGAGCGGACAATAGACGCTTACACCTTATTAAACTTAAAATCAGCAAATAGAGGAAAGCCTTAATGAGTCACCAAACAATACTCGTCACCGGAGGAGCCGGTTATATTGGCAGCCATGCTTGTGTCGAATTATTACAAGCCGGCTTTAATGTGGCGGTGGTTGACAATTTAGGTAACAGTAAGTATGAATCCCTCCGAAGAGTTCAGCAAATCACTGGTAAAACCTTAACTTTCTATCAAGCTGACATTCGTGATAAAGCGGCTCTAACTGAGATTTTTGCTAAAGAATCCCCCTCAACAGTGATGCATTTTGCAGGATTAAAGGCAGTCGGTGAATCATGCGAAAAACCACTGCTTTATTATAATAATAATGTGTATGGCACCATGATACTCCTCGAAGTCATGGACGAATCCAATGTCAGACAGTTAGTATTCAGTTCTTCTGCAACCGTTTATGGGCAAACCAGCCTAACACAATACAGTGAAGATTTCCCACTCGGCCCAATTAATCCTTATGGTCGCTCAAAGGCAATGATTGAAGATATTTTAAGAGATCTTTCAGCCTCAGATAAGATTAATCCCAATAGATCCCCTTGGAAGGTAGCACTTTTACGTTACTTTAATCCTATTGGCGCCCATGAAAGCGGTTTGATCGGTGAAGATCCTAATGGCATTCCCAATAATCTGATGCCTTATGTTGCTCAAGTCGCTATTGGTAAATTACCGCAATTATCGGTATTTGGTGATGATTACCCAACACCCGATGGAACCGGTATCCGGGATTATATTCATGTCGTTGATCTGGTTAAAGGCCACATTAATGCCATCACAGCATTAAACAGTGATGCATTTAAAGACGGTGGTTGCAAAGCTTATAATCTAGGCGCAGGTAAAGGCTACAGTGTACTTGAAATCATTGCTGCTTTTGAAAGTGTGACCGGACAAAAAATCAATTACAAGATTTCTCCTCGCCGTGCAGGTGATCTTGCGGAGTATTTTGCTAATCCTGCTTTGGCATTTAAAGAACTCAATTGGAAAGTTGAGAAAAGTTTGAACGATATTGTTGCAGATACCTGGAATTGGCAATCAAAAAATCCTCAAGGTTATAATTAAGCGATTTAATACACCATGGATAATCGTACCTTTACTAATCGTATCGTTGTTCTTGATACTGAAACCACGGGTTTAAGTCCACAAGACGGCCATCGGATTATTGAAATCGGTTGTGTAGAAATGATTAAACGCCGTTTAACCGGCAAACGTTTTCATGTCTACATTAATCCTAATAGGTCAATTGATGAGGGTGCGATTGCGGTTCATGGTATTACTAATGAGTTTTTAAAAGATAAACCTGTCTTTGAGGATATTGTTGAAGAGTTTCTAGACTTTATTAAAGACACAGAGTTAGTGATTCATAATGCCCCATTTGATATTGGTTTTTTAAATTACGAACTGTCTTTACTTAAACAGAAAGGCGGTGCTATAAAAGACTATAGTGCCGTATTTGATACACTAGCCTATGCCAGAAAGAAACATCCGGGGCAACGCAACAGTCTGGATGCTCTTTGTAAGCGTTATGGTATAGATAATAGTCACCGTGATTTACATGGTGCCTTACTGGATTCTGAAATTCTCTCTGATGTCTTTCTATCAATGACGGGAGGGCAGTCCTCGTTATTAGATGATTTGCATTCTGACATGGATTCAGCCAATACTAACAAGGTTGCTAAACAACTGAATCCAGATCGCCCTGCCTTAAAAGTTATTCACTGTACAGATGAAGAGTTATTAGCCCATCAAACCCGTTTGATTGAACTTGAAAAAGCGGGCGGTATCTGTATGTGGCTGCAATAAAAAAGGGTTAGTTTTTTAAACTAACCCTTTTGTTTACCTGTAGTGTCTAGCTGTAGCTAGTACTGACTTACTCTTCTTTTGGTTTTGCACGACGAGAAGTAGAGCTAATCCTTTTTTTACTCTTATCCACACGCTTAACAGTATCATCTGTTGCAGCTCTTCTACTGTTTTCATCCAGCTTTGATATATTAAGCTGCTGCCCAGCGACTCTAATCTTCTTTAATTCTTCAATTAATTCTTTGGGCATGCCGGCAGGTAACTCAACGGTACTGTAATTTTCTTCAATTCTTATACGGGCAATATGATCACCATCAATGCCGGTCTCATTAGCAATGGCTCCAACGATATTCCCTGGTTTTACACCATGTGTATGACCCACTTCGATACGGAAAGTTTCCATTTCGATATTGGCTCCAGTGCCAAAGGTACGCTTAGGTTTGCGTTCTCTATCTGGGCGATCTTCTCTTCCTGCACGATCTTCTCTTCTAGGACGATCATCTCTGTCTCTTTGCGGTCTATCTTCTCTACTATCGAAGACTTTCTTAGGTAGATTTTGCAATAATAATGGCGTATCACCCTGAACCAATTTTGCCAAAGCAGAAGCAATTTCTAATGCTGATACGTTATGCTCCTGTTGGTACTGCTCTATCAACTGGGTAAAAAAACTTAACTCTTGTACCGCTAAGGTATCGGTAATATTTTGTTTAAAGCGTGAAATACGTTTGTTATTGATCACTTCAGTTGAAGGCAAGCCCATCTCTTCAACTTTTTGTTTGGTGGCCTTTTCAATATTGCCTAACAATTTTCTTTCTCTGGGCGCAATAAACAAAATCGCATCACCCGTACGGCCAGCCCGACCTGTTCTACCAATTCGATGAACATAAGACTCGGTATCATAAGGAATGTCATAGTTAACAACGTGGGTAATACGATCAACGTCTAAACCACGAGCGGCAACGTCAGTTGCAATCAAGATATCTAACTTGCCATTTTTTAAATGTGCAATGGTGCGTTCTCTCAGAGCTTGTGACATATCACCGTTAATAGCCGCTGCTGAATAACCGCGTGCTTCTAACTTTTCTGCTAATTCAATGGTAGCGGTTTTTGTACGGACAAAGATAATCATGCCGTCAAATGTTTCTGCTTCAAGGATACGGGTCAATGCATCTAATTTATGAACCCCGCTGACCATCCAGAAACGTTGACGAATATTTTCCGCTGATGCAGTAGTTACTTTAATCGTGATTTGTTCTGGATCAGTTAAATATTCTTGAGCAATCTTACGAATAACCGAAGGCATTGTTGCCGAGAACAAAGCAATTTGAATATCATCCGGGGTTTGTTCTAAAACCCATTCGACATCATCAATAAAGCCCATGCGCAGCATTTCATCCGCTTCATCAAGCACTAAGACTTTAAGCGTATCAAGATTCAACGTGCCTTTACGCATGTGATCCATAACTCGGCCAGGAGTACCCACAACGACATGAGCGCCTCTTTTAAGCTGACGTAATTGAGTACTATAGTCTTGACCACCATAAATGGGCAGCACATGAAACCCTTTCATGTGTGCAGCATAACGCTGAAAAGCTTCTGCTACTTGAATGGCAAGTTCACGTGTTGGCGCTAAAACCAAGACTTGAGGATCTTTTTGCCGAAGATCTATTCTAGAAAGTATAGGTAATGCGAAAGCAGCTGTTTTACCTGTACCGGTTTGTGCTTGTCCCAAAACATCTTTGCCTTGCAGCATATAGGGAATAACTTGTGCCTGAATTGGCGAAGGTGTTTCATAACCAACATCGTCCAGTGCTTTTAACACAGGGTCTATCAGTGCTAATTCACGGAAAGTGGGTAATGTAGAAACATCATTGGACATGGATTTACCTGTTTGGAGTATTTGGAATGCGCGTAGAGCGCGGGGAACTATTTGTTTATAAAGCCATTATACCTGATATTATTTAATTTTGCAGTAATTAATGATATCCTCATTCACTTTGCATCACCATTTTATGGTTCTTCAGACATTGAATTTGGCTACGATGAACACCGTCATGCAAACCTTAGAAAAGTACATTATCACGATTAATAGGCAGTACCTTTTTTATCAATTTGCTTGTTATAATGACCCCTGTTTGTAATTGCACCCATTCTGATCGAGAGAGTTCATGATTCAAGGTAGTATCGTAGCGCTAGTCACACCGATGTTTGAAGACGGTGCTGTAGACAAAGAAAGTCTAAAAGGATTAGTTCAATTCCATATTGATGAAGGCACAGATGCATTAGTCGCCGTTGGAACAACGGGAGAATCTGCAACTTTAAGTGAAGAGGAACACTGCGACCTGATGGAATCTATTGTTAACTATGCGGCTGGAAAGATCCCTGTTATTGCTGGTACAGGTGCAAATTCAACCACTGAAGCCATTAACTTAACCCGTAGAGCGAAAGAACTGGGAGCAGATGCCTGTTTAATTGTAACGCCTTACTATAACAAGCCAACTCAGGAAGGTTTGTACTTACACCATAAAGCGATTGCTGAAGCGGTAGATATACCGCAGATTTTGTACAATGTTCCCAGCAGAACTGCGTGTGATATGCTACCTGTAACTGTGGGACGACTTTCTAAAATACCCAATATTGTTGGTGTGAAAGAGGCTACCGGTGACTTGTCAAGAGTTAATAAAATACGTGAATTAGCCGGTGATGATTTTGCAATTTATACAGGTGATGATGCAACCAGTCTTGAGTTCTGTCTTTTGGGCGGTAATGGTACTATCACAGTAACCGGTAATGTTGCTCCGCGCCTTGTTCACGATATGATTTTAGCGGCTATGGCAGGTGATAAAAAGACTGCTCTGGCAATCAATAGTAAACTCACTGACTTACATGAATATTTATTTATTCAATCAAACCCTATCCCTGTTAAATGGGCTGTTGCTGAAATGGGCTTAATGAAACGTGGCATTCGCTTACCTTTAACCTGGTTATCTGAAGAATGTTTTACAGCAGTTCACGATGCAATGCGCAAGGCTGAAGTTATAAAATGACATTAAACATACGCAGTATTTTTATGGCAGCATTGGTGCTGCTTAATGTATCCGGTTGCACCTATATAAAAAGCCTATTTCCTGACAAAGAAAAGGACTATCAGTATACGACTGAGATTCCACCGCTTATCATTCCTGAAGACTTAAAGAAAAGCCAAATCCCTAGCTTGACTTCTTCAAAACCTGCTTCTGCAACTGCGATGTCAGATCTTCCTGTCGAAGAATCGAGTTACGTCAGCACAAAGCCAGAAGCACAGGCCAAAGCTATTCTACCCCCTAAATCCGCTGTTGAGTCTGAAAGCACACCTGAATCCGTAGCTATTTCACCAGAAAACCTGGCCGACAATATTGATACGCCGATTACTGTCGAGCCTATCAAGATTAATGACAAAAATGCTATACGTCTCAATGCTCCAGCAACAAAATCCTGGCGCCTGATTAATAAAGCTTTAAGTCGGAATGCGATTGAAGTCATCGATCGTAACTTGGAAACAAAAATCTTCACTGTCCGCTATAAGGCCGAAGCTGAACCTACAGAAAAAGACACTTCATATTGGCATGACATAACATCGACACTTGATGAAATTAAATCTGTATTGGGCACCCTTAAGGAAACTGAACACGTCTATCTAATCAAGCTTGATGAAAGCAATCAACAAACAGTTGTTAGCGTGCTAGATGAAAATAAAAACCTTATCTCGGATCCTGACAGTGTTAAGTTGTTGAGTGTTCTAGAGAATACGCTTAAAAAAGAACAGACCGTTAAATAACCTATCTTAATTTATATTGAGTTGATACAGCGTAACCCGATTAATATAACCACTTATATTTTTTGGTGATGCTGCTCTAACCTAATTCAACAACACGTTATTCTCATGTTAAAAATCTCTGGTACATTTGCTTTATCTGACTTCCGCATAAAAAAGCTACTCGCTGAACTAAGTGCAATAGAGCCAAACACAGTCGCTGTTTCTGCGAAGTTTATTCACTTTGTCGATATTGAACATAATTTTAACGATCAGCATGGATCAATATTAGAGCAATTATTAACTGATGGCAATAAGCGCACTTCTGATCAAAATATAGAGAGCAGATGCGTTGAAATCCTCTTGGTTGTTCCTAGAGCTGGCACGATTTCACCTTGGTCAAGCAAAGCGACAGAAATCGCCCAGCGGTGTGGACTATCTTCTGTCAAACGTATCGAGCGAGGCATTGAATACACACTAACCTTCACAACAACAGTAAGCCCTGCTGTTAAGGTTAAACTATCTACAATGTTACATGACCGAATGACCCAGTCAGTTATACTTGATGCGACTGAACCCGAATTATTTATTCAACACACACCAAAACCTTTAGTTAGTGTCAAAATTATTGAAGAAGGACGCCCTGCGTTGGTTGCCGCCAATAGCGAACTCGGCATGGCTTTATCAGACGATGAAATTGATTATTTAACCACCAGCTTTACTCAATTGGGCAGAAACCCAACCGATGTTGAGTTAATGATGTTTGCTCAAGCGAACTCAGAACATTGCCGCCATAAGATCTTTAATGCGGATTGGACCATTGATGGCGTTGAACAAGCGCAATCTTTATTCAGCATGATTCGTAATACCGCCACCCAAAGCCCTGAAGGCATTTTATCGGCGTATCACGACAATGCCTCTGTTGCTGTAGGGTCTGAAGCACAAGTCTTTATTCGTAATGCCATCACTGGCGAATATAGCTATGTACAAGAAGACGCACACTTCTTGATGAAAGTCGAAACACACAATCATCCTACCGCTATCTCACCGTTTCCTGGCGCAGCAACCGGTTCGGGTGGTGAAATCAGAGATGAGGGCGCCACAGGACGCGGTTCTTCAACTAAAGCAGGCTTAACAGGCTTTTCTGTCTCACATTTAAAAATCCCTGAGTTTATTCAACCTTGGGAACAAGACAATGGCAAACCCGAGCGCATTGCCTCTGCCTTAGACATCATGCTGCAAGGTCCTATAGGCGGTGCAGCTTTTAATAATGAATTTGGCAGACCTAACTTAGCGGGCTATTTCCGTAGTTTTGAGCAACCTGCGCCCGGCAATGCGACTAATGAATTTAAAGGCTATCATAAGCCTATTATGATTGCTGGCGGCATGGGTAATATTCGCCCCATGCTGATTGACAAACACCCTATTCCTGCTGGCTCCTTGATTATTATCTTAGGTGGACCTGCCATGCTAATTGGCTTAGGCGGGGGCGCTGCTTCATCACAAGCCTCTGGCTCTAGCTCTGAAGATCTTGATTTTGCCTCAGTACAACGTGAAAATCCAGAAATGGAACGTCGTTGCCAAGAAGTCATTAACCACTGTAACTCACTAGGCGACAATACTCCGATTATCTCAATCCATGATATTGGTGCCGGTGGTTTATCAAACGCAGTTCCTGAAATTATTCATGATTGCGATCGCGGCGGCCGCTTTGAATTGCGCAATGTTAATATTGCAGATAAAGGCATGTCGCCCATGCAAATCTGGTGTAATGAAGCCCAAGAACGCTATGTAATTGCGATCAAACCAGAATCATTAGACCTTTTTGCGTCTTTCTGTGAACGCGAACATTGTTTATATGCCGTCATCGGTGAAGCGACCGAAGCAGAGCATTTAACGCTCAACGATAACTTGTTAGAGTCTCAACCCGTTGATATCCCGATGTCGGTTTTATTTGGCAAGCCGCCTAAAATGCATCGCCAAGCTCAACATCAAGTGCCTGATACAAAAAAACTAGACTTTGCGGGCGTTGATCTTCAAGAAGCAGTTAAGCGAGTACTCTCTTTTCCAGCGGTAGCTGACAAAAGCTTTCTAATTCATATTGGCGATCGCTCTGTCACCGGCTTGGTTGCTCGTGATCAAATGGTAGGCCCTTGGCAAGTTCCTGTGGCTGACGTGGCAGTCACCGCGTCAGGGTTTTATGCGCTGACGGGCGAAGCAATGGCTATGGGTGAACGTACCCCACTTGCTGTCATTAACGCGGCCGCATCAGGTCGTATGGCAATAGGTGAAGCGGTTACTAATATTGCAGCGGCCAGTATAGACTCACTGGGTAAACTTAAGATTTCTGCTAACTGGATGGCGGCGGCGGGTTTTCAAGGTGAAGATGCCGCTCTTTTTGATACCGTTAAAACAGTCGGCCTAGACTTATGCCCTGCCCTTGGGATTGCAATACCGGTAGGAAAAGACTCTCTATCCATGAAAACAGTCTGGCAAGATAATGGCATTGAAAAAACCATGTCATCGCCACTCTCATTGATAGTCACTGCCTTTGCCCCCGTTGTTAACGTTGCACAGACGTTGACTCCACAATTAAAATGGCTAGACGATGAAGAAAGCCTGTTATTGATCATAGACTTGGGGCAAGCTCGCTTGGGCGGTTCTGTCTTAGCTCAAGTTTACAATCAGATCGGGCACATTGATGAATGTCCCGATTTAGACAGCCCAGACTTATTAATCGCATTCTTTAAAGCAATCCAATCCTTAAACAGTCAACAAAAGATTCTAAGCTATCATGACCGTTCAGACGGCGGTGTTTTAGCAACCTTGGCTGAAATGATGTTTGCTAGTCGCTTAGGTGTTAACTTAACACTAGACACATTGGGCAATGATGAATTATCAGCTTTATTCAATGAAGAACTAGGGGCCGTCATACAAATTCGCGCCACTGATTATGACGCCGTCATAACTGAACTGAACGCACTTGGCTTAGGTCATCATAATCATTTAATCGGCTCAGTCACAAAAGCACAAAAACTAAGCATTACCTCTAAAGAAACGCTCATTTATTCTGCAAGTCGAGCCGAGTTACAAAGCATCTGGTCTGAAGTCAGCTATAGAATGCAAGCTTTACGGGATAACCCTGACTGTGCAAAGCAACAATTTGAGCGCATTACCGAGGATAATGATCCAGGATTATCTGCCTCATTAACATATGATATTAATGAAGACATCACGCTACCTTATGCGGATATTCGCCCTAGAGTGGCAATCTTACGCGAACAGGGCGTTAATGGTCATGTAGAAATGGCCGCTGCTTTTGATCGCGCAGGCTTCACGAGTATCGACGTACACATGACGGATATTATTCACGGTCGAGTGAGTTTACGTGACTTTACCGGCTTAGTCGCTTGTGGTGGCTTCTCGTATGGTGACGTATTAGGTGCGGGCGGTGGTTGGGCTAAATCTATTCTGTTTAACACTCGTGCCAGAGAAGAGTTTAGTGCTTTCTTCCAACGTCCCGATACCTTTGGCTTGGGTGTTTGTAACGGCTGTCAGATGATGTCAGGTTTAAAAGAGATCATTCCAGGCGCCGATCATTGGCCACGCTTTATGCGCAACACCTCAGAACAATTTGAGGCCAGAGTCGCCATGGTTGAAGTCAAAAAATCACCCTCGATCTTTTTCACGGGCATGGAAGGCTCTAAAATGCCAGTCGCCATTGCACATGGCGAAGGTAGAGCCGAGTTCAGTTTTGACCCTCAACAGGCTTTTGATGCAAATGCGGTTGCTTTAGGTTATATTGACAATTATGGTTCTGCGACCACTGATTTTCCTGCAAATCCAAATGGCTCACCATTTGGAATTACCGGTCTAACGACACTTGATGGACGCTTCACTATTATGATGCCACATCCTGAGCGTTGCTTTAGATCGGTACAAAACTCATGGTATCCTGATGATTGGAGTGATTATGGTGCGTGGATGAGGATGTTTAGAAACGCTAAAGTGTGGTCACAAAGTTAAAAATGAATATAATTTGATAAATAATTTAATCTTGCTACTTTCAAAATCAACGACCGGATGACGAATGATTTTAAATAGACGTACCTATATTTTCAGATCTCTTGTAATTCTTGTCATTATTACAACAATTACTATTCCAGATATTCTAATGGAATTAGCGACTGAACTAATCCATTTAATTCTTGAGGTGCTGGGTGAAGTTGCTCATATCGGTTTTGAATGGATTGAGTCTATGCTTGACCACTTGATCGAACATGAATTACATACTGAACTTCACGAGACACAAACAATTGTTTTCTACATAATTGTTAGTATCTTAGCAGGACCACTCTATTTATTGGCTCGGCAAGTACCGCGATTTTATTTATTCTTAAAAGATAAGATACAAGTTTCCTGGGCCTTTAACAAAGCCGAATTGGCTCTCTACTGGCATAGCTTATCTCTCAATGAAAGAATAAAACTGGGCTTAATCGCTTTAAGCGGCCTTTATGTTGCTTCCTTTTTCATTATGTAACTAAACTATTATTTGAATCGTTTATATTATGACCCTAAGAAAGACTGTACCCAATAAAGAAAAGCTAAACCAGATTGTTACTGAAGCCAGACGCAATCAAGAGCTTAGAGAGCAATCTTATCGTGGCCAAGCGCTTAAGCTCTATCCTTGGATATGTGGCCGTTGTGCACGTGAATTCACTCACACCAATCTGACGGAACTGACTGTGCATCATAAAAACCATAACCACGATGACAACCCTTCTGATGGAAGTAACTGGGAATTACTTTGCCTTTATTGCCATGATAATGAACATTCCCGGTATGAAGAGACAAGATTTAGCAGCAACACTCAATCAACTAAAACGATCACTAATAATGTTGCTACCCACAATCCTTTTGCAGACCTAAAGAGCTTATTGGGTAATAAAAAATAACATCCAAAACTGGCATTCGTTGGGCTAAATTAATGAGTCAATACCCAAATTAGCTAAAGCATCGGCTTTTTCATTGCCAGTGTTACCCGAATGCCCTTTTACCCATTTCCACTCTATCCTATGTTTTTCTATAGCTATTTCTAAGCGACGCCACAGATCTTCATTTTTTACCGGTGTTTTAGCCGCAGTCTTCCAATCTCTTTTCTTCCAGTTAGGCAACCAATCGGTAATACCTTTCAGGACATAACTTGAGTCACTGTTGAGTTGTACAGAACAGGGTTTTGTTAGAGCCTCCAAAGCTTGTATCGCCGCCATTAACTCCATACGGTTATTGGTCGTCAGCTTTTCTCCCCCATACATTTCTTTATGTATACCGTTATAACTGAGTATTACACCCCATCCACCAGGACCAGGATTTCCGCGACAAGCGCCGTCGGTATGAATCACTACTACATTAATCATGTTTTTCTATTTGGGCGACAGAATTTAATGAATTAACTAATGTTAATCTAGAATTTGCATTTTTGACTGGCGTCAATGGAATGATATTATAACGGCGTTTTATCGCCTTAATAGCATAAGCGGTAAAGAAATAAGAGTAACCTTCATTGATAAATTTGCCTTGTTTAGACGTGACCGTATCTAAATTAAACTTTGAAGATAAAGTCACTTCAAAATTTAGTAATTTTAGCCAATCCATAATTCTTGACCGAAAAATAAAATGCCCACGCCAAGAATCCGACATTTTCTTATCCCATAAAAATTGATACCTTACCCAAAAACTTAGAGGATTAAAGTTTAATACAACCAAGACACCTTCTGGTTTTAATATCCGCTCAATTTCCCTCATTGTTTGAAATCTATGGGTATCAAACTCTAATAAATGCGGTACGATCACCATATCCATACTGTTGGTTTGTATTGGCAAACAATAGGCTTTAGCTCTTATTTTTCTAGCGCTTTCACAACCGAAACCTTTGGTATCAAGTATCGTATAATTCTTGTATAAGGTGCAATCGATAAAATCACTTTCCCAGCCTAAACCACCGAGTTGCAATATATTTTGTCGACAACTCACGGTAATGGATTTTTTTAAATAATCCGCCTCTAGCTCTTTTAATAGTTTACCTCTAGGTGTTTGATACCAAGCAAACAAAAAATTACGTTTCATTAAACTCACTCACTATAATGTTGATTACGCTAATGATCTTTACTAAAAAAAATGGTATCATTAAACTAATAGAAAGAAACCATATACTTAGGCTTAAAAAATGATACGTGTTAATTTTAACAGGTTCGTTAATTTATTATTAATCACACTATCGTTAATTATCATTGGCTGTACTGAAGCACCCAAATTACCTTTAAACTTAAGCCAGGAACCCCCTGTTAAACCTACCCAGAATAATGAAGCTGTCAACCAGCATACCTATAAATTTAATAAAACAGCTTCTAATCATAAGAATACTGTTTGGGAACGCTTAATTTCACTCTATTCATTACCAGAAATTGATAACCCACGCATCAACAGAGAATTATACTGGTATTTGGAGCACCCCACCTCTCTTGCTATTATTCAGCAGCGCGCTGAACCCTATCTTAACCATATCCTCGATGAAATTGAAGCCAGGAACATGCCTGGAGAACTTGCGTTGCTGCCGGTTGTTGAAAGTGCCTTTGTGCCTGATGCCTATTCAAAAGCGGATGCTTCTGGACTCTGGCAATTTGTACCTTCGACTGGAAGAGAATACGGTCTTGAACAAAATGACTGGTATGACGGTCGTAGGGATATTTTTGATTCAACGAGGGCCGCAACTAATTATTTAAAAGAGCTGAGTGAAGATTTTAATGGAGACTGGTTATTAGCACTTGCCTCTTACAATTGTGGAAAAGGCCGTGTTAGAAAATCCATTGATAAAAATACCAACCTTAACCTACCTACAGACTATTGGTCGCTAGATCTACCAGAAGAAACTGAAGACTATGTGCCCCGTTTATTAGCAATTGCCCGCATATTTGCCCATGCCGACGAATACAATATTCATCTGCAACACATCCCTAATAGACCTTATTTTGAAGTCGTTGACATTCAATCGCCCCTGGATTTACACAAGGCTGCAGAACTGGCAAATACACCGCTACACACTTTCTTGAAGTTAAACCCTGGATTTAACCGCAAGAGCACTGCCCCTCAAGGCCCTCACAGATTATTAGTACCGGTAGCTCATGCGCAAACATTTAAAGAAAACCTGGCATTATTGCCACCCTCAGAAAGAGTAACCCCAATCCAATATGAGGAAGATCGTGCGGATGAGCCGGTTCGTCAAGAGAAACATCAAGAACCCAACACACCTGTTAATGACAAAACAGCTAAGGCAGCAATCAATAGCTCTAACACCAAAACCAAACCGACTGAGAATTTAGTAGCCAACGCTAAAAACATACCTACTAAACAAAATGCAGAAAAAAATAAATCACCCGAAAGCAACGTTAAAGGTAAAGCCACTGAAACCATAGTAGCGGCTACAAAATACAGTGAAATAGCTACACATCTGTCCCGTACAAATAACAAAATAAGTGCCAATAATGTAAATGATGAGATTTTGCAACCCAAGAATAATACTGGGAAACCACAAAGCACTCATGACAATAAATCAACCCCCAAAGCAGCAGTGGTTGCTTTGGCAGAAAGTAAGCAGCTAAAAGCAAAAACATCAGACTCACAAAGCTACGAAATCAAAAAAGGTGATACCTTTTATAATATTTCCCAACGCTTTTCTGTGACTCCAAAAGATCTGGCTAGCTGGAATAATATCACTATAAATACGGCCCTATTACCTGGTAAAAAACTGACCATCAAATCCTTAAGTTCGCCGTTTGTTACTGCTCCAACCGTTCACATGATCAGTTATACTGTAGGCAAGAACGAGTCACTCACTCAAATATGTAAAAAATTCAAAGTAAGTGAAGCCGAATTGCGTAAAACAAATGCGTCTACACTTGTTAAAGGTCTTAGCCCAGGACAAAAATTAAAAATATCTGTTGAAAACAGTTGATATTGAGCTCCTCACCCTGATCAATAACACTAAGAAGCAACTGAAGCTCTAAATCTTTTTTTATGCCCCCCATTAGCTCCTAAGTATGTTTTTATACATACTCTAGCTGTATAGCCAAGATATTGGTTGTATAATTCATCATCAACAACAGCTAATCCTGATTAGGTTGATCATTACACCTGACATGAAAAGATTATTAAACAGTGAATATTACGAGTTAAATTATGGAATATGCTATAGAAACCGCTCCTCTAGAAACTATACAAAGTGATTGTCTTATTGTTGGTGTTTATTTGGATCATCAACTGACGGCATCAGCAACTTCAGTTGACCAAAGTACCCAAGGACTTATTAGCAAATTCCTAAAGCGTGGTGATATCAGCGGAAAACCCGGGGAAACTGTTTTAATCAATGCGATGCCTGAAAGTTCTATAGAACGTATTTTATTAGTCGGTCTGGGCAATAACAAAGTACTCACGGGAAAAAGTTATATTAAAGCCTTACTCGCTGCCATCAATAGCTTAAAAAAGACATCCATAAAAAATGTTGTTGTTGCACTGGCTGATGCAGATGTTATCGCCCAAAGTCGTCAATGGAAAACTCGCCAAATTGTGGAAGTTTTCAGTGATGCTATCTATCAATTCACAGCGTTAAAATCAAACAAAGAAACCGACAGTAACATTGAAAAAATTATTATTAGCTCACCTGAAGCAGAGCTTAATTTTGCAGAATTAGGTTTACGCCAAGGCAAAGCGATTGCCGAAGGCATTAATTTAACTAAGCATCTTGGCGACTTACCCGGCAATATCTGCACACCTACCTACCTGGCTGAACAAGCCTTTGAGTTGGGTAACCAATATCCAAGTCTTCAGGTAAGCGTTCTTGAAGAAGCCGATATGGCACAATTAGGCATGGGTGCTTTATTATCGGTATCACGAGGCAGTCGACAACCTGCCAAATTGATCACACTGGACTATCGTGGCGGTGAGAAAAATACTAAGCCTATCGTATTAATTGGCAAAGGTCTTACTTTTGATGCGGGTGGTATTTCGCTTAAACCCGGTCTCGGCATGGATGAGATGAAATACGATATGTGTGGAGGTGCCTCTGTTCTGGGTACTTTACTGGCAGCCGCTCAAATGCAGTTACCTCTTAATATTGTCGGGTTAATTCCCTCGTCTGAAAACATGCCTGATGGTGATGCCAACAAACCCGGTGATATTCTAACCAGTATGTCAGGTAAAACCATTGAAGTTTTAAACACCGATGCAGAAGGCCGCCTACTACTTTGCGATACCCTAACCTATGCAGAACGCTTTAATCCTGATGTGGTCATCGACATGGCTACATTAACAGGCGCGTGCCTCGTGGCATTAGGCAGAATACCTAGTGGATTATTAGGTAACAGTGATGCTTTATGCAACGACTTACTCGCTGCCAGTGAAACAGCAAATGATAGCTTATGGCGTTTACCGTTATGGGAAGAATATCAGGAACAGTTAAAATCCAATTTTGCCGACCTGGCTAATATCGGCGGTAAAGATGCAGGTACGATTACTGCGGCCTGTTTCCTGTCTCAATTCGCAGAAAGTTTTAATTGGGCTCATCTGGATATTGCTGGTACTGCCTGGCGAACTGGAAATAACAAAGGTGCAACCGGACGCCCCGTACCTTTATTAAGCCAATATCTACTTAACCGAGCGTATGGCTGAAGTCAGCTTCTATATCCTACCGTCAGAATCGAAACAAGAACGCGATGAGTTTGCTTGCAAACTCATCGAAAAAGCGTATCGAAGCCAATGCTTTTGCTATGTACTTACCGATAACATCGAACAGAGTCAAATACTGGATACCCTACTCTGGACTTTTAGAGCAGGTAGTTTCATTCCGCACCAAATTTATATCGGTCAATTGCCAGCTATTGAGAAAGTCATTTTGATTGGCTCGTTAGAGGTGCCAGGACAATGGAAACATACCCTCATTAACTTGTCGTCGTATTGCCCTAATGACATCGAACACAGCGAACGTATCCTTGAAATTTTAGACAATAGCGAAGCGACTAAAACATTGGGCAGGCAACGTTATCGACACTACCAACAAGCGGGCATCAACATAACGACTCATAAGATCGGGCATTAAAAAAATAAAACCCCCTCATCATCCTGCTAAAATGCAGTTAACTTCACAAATACAGACAGCTTTACATGGAAAAAACATACGCACCCCATTCTATAGAACAACGTTGGTATCAAACGTGGGAAGAGAAAGGCTATTTTGCCGCTAAATCAGAAGGTGAATCTTATTGCATTATGATTCCTCCTCCTAATGTCACAGGTAGTCTACACATGGGTCATGCTTTTCAGGATACCATTATGGACGCTCTGACCCGTTATCACCGCATGAAAGGCTTCAGCACGTTATGGCAACCGGGTACAGACCATGCCGGAATTGCAACCCAAATGGTGGTCGAACGCCTGTGTAACGCCGAAGGCAAAACCCGTCATGATTATGGACGGGAACCCTTTCTTGAAAAAGTCTGGCAATGGAAAGAAGAATCGGGCGGCACCATTACTCGCCAGTTAAGACGTATGGGTTCGTCTCTGGATTGGGAGAAAGAACGTTTTACCATGGACAAAGGCATGTCGGATGCCGTTCAGGAAGTCTTTATCCAATTGTATGAAGAAGGTCTGATTTATAGAGGCAAACGTCTTGTCAATTGGGACCCTGTTTTACACACCGCTGTTTCTGATCTGGAGGTTTTATCAGAAGAAGAAAATGGTTCTATGTGGCATTTACGTTATCCCTTATCCAATGGTCAAGGACATTTAATTGTTGCCACAACACGACCCGAAACTCTATTGGGTGATGCTGCGGTGGCTATCCATCCCGATGATGACCGATATAAACATTTACTCGGCGAGTTTGTCGTCCTGCCCTTAAGTGGTCGGTTAATTCCTATTATTGCTGATGAATATGTAGACCCCGAGTTTGGAACAGGTTGCGTTAAGATTACACCTGCTCATGACTTTAATGACTATGAAGTCTGGACTCGTCATCGGCATACCTCCGTTATTCAAGCTTTACCTCATGGTGGTTTGATTAATATTTTAACCGTTGATGCAGCGATTCGAAGCAACACTGATGATGAAGACAATCTCATCCCGGCAAAATATTCTGGGCTTGATCGTTTTGAAGCCCGTAAACAGATGGTGGCTGATCTGGATGCTGCCGGTTTACTGGAAAAAATTGCTGATCATAAATTAATGGTGCCCCGTGGTGATCGTACCAATAGCGTCATCGAACCCCTATTAACTGACCAATGGTATGTCAAAGTAGCTCCCTTGGCTGAACCAGCTATTGCAGCGGTTGAAAATGGCGACATCAAATTCGTTCCAGACAATTGGAAGAACACCTATTTTGAATGGATGCGTAATATCCAGGACTGGTGTATTTCCCGTCAAATCTGGTGGGGACACCGCATTCCTGCCTGGTATGATGAATTAGGCAATACTTATGTAGGAAACTCTGAAGCCGCTATTCGTGAGAAACACAACCTACCTGCGGACTATGCGCTCAAACAAGACGAAGATGTCCTGGACACCTGGTTTTCTTCTGCCTTATGGCCATTCTCGACCTTAGGCTGGCCGGAAAAAACACCTGAGTTAGCTAAACATTATCCCACCAGTGTACTGGTAACAGGCTTTGACATCATCTTCTTTTGGGTCGCCCGGATGATTATGATGGGGCTTAAATTTCAAGGCGAAGTGCCTTTTAAAGAAGTCTATATTCATGGCTTGGTACGTGATGCTGAAGGTCAAAAAATGTCCAAGTCAAAAGGCAACGTCCTTGACCCTATCGATATTATTGACGGTATAGAATTGGATGCTCTGGTTGCTAAACGCATCTCTGGCATGATGCAACCCCATTTAGCCAAGAAAATTGAACAGGATACGCGCAAGCATTTCCCGGATGGCATTCAATCTTATGGTACCGATGCGTTACGCTTTACTTTTGCGTCTCTGGCCTCTACCGGTCGTGATATTCGCTTTGATCTTGCGCGTACCGAAGGCTATCGCAACTTCTGTAATAAACTCTGGAATGCAGCGCGTTATGTGCTGATGAATACAGAAGAGTTTGATAATGGCTTAAGTGACGCACCATGTTCTTACACCCAAGTGGATCGCTGGATTATTTCCAGACTTCATCAAGTCATAGCGACTACCAGCACTGCCATTGATAACTATCGTTTTGATTTAGCCGCACAAGCTATTTATGAATTTACCTGGAATGAATACTGCGACTGGTACTTAGAATTAGCTAAAATTTCATTGCAATCAGAAGATGTAGACTTACAACGCGGTACTCGCAAAACTTTGTTGACTGTTTTGGAAACTGTGTTAAAGCTAGCACATCCTATAATGCCTTTTATCACCGAAGAAATATGGCAACGGGTTGCACCGTTGGCGGGTATTAATGCTGAAACAATTATGTTGCAGGCCTACCCTGTTAGCGATGAAGCACATATAGACAATGATGCGATTGCAGAAACTAATTTGGTAATGAACTTCATTTTGGGTGTGCGTAGGATTCGCGGAGAAATGAACATTGCTCCTGGTAAACCATTGCCCGTATTATTACAAAATGGCTCAACCAGTGACCAAGCTTTTCTAACAAACAACACCTCGTATTTAAAAAAGCTAGGCCGTTTAGAATCCATCACTTGGTTAAATCCGGCTGATACAACTCCAGAATCAGCGATTGCTTTAGTCGGTGAGTTGAAGATATTAATCCCAATGGCAGGTCTAATTGATAAAGATGCTGAACTTGCCCGATTGGACAAAGAAATTCAAAAAATCTTCAACGATTTGCCACGAATTGAAGGAAAATTGAGCAACCCAACCTTTATTGATAAAGCACCTTCTGAGGTCATTGATAAAGAAAAAGCTAAACTGGCTGACCTACGTTCAATATTGAATAACCTTGAGCAACAAAAAGCCAAGATTCAAGCGCTGTAAATTAACCGTTAACCCTAGCCAGATGATAACCTTGAGTGCCTAAACGTTATCATCTGTGCTGTCCTTTTAGAGTTATCTTTTATTAATGCTAATGACCCAATAAGATCCGCTTATGTCGCCTTCCGCGCAAACAGGCTGTCAACACAGCGGTTTTACTAAATATCTCATTGCTGAAGGACATCTTACTGAAAATCAAGCTAGCAGCTATTGTCAGGATGCTGAAAGAAAAAACCAGTCACTACTAAGTTATCTGGCAACTAATAAACTTATTAATTGTAAAGTAGTCGCTTCAACAGCTTCTATCGAATATGGCATTCCATTTTTAGATCTTGATTCAATAAATCTCCTGACGCTGCCTATTCATTTAATTAGCGAAAAATTAATTCGTAAACACAAAGCCATACCGCTCTATTGTCGTGGAAAGACGCTCTTTATTGCAATGTCTGATCCAACTAATCTGCAAGCCCTGGATGAAATAAAGTTCCATAACCAACTGCATCCAGAAACCATCCTGGTTGAAGAAGATAAGCTCACTAAAGCGATTGAAGTTATTCTAGAAATCGCTGACACCTCAATGGCCGAACTGATTGAAGAAAATTTAGAGAATCAGGTCCGCCCTATAGGCCGTCAAGGACTTACCTCTAATTCTAAAATCAAAACCGATATTGATGATGCACCCATCGTTCGATTTGTTAACAAAATATTACTGGATGCCATCAAGCAAGGTGCGTCAGATATACACATGGAGCCCTATGAAAATAACTTCCGCATTCGCTTTAGATCCGACGGAATGCTTCATCAAATCTCTAACCCACCTATTAACACAGCTAATAGAATCATTTCTAGAATAAAAGTCATGGCCAAAATGGATATTGCCGAGCGCCGTATTCCACAAGATGGTCGTATAAAAATCGCCTTATCCAAGTCTCATGATTTTGATTTTCGAGTGAATAGCTGCCCCACACTATTTGGAGAAAAAATTGTATTACGCCTATTGGACCCTACCAGCGCACAAATTGGTATAGAAAAATTAGGATTTGAACCTGAACAAGAAGCTGTTTTTCTCAATGCGATTAATCGACCTTACGGCATGATTTTGGTTACCGGCCCCACGGGAAGCGGTAAAACCGTCACACTCTATACTGCGCTAAACTTACTCAATAAGGTTGAGCGCAATATCTGCACCGCAGAGGACCCCGTTGAAATCACCGTAGAAGGTATCAACCAGGTTAATGTGAACGTTAAGGCAGGCTTAACCTTTGCTAATGCTTTAAGAGCGTTTTTACGTCAAGATCCCGACATCATAATGGTCGGTGAAATTCGTGATCTGGAAACAGCGGATATTGCAGTCAAGGCAGCGCAAACCGGTCATTTAGTTTTATCTACCCTACATACCAACGATGCCCCACAGACATTGAACCGGCTCATGCAAATGGGAATTGAACCCTTCAACCTGGTCTCTGCCATTATTCTTATTATAGCTCAGCGTTTGGCCAGATGCTTATGCGAACAGTGTAAAACTAGTGTCCACTACCCAGATAACGTGCTTATCTCTGCCGGCTTTAAAGCAGAAGAATTAAGTAATCTCAAACTCTATGGGTCTGTTGGCTGTGATCATTGTACGGCGGGTTATAAAGGTCGTATCGGCATTTTTCAGGTATTAACACTTAGTAATAACATGAGAACACTCATCCTGGAAGGTGGAAATGCTTTACAAATAGCAGCATTAGCCAAAGCTGAAGGCATCAATGATCTTCGAGCATCAGGTTTAAATAAGATCCGCCTGGGCATTACCAGTTTGGAAGAAGTCGATCGGGTTACTAAGGAATAGGAATGACATCTAGTAAACAACTCGACTTTATCTGGAGTGGTGAAGACCAGAATAGCAAAAAATTAAACGGCGTTATTACTGCAAGAAGTGCACTCATTGCAAAAGCAGAATTAAGACGTCAAGGGTATCGAGTAACTACAATAAAAGAACACTCGAAGCCGTTATTTAGTCCAAGAACGAGAAGCATCACTTCAGGCGAGATTGCCACATTTTCCAGGCAATTAGCAACATTAATCAGTGCTGGCATTCCCTTGGTACAAGCAGTAGGTATTATTAGTAACGGCCATGAGAATCCCGGCATGCAAACCTTACTATCCACTATAAAAGCTAACCTTGAAAACGGGGATAGCCTAGCAAATGCATTGAAAAACCATCCACAACATTTTGACGAATTATTCTGTAACCTCATCGCCGCTGGTGAACAAGCCGGCATATTAGAAACACTTCTGGATAAGGTAGCCACTTACAAAGAAAAAACAGAGTCTTTAAAAAAGAAAATCAAAAAAGCGCTGACTTATCCCATCGCGGTCATTGTGGTTGCTTTTATTGTCACCACTATACTACTGTTATTCGTTGTCCCTGTCTTTGAAGATATGTTCAAGAGCTTTGGTGCCGAGTTACCCCTTTTTACTCAAATCGTTGTTAGTATTTCAAAATGGGTAGCCAGTGATTGGTGGCTTATCCTCGGCATAATAAGTATTGGCGTTTTCTGCTTCTGCTATTTCAAAAAACACTCCCCACCCTTCAATCATTTCCTGGATAATTTTTTACTCCAATTACCACTCGTTGGTTTGATTCTAAACAAATCGGCTGTTGCCCGATTTTCAAGGACACTTTCTACCATGTCAGCAGCCGGTGTACCTTTAGTCGATGCTTTACAAGCAGTCGCAGGTGCTTGCGGCAATATAATCTATAAAGAAGCTGTTTTAAATATGCGAGAACAAGTCGCAACCGGTCAAAGACTTCAATATGCCATGCAACAAACCAACCTGTTTCCAAACATGGTTCAACAAATGATAGCTGTCGGTGAAGAATCGGGGTCGATGGATATGATGCTGGCTAAAGTCGCAGACTTTTATGAAGAAGAAGTAGACAATCTGGTCAACAATTTAAGTAGCTTACTAGAGCCCATTATCATGGTAATCTTAGGCGTTCTTATTGGAGGATTAATTATTGCCATGTATTTACCTATCTTTAAGATGGGCGCAGCAATTGGTTAAGTTCAGTGACAGATCGTTAGAAGGGGAAAAGTAGCTATGATAAAGGCGACCATTGAGTAAACACGGTGATTTTGCATCAAATAATACAAAATCACCTGAGTAAATTTACTATTCAAAACTTAGGAACAAATCCTAACGCTTAAGTTATTTCTTTGGTTGACTCGCTAATTCCAGATGCTTTAACGCTGCTTTAGCATGAGTAACACCACCGGCAGCATCACCTTTTTTTCCAACATCAATGGCAGCTTTTAGATGCGTAATGCCTTCTTCTGTGTGCTGATTTACTTCAGCTTTCTCAGAAGCTTCGGCATGAGTTAGTGCAGTCGATGCGTGTTCAACCAGGACAGGGGCATGACCCGCTTCACCGTGAGTGATTGCTGCATTGGTATGCTCAATTGCTTGCGGAAGGTGAACTGATTCAGCGAAAGCAAATGAGCCGCCCAACAAGGAAATAGTAGCTAGAAGGATAATTTTGATATTCATGACAAACCTCTATAATTGATTATTGTTGACTAAGGCCCAAATATATTTATCATTTCGAACTATAAATTGATAATATGCATTGAGTCCTAAAGTATTTTTCCGTGCTATTCTTTTGGTAGATCGCTTCTACTCTATCTAGAAAAACCGAGCACCTGACGGCTCTAATTTAATAAGTTTAAACCACCAAGAACTAAAGACATTATCTAGACTTTAAATATAAATTATGATTTTTCTAGTTTTTATTATGTTGCTAGTAATAAAAAACCTCCCAACCAGCATTTTTTTATTACATAAAATAACTTAACACATTTAAATAAAAACACAATTACTTTATTACATGTTTTGTAGGTTATGTATCATTGAGTGTTACCATTAGCAACGAAGCAACAATTCTTAACCAATCACACTGTTTTTAGGATATTTTTATGAAAACACTACAACTATTATTTTGTTCTTTTGGCTTCATGGTGTTAACTGAAATGGTTAATGCTGGGGAAGTTAACTTTGGTAAAGAAACACCAACAGCAAGTCAAGTGATTGACGCATTAGATCCAGGATCAGCTATTCAGGGGGACGGTCAACCGCAGGTAAAATCACGATCAATTGATATGAGTGTTTTCTCATCATCACCTGAAGCAGGTAAAAAGAAACTTAAAAAATCTATCAATCATGAACTTCAGAAAGCAAATTCTGAAGTCGCATTGTCAATGGAAATCTTTTTTGACTTTAAATCAGCAGAACTGACACAAAAGGCTCAAGATCAATTAAAACCTGTCGGTGAGGCGTTAGCATCTGAAAAATTAAAAAACTTAGGCTTTATCGTCGAAGGTCATACCGATGCAGTAGGCGGTGATGTATACAACAAAAGTCTTTCAGAGCAGAGAGCAGATTCAGTAAAACGCTTTTTGGTTGAGTCGTTCAATATCAATCCCGCCCGAGTCCAAATTGTCGGGAAAGGTAAAAGTGGTTTACTTGATGCAAAAAATCCAGGCAGTGAAGTTAATCGGCGAGTACGAATTGTCGCTATCAAATAGCATAGACTTCAATCCAATTTATTATTGTTGAAATTTTTTTAACAATTAACCCGGTAATTTTAGCAGCAATATTCAACCTCAGATATATGTACCTCTTAGAAAAGATATAAGGGATGATAAGGGGGGGATATAGCAAATTACATCAATACCAAAATAGCTGTTCAGTCATCTGATTATGTCGAGGCGCTAAATATTCTGGGTTGTAACTGAATGAATTGCGGGGCGTTACAAACTTGAATATTTATATTAGCAAGCCCCATTTTTGTGAAATTAATTGATACAGACCTAGACAATCAAAATAATCATGGAACAAATTAACACCCTATTAAACACACCCTCATTGTTCATTCCATTAATAGGTGTCATTGGGTTAATGGTCGGTAGCTTTCTAAATGTGGTTATTTATCGATTACCTCTAATGATGCAAAGAACCTGGAAAATCGAGTGTCAAGAATTCTTAGAGATAGATACCAGCAATACGGCACAAAAAACTGAACCATTTAATCTGGCTTTGCCGTTATCGCACTGCCCAAAGTGCAACGCTGCTATTAAGCCTTATCAAAATATCCCCGTCCTCAGTTATCTTTTTCTGAAAGGCAAATGTGCAAACTGCAAAACATCCATTTCGTTACGATATCCTGCTATAGAGGCATTAACTGCAATCATGTCTATCATTGTGGCTCAGCACTTTGGTGCCACAACAACCACTTTTTTTGCGTTAATATTGACATGGTCACTGATAACCTTAAGCTTTGTTGATATTGACCATCAGTTATTACCTGATAATATTACGCTCCCCATACTGTGGCTGGGCTTATTCTTAAGCCTGTTTACTGTCTTTGCTGATTCTGATGCGAGTATCATTGGGGCTATTGCAGGCTACTTAAGCCTCTGGATTGTCTATCATGTCTTTAAATTGATAACAGGCAAGGAAGGCATGGGGTTTGGCGACTTTAAATTACTAGCGCTATTAGGTGCCTGGCTAGGCTGGGAATATTTACCCCTCATTGTGCTATTATCCTCTTTGGTTGGCGCATTGTTTGGATTCTCAATGATTATATTTGCTAATCGTGATCACGCCCAGCCGATACCTTTTGGTCCTTACTTAGCAACCGCTGGATGGTTAGCCCTATTATGGGGTCATAGCCTTAACCAGTTTTATTTTAGTGCATTTGGTTTGTAGTTGTATGCTGAAAATTGGTCTAACGGGTGGCATCGGTAGTGGCAAAAGTACTGTATCAACCTTATTTGAACAACTGAACACTCCGGTCATTGATGCTGATATAATTGCTCATCAGCTGGTTGCGGTTGGCCAACCGGCACTGGCTAAAATTCAACAAACATTTGGCAGTGATATTCTTCAACCAGAAGGATCACTGGATCGAAAAAAGCTACGTGAACTGGTTTTTTCCAATCCTTTAGAAAAACAAAAGCTCGAAGCTATTATTCACCCTTTGGTTTATCAAACAATACAAACTGAAATTAAACGCTTAATAGCACCCTACTGTATTATCAGTATTCCCTTGTTATTTGAATCTAATATGACCTCGCTTGTCGACCGCATATTAGTGGTTGACTGCCCGGAAGAACAACAAATTGAGCGTTTACTAAAACGAGATGATATGACTACAAAACGCATACAATCAATTATTAACAGCCAAATCTCTAGAGATTTCAGGAATTCAAAGGCTAATGATCTGATTGATAACTCTGGAAGTAATGATAGACTTGCAGAACAGGTTAAAACATTGCACAATTTCTATATCTCAATAAGCATTTGCCAGGATACACTTTTCTGTGACTAACACTATTACTTATGAATTTCCACTCAATGAAAAAATCCGTACTTTCATAAGGCTCGAAAATCTATTCCAACAGTTCATTCATTTTTCAGAAGCTGATTCTGTTATCGATAAACGTGCAGCCATCTCTTGTCTGCTAGATATTATTGCCATTTTTAAACGTACAGACCTAAGAGCTGAAGTTCTTAAAGAACTCAATCATCAATCTTCTGTACTTAAAAAAATTGCCTCTCACGAGGGCGTCAATACAGGTAAGTTGCATGAAATACTGGACCAACTCGAAGACATCTCGAATAAGCTTTATGCCTACAATGGAAAAGTAGGCTCGCAGACAGAAGAAAATGAACTATTGCAAAGCATCGCCCAACGCAGTTCAATTCCTGGGGGAGCGTTCTCTTTTGATTTACCTGAATATCATCATTGGCTTAATCAGGATGAATCTGTTCGGGCACAAGACTTGCAAAACTGGAGCCAACCTTATATCGAGGTCAATACGGCTTTAGAATTTATACTAAACTTTATTCGTAACAGCCGCCCTCCCAAACATGAATTAGCTGAGGCAGGTTTTTTTCAGGTTTCACTGGATAAAGCCCAACCCTTTCAACTGCTCAAAGTTACATTGGATAAGTCTTTAGGCTGCTTTGCAGAAATTAGTGGTGGAAAACACCGCTGCAATATACGGTTCATGGAACCCACCCAAGATAGTAAACGCGCAAGACAAAGCGTGAATGACATTCCCTTTTCCGTAACACGCTGCTTTTTCTAATGTCGTCTCCCATCAATATCGTCACAGTCAAATGTCCAACTTGCAAACGTGCTGTTGCCTGGCTACCTGAAAATGAGTTTAAGCCTTTTTGTTGCGAGCGCTGTCGATTAATTGATTTAGGCGAATGGATAATGGAAGAAAAAAGAATCCCCGGCGAAGCCATTGACCTAGATGTTGAGGATAACGAAGATCACTTTTTTCAATAAGCTGTATTTCATACCCATCATTCTGGAGAAAATCTAATGTGTCTAGCCGTGCCCATGCAAATTACAAAAATCGAGGGCCACACTGCACACTGTGCTAGCCACGGTATAGAAAGAGAAGTCAGCTTATTCTTATTGGATGATGAAACAATCAATGTAGGCGACCACCTGTTAATCCATGTCGGCTATGCCATTCAAAAAATAACTGAGGAAGAGGCACTCTCAACCTGGGAGTTACTCGACCAAATGTTAGCAGAGGATGCAGAAAGTGCATTATAAAGCTAATTATAGTCAGCTTTATCCAGTGACCGACAAACTGAAGTCACACTGATGGAATCACAGCAACTACTCGAAAAAATCCGCGCACTACCGCTGTCTGGAACGGTGCGCATCATGAATGTGTGTGGCGGCCATGAACGCTCTATCTCAATGGCGGGATTACGTACAGCACTTCCCTCGACTATTGAACTCATCCCTGGCCCTGGCTGTCCGGTCTGTATCTGCCCTGAAGAGGACATTTATCAAGCCATACAGATCGGTCTTAATGAAGAGGTTGTGGTATTGGCTTTCGGTGATATGTTACGGGTTCCGGTTAATGCGCCCAAGCAGGCCATACGGACTCTGGAACAGGCCAAAGCGGCCGGCGCTGATATCAGGCCCATCGCCTCACCTACTGAAGCCGTCATCATAGCCCGAGCCAACCCAGAAAAAACCATTGTGTTTTTTGTCGCCGGTTTTGAAACTACCTGCGCTCCCGTTGCTGCAATGCTTGAAGAAGGCATTCCCAAAAATTTACTGTTATTGATGAGTGGTCGCTTAACATGGCCAGCGGTCGCTTTGTTATTAAGTTCGGATACACCCACCTTCGACGCACTCATTGCACCCGGCCATGTCGCTACCATTATGGGAACAGAAGAATGGCGCTTCGTTGTCGGTCAATATAGGATGCCCACCGCAGTTGCCGGTTTTAACAGCACTAGTTTATTGGCGGCTATTTACTCAGTGCTCCGACAAGGTTTAGAACACCATCAGTTTCTTGATAATTGTTATACCCAAGTCGTCACCCCTAGCGGCAATAAAAGAGCAAAACAACTATTGAATGCAGCATTTGATATTATTGATGCGCCGTGGCGAGGGATAGGTATCATTCCACAATCAGGTTTTGAACTTAAAGAAAAGTTTTCCTCACACAATGCGCGACTTCGTTTTCCTAGTTATGCCGATGAAGCCAGAAAAAAAGCGGGTATGATGCCTCCCGGTTGTGACTGCGCAAAAGTTATCTTGGGACAGATAAAACCCACCGATTGTCGCTTATACGGTGAACTCTGTGTACCTAGAAATCCAGTTGGGCCTTGTATGGTCTCAGATGAAGGTGCTTGTCGAATCTGGTGGGCTTCGGGTATTAAGAACAGCCACTCAGCGCATTAACACGCTTGACTAACCGACCTCTTCAAGCCAGACAACTCACTGTCACTGGGCGTGTGCAAGGGGTTGGGTTCAGGCCCTTTGTCAGCCGACTGGCTCATCATTTAAACCTGTCCGGCTGGGTGCGTAATCAATCCGGTCAAGTAGAAATATGGATACAAGGTAACAATGAAGAACTGGATCAATTTGAACACGACCTCATAAGCGAAGCGCCACCGCTAGCGAGACCACAGCAGCTTAACTCACACACAGTCATCCCCATTGAGATTGACAGTTTTACCATACGGCAGAGTTTAAGCGGTGAATTAAACCAGGCACATATCCCGCCTGATTATTTTATATGTGCTGATTGCCTAGCAGAAATGCATGATAAACGGGAACGTCGATACCATTACCCTTTTATCAATTGCACCCAATGTGGCCCCCGCTATACCTTAATCAACCGACTTCCCTATGATCGCCCGAACACCAGCATGGCTGACTTTCCTTTATGTCCTGAATGCCTTGCAGACTATGAAAATCCGATAGATCGGCGCTTCCATGCCCAACCCTTAGCCTGCCCGGCTTGCGGCCCTATACTTACGTTTAGACAACCCGAACAGAATGATATTAATGATAATAACGCCGCCATTAAAGCCACGGTTGCCGCACTGCGTGCGGGCTTAATTGTCGCTGTGAAAGGCATTGGAGGCTATCATTTGTTGTGTTCGGCAACGTCAGAAGAAGCCATTTCAAAACTACGCTTACGTAAGCAACGGCACGTTAAACCCTTAGCAGTCATGTTACCCTGGCAAGGTATCGATGGTTTAGATCAAGTAAGATTGTATGCGAATGCCACACCAGAGGAACAAGCTCTTCTGATTGACACAATGCGTCCTATTGTTCTGGTTAAAAAATTACTCAACACCCCACTGGCAGAAACCATAGCGCCTAATATGCAAGAGTATGGACTCATGCTGCCCTATAGTCCGTTACATCACTTGATCCTTGAGGACTATGCAGCCCCGTTGATTGCGACTTCAGCCAATATCAGTGGCGAACCTATATTAACTGATGCCCACCCAGTTGAAGCACGTTTAGCCACTATTGCAGATGCTTTTTTACATCATAACCGGCCTATTCTAAGACCCGCTGATGACAGTGTTTACAAAATTATTGCCCACAAAGCACAAGCTCTCAGAATCGGACGCGGCGTTGCCCCTCTTGAAATAGACCTGCCCTTTTGCTTAAAAAGTCCACTCCTCGCAGTGGGCGGACAAATGAAAAACACGATTGCTTTAGCTTGGGATAACCGATTAGTTATGTCTCCCCATATTGGTGATTTAGGTTCTCTACGAAGCCAACAGGTCTTTGAACAAACGATTACTGATCTTAGCCAACTTTACGGTATCAACATAAAACACTGTGTTTGTGATGCCCATCCTGATTACAGCGCCACGCGCTGGGCAGAACAATCAGGACTGATAGTCCATAAAGTATTTCATCATCATGCTCACGCTTCCGCCTTAGCAGCTGAACACACCAGCACTGAGCCACTGCTTGTTTTTACCTGGGATGGCACGGGTTATGGTGAAGATGGTACCCTCTGGGGCGGCGAAGGACTCTTAGGTCAACCAGGACATTGGCACCGGGTTAGTTCTTTTAAACCCTTTCGGTTACCGGGTGGTGATAAAGCCAGTCGAGAACCCTGGCGTAGTGCTTTGGCATTGCTCTGGGAACAAAATCAGGATTGGCCTGACTGCCCCGTTGATACTTTCTTACTTAAACAGGCTTGGCAGCGTCAAATCAACAGTCCACAAACTAGCTCTGTTGGTCGATTATTTGATGCTGCCGCTGCACTTACAGGAATCGTTCAACACGCTGATTTTGAAGGACACGCGCCGATGTGGTTAGAAGCAGCAAGCAATATATCCGGTCATATCAGCATATTCCCTTCGATTGATTTACCTCTAAGCCGAGACAACAATGGCTTATGGTTAAGTGATTGGGCACCTTTATTACCCATGCTAACAAACACTGATTTAGCCCCTTCAACACGAGGCCAGTGCTTTCATGCAAGTCTGGCATTGGCTTTACTCACCCAAGCCAGACAAATCCAAAAGGAACATCATTTTGTTGCGATTGGCTTAACAGGGGGTGTCTTTCAGAATCGTCTGTTAACCGAACAGATTATCGCCTTACTTGAAACAGAGGGTTATAAGGTGTTACTACCCGAACGGATTCCAGGCAATGATGCCGGTATCAGCTTTGGACAGATTATAGAAGCAGGTAATCAATAGATTTTGCTTTAGTGTCAGGGCGTTAATTCACTCTACCCCACTCAATATATTATAGACTCCATAAAGGATGCTTTATATACAGCTAACTATATACTACGACAAAACAACTTACCTTTAAGATAAATCAACACTCTGCATCAGCTCTACCCTGACTTTATCGCCTACCTGCACTCCTTGGCAATCAACCGGCAACACAATATAACAATTAGCCTGACTCATTGATTTTAATATATTTGAACCCTGCCGCCCCGCAGAGGCCACAAAAAACTCACCCTGACTATCTTGAGTCAGAATCCCTCGTTGATACTCCTGACGCCCTTTAGATTTCTTTAATAGTGATGTACAGGTCGCGGTTAAAAATAAGGGCTTTGACGCTAGTACACTGGAAACTTGCTTAAGTGCGGGCTTAACAAAATAGTGATAGGTCACAACAACGGCAACGGGATTACCGGGTAAACCAAAAAAATAGCACCCCCCTATTTTTCCGAAAGCCAAAGGCTTCCCGGGTTTTATTGCTAACTTCCAGAAATTGACCTCACCACAACGTGACAATATTTCATTAATATAATCCGCCTCACCCACTGATGCGCCACCCGTAGTTATGATCACATCATGACTTTTTGCTGCTTCAATAAAACTCGCTTCCAACAAACTCGGGTCATCTGCAATCACTCCAAAATCAGTGACTGAATACGCTGGATCAGATAATAAGCCCTTTAACAGATGACGATTACTGTCATATATCTGTCCTGAAGCTAGTGGCTTACCTAACTCAACCAGCTCATCCCCCGTTGAAAAAATAGCCACTCTGACGGATCGTTTAACCGTGACTTCAGTAACACCGGCTGAAGCCAGAAAGCCCAAGTCAATAGCAGTTAGTTTTTTTGGAGGATCAAACAATAAACCACCCTGTTTTATATCTTCACCCACTTCTCTGACATGCTGCTTAACCGTGGTCTGCTCAGGAAAATGAATCCTTAAATCATCAACCGTTACCTGCTCCTGCATCATGACTGAATCCAGTTCAGGCGGCAGTACCGCTCCGGTGAAAATGCGAATACACTGCCCTGCTTTTAATTGTCCCGTATAAGGACGACCGGCCCAAGATGTACCGATACACTCTAAACTAAAAGATTGCCCCGGCTTAACATCGGCACTAAAAAATGCATACCCATCCATAGCCGCATTTCTATCCGGTGGGCTATTGATTGTTGAATAAGCCGGTTCTGCTAAAACTCGTCCTAAGGCATTTTGTAAAGCGACGGCTTCTGTTTCGACAATAGGCCGAATAGTCGCTCTAATTCTTTCCAGCGCCTCGTCAATCGAGAGCAATGGTTTACGCTCCTGGCTACAGACATCAATCATAATTTCTCCATAAATCTTTTTAAAATAAAATCGACAATCATCTCTGGCTGATTGATGTCTAAATTTGGTAAATGTTCAGGTAACTCCAATAACTCATCACTGGCGATTGCTATGATATCGGGATCAGTTGGATAAAGTAACGGTTGCTTAAGTGAAGGTCGGTGTAATTCAATTTTTGGAAATCGCTCGGCTTTAAAGCCTTCCACTAAAACCAGATCAAGCTGACTTTGATCAAATAGCTTTAACTCCTCATCCAGATTAGGTTCTTGAGTAGGCACTATTTCAGTGATGATTGCCCGACGATGCGTTGAGACTAACATAACCGGTGAAGCGCCTGCAGCGCGTAAGCGAAAACTATCTTTTCCCGGCTGATCAATCTGGAAATTATGATGACTGTGCTTAATTAACCCCACTCGTATCCCCTGCTGTTTCAAAATCGGAATAAGTTGTTCAATCAAGGTGGTTTTACCCGTTCCGCTAGCGGCGGCAAAACCTAATAAAGGCACATGAGCATGTTGCATAGTTATCAAATAAGAAGACGGTTATCGTAGGATGGCTTATTCTAAGGTATTATTAACCGAGGATCATTAACAGAGGAGAAAACTTTGATTCGAATTTATCTTATTATCCTATTAGGCGTCATTGTATATTTTGGTTTACGTTCATTTCTTAAAGCCTCACCGTCTGTCCTGGCAAAATACTGCCGTACAGCATTAATCTGGTTGATTGGCGTTGTGTTTGTTTTTTTAGCCGTCACCGGCAAACTCAATGGCATCTTTGCATTGGTCGGTTTGGCAATTGCGTTTATCTTACGGTCAATCCCGTTATTGCTCAACTATGCACCTTCGATTCAAAAACTATGGCAGCAGTATACTGGCGCCCAGCAATCCAGCTCACAACGACAAAACGAGGCCAGTGCAAAAGGCAAAATGTCCGTTGAAGAAGCCTATGAGGTATTAGGACTTAAACCCGGAGCTTCAGAGGAAGAGATAATTGCCGCACATCGAAAGCTGATGCAAAAGATTCATCCCGATCGAGGCGGTTCAGATTATTTAGCCGCAAAAATAAATTTGGCAAAAAAGATATTGATCAATAAATAATTAACGCTGACAGGTTTTACAAAACACGGTTGAACGGTCAGCCAATCTGACTTCAATCAACACCTGTTGACAGTCAACACAAGGTAGGTCTTTACGACCATACACTTTCAATTGTTGTTTAAAATAACCCGGCTTTCCTGCTTCATTCACAAAATCGCGTAAGGTTGTCCCGCCTTGTTGAATCGCGTGTTGTAAAATTAACTTAATGCACTCAGCCAGTTTTTGATAACGCGCTAATGAAATAGCGCCTGCTTGCCGGGTCGGTAAAATACCCGCCATAAAGAGCGCTTCATTGGCATAGATATTCCCTACTCCCACCACAATATGACTATCCATAATAAACGTCTTAACCGGCACCTTTCGATTTCTGGAAAGCTGATACAGTAACTCACCATTAAAGTCATCCAATAAAGGCTCTGGCCCTAAGTCTTTAAGCAGTGAATGCTCGCCAATAGGTTCAGTAGTCCAAAGTACCGAACCAAAGCGACGTTGATCATTAAAACGTAACACAATAGTGTCGTTAAATATAAAATCAATATGGTCGTGTTTCTTGGGCTCTTGCTCAGCCGTCATAATCCTTAGACTACCGGACATTCCCAAATGAATTATCAACGTACCGTTCGCAGTCTTTAACAAAAGATACTTGGCCCTACGCGTCACCGCGTCAATACGCTGCCCGATTAAACTTTCTGCCAGGGTTTCAGGAACCGGCCAACGTAACTTAGGTTGACGAACAATAACCTGTTTAAACACGCGACCGACAATATGCGGCGCAATGCCTCGACAGGTGGTTTCAACTTCAGGTAACTCAGGCATAGTTCTTTCGCTGCTTATTTATATATAACAACCGAAAGTTTAGCATGAATTGTAGTTTTTAAAGCATTGTGCACAGCATCTATATGACCTACACTCTATAGCGACTAAAATCGATATTGGGTGATCGGCATAGCTATTTTTACTCTGGCTTAATAGTGAATCAGGGCATCCAGACTAACTTGAAAGCCAACTTAACAGGATTGATACGAGATTACTTCTGTCGATGGGCTTGCTGAGGGAAGAATATGTGGTGTTACTAAAAATCAAATAGAAGTTGGATAGATCGGTAAAATCCGATCTATCCAACCCAGAAAATTTAATATTTAAATCAATTATTCTTCTGATTTAGTATCATCTGATTTAGATTTGCGGCCTTTTCTAATCAGCAGAATAACACCGGTTAACAACGCAATTGCAGCGGCGCCTGAAGCAGCATCAATTTCTGGAGCTGAAGTACAACCAGCAGCAATGCCACCACTGTTTGCACAGCCTGTCGCCGAAGCTTGAGCCCAAACATTACCCGTTGCAAGTAACATAATCGTTGCGCCCATCAAAAATTTTTGTTTTAAATTCATCATATCACCTTCTTTAAAAGCTGTTTTACTGCTGGAAAGCTGGGTTATTACACATACCCAAGTATATTTCCGATTAGAACTATATGCTTATTTTTTTAAAGTCAATTAAAAATAAATACCTATGCCATAATTAATGTGGCATTATAAATGATGGTTAAAATTTATATCATCGAGCTTTTATGTCAGATTATCAAATCCCTGTAATCCCTGCCTGTTCTTCGATAATGTTTTATGTGAGATTAACGCAAAATTCTTCCGGCTTCGAGCCATCACATTATCTCGTCTTTTGATTCGTCCACTCCCACTGAAGCAAAATGGTTTGTAGGTTGGTTTGCCTTAGGTGGTTTGACCCTGACTTCGTGGCTATTAGCCTTTGCATCCTGGCGTTCCTGGATGGCTTTAATGATGATAACGTCTGCGCTTAGTCATGGTTTTGAGACGCTGTATCCCATCCGTATTGGGATTGTCGCTGTTGTAATAGGGTATTACAGGTCTATCTATCGAACTCTGGCTTGGGGTGGGTCATGGCAGGCTGTCATGACTGGGGTATTGGTATTTGTTATGTGGATTCTACTGGAGCCTACCCAAACCGATAACGATAAAGTGGCCAGCCTGACTGATCAGTTGGCAAAATTGCCGGAAGTATGGATGATCACTTGGGTAGTATTTCGGGTACTGGGTTCCGTTATCGTCATACCTATTGTTGAAGAATTTGCGTTTCGTGGTTACTTGCTCCGCAAATTGATTGACCACGAGATTGTAAAGGTCTCCCCCACGCAGTTTACCTGGCTGTCATTTATTGTTTCTTCAGTCTTGTTCGGATTATTGCATGGTCGTTGGCTTGCGGGTACTCTAGCCGGCATGGCTTTTGCTGTAGCCGTGTATCGAAGAGGCAAAATCGGTGACGCCATACTGGCCCATGGGGTCGCTAACGCCTTAATTGCAGCAAGTGTATTAATCTTGGGTAAATGGTCATTATGGGCATAGTATAGTCATAACGCTCAAAGAATTTTTGATTTCGGTTTGAGGCAGTGATTTAAGGAACTATTTGTTCTTAACGTAACTTGACCAGGACTTTTAAGACAAATTATAGACAACACAGGTAGTTAGCCGTATGCACCAAACCCCAGCTGAAAAGCAATTGAACCGACTTTTTCTAGCCTCATTGCTTCGTATCAGCTTTTTTATTGGCCTGGTTGATGGACTGATCATATTCTTATTACACAAAGTAGCCGTATTAAACCAATTTCAAGGCGATGTAATTTCAATTTCACTCCTGGTCCTGATAAGTTCCCCAATACTTTTGTTTGTGGTTTTACGGCCCCTGGTTGAAAGAATTACTCAGCAGCAAAAAATAACCACCGAACAGATCCGGGTAAACGCTGAATTACGGATTGGACTGGATGCTCATGCATTGGTGAGTATTACCGATGCAAACGGGCGTATTATTTACGCAAACGAAAAGTTTTGTAAACTTTCAGGTTATTCTAACGAAGAATTGCTTGGCAAAGATCATCGCATAATTAGTTCAGGCTATCACAACAAAGCCTTTATGGCCAGTATATGGGAGACGATTACTCAAGGACATATCTGGCAAGGTCAGCTCTGTAATCGAAGCAAAAGTGGGCAGTTATATTGGGTGGATAGCACCATTATGCCCTTGCTGGATGAAATGGACGCACCGTACCAATACATTTCAATCCGCCATGACATTACGGCACAGGTCGATCGAGAAGCCCTTGAACAGAGAGATCAAGAAGATACTCAGGCCCGTTTAGCTATTGCCAATACACTGTATCAGCCCGCCCCTTTTAAAGAGCGTTGCCTGTCAACATTGTCCATTCTTTTTAACATCCAGTCTCTACAGTTACAACAGAAAGGTGGTTTATTTCTCAAAACTGAAGATGAACATAAATTGCATCTTTTTGCGTTACAAGGGAATTTTAGCGACGAATTCATCGAAAAAGAACAATGTGTTAATTTTGGTGATTGTTTATGCGGTCGGGCAGCCTTATCAGGTGAGATACTGATATCTGACGACTGTTTCTGTGATCCCCGTCATGAGCATCAATTCACTAACATGAAAGCGCATGGCCATTACATCATTCCGCTTGTCGTCAGTGGAAATACGCTGGGTGTTCTATTTCTTTTTACCGATCCATACCCCGTCAAAAACGAGTCTCGCTTGACCATGCTAAAACAGGTAGGCGACATGTTGGCTCTGGCCATACTCCAGGAACAGACCAAGAAGGAGCTTGAGCAGGCACGTGACCTGGCTTTGCAAGCGGCTTTAGTAAAAAACGAGTTTTTAGCCAATATGAGTCACGAAATCCGTACACCCATGAATGGTGTACTGGGTATGTTAGATATACTCCGCGATTCCGAAATGTCGAGTGACCAATCTGAACTGGTTGAAACAGCTTACACTTCGACTGAAGCTTTGTTGGCGATCCTGAACGATATTTTAGATTTCTCCAAACTGGAAGCGGGCAGAGTTGAAATAGAAACCATCGATTTTAATCTTGTTACCCTTATTGAAGAGGTGTGCAGCTTACTAGCCGTCCCCGCTTTCGCCAAGGGGCTAGAATTAAATTGTTTTGTACCGATTGAATTACCGAATTACTGGATGGGGGACCCTAACCGTATTCGACAAGTGCTCACAAATTTAATCAGTAATGCCATTAAGTTTACAGAACTGGGGGATGTTTCAGTAACCGTCAGTTATGAAACTGACCCGGATGGCAAGGCAACTCTATTTTTTAAAGTACAAGACACGGGTATCGGGATAAGTCCTGAAACACAGGCGCGTTTGTTTCAAACCTTTACTCAAGCCGATAGTTCTACATCACGCCGCTTTGGTGGTACAGGGCTTGGCTTATCGATCAGTAAAATTCTTGTCGAACTGATGAACGGTACGATAGGCGTGGACAGTGAACTTGGAAAAGGTGCTTGCTTCTGGTTTAGCCTGCCGCTAGAACCTATAAAAGATGAGATACTCTTGCCCGCACTGATTAATCTTAAGGATAAGCGGGCTTTAGTCGTTGACGATAATGCTAATAACCGGATGATTCTGGAGCACTATGTATCAAGTTGGGGGATGACGGTATCGTCAGTTGATCATGCTTCTGCTGCATTAGTTACCTTAATTGACGCCTCACAAGGCGCGAAGCCTTTTGATATCCTACTTTCGGATTTGCAAATGCCGTTTATGGATGGTCTGTCTCTAGCCCGTATGATCTGTGAAATCCCTACCATTGCAAAGACGCCTCGATTGCTTTTGTCATCAGGGGGGATTGGATCAGAAGCAAATTATAAGGCATTAGGCTTTTCACAATGTCTGATAAAACCGGTGCGACAAACACAGCTTTTTGACGCCATCGTTAAGGCATTACAACCCGTTAAACCACTATCTGAGACACCAGTCAATACTGAAACTGAGGCTACATCCAATAAGGAAGTGTGGTCTGATTACAGTAACAAGCGGGTGCTGGTCGCTGAAGATAATAGTGTTAACCGGAAAGTTATACTGGCAATGCTAGCCAGGTTTAATTTAAAACCTGATTTAGTTGAGAATGGACAATTAGCACTAGACCGATTGGCTCAGCAAAACTATGATTTGGTGCTAATGGATTGCCAGATGCCAATAATGGGCGGCTATGAAGCTACAACCAAACTCCGGGAGAAGGAGCAATCGACTAATAGTACTCGGACACCGGTGATTGCTCTTACCGCCCATGCAACTCTGGAAGCGCGTGAAACCAGTTTAGCTTCAGGAATGGATGGGCATCTCAGTAAGCCTATTAGCCGAACCGAATTAGCAGATGTTCTGGCTCGCTGGTTAGAACCCGTAGCGACCGACAAAAGCAGTTGAACTCAATACTTACTGCCCAGCAGATATTACAGATCCAGTAACCAAGAAAGTCTACCCTGCCAATGCGCCATTAGTTAATGTATCCGGTGTTGATGGTCTGACTCCAGGTCAAGTGGCACCCTTTAATGCAGCGTCTTATCCTGGTTATGTTACAAACTTCTTCAGTGGTCGAGTCTATGATCCTCAAGCAGTTATCACTGACAGCAAAACTGTTTCTGTGATTTTTGCTGGCTACAATACGTCACAACCCAGTCAAAATCTAGGTGATTACAGATCTATTGGTCGCGTTCAGTTAAACTTCCCTGAAGGTTACCTTAAATCTGCAAGAGATGAAGATTCTGACAGAAAAGATAGATAGTTTTTTAAAATTTCAAGACTAAGCTTTATAAGCCACCTCATTTGAGGTGGCTTTTTTTTTGGCATTGCCAAAGATCGTTGTTTAAATATATTTTTTACTTTTGGTATATAATTTTCCTGTTTTATTGCTATTGGAGCAGTAATACTTTCCTATCCAAAGAAGGTGTAAATGAGCATTTTAGTTGGTAAATCAAGGCGATCTATCTTAGCTTTGACAAACATCAAGTCTAACAGTTTCAGATAGTTAACTTATAAGCCCAGTCTTTCCAAAAAAGGGCGCATATCTTGTAAAAACTCATCCTTTATAAAATAATTATGTAGGCGGTCAAAAGCGTTATGGGCTATTCGCATCCGCTCTGCTGTATTTGTAAGGTAATATTCCACTTTTTCATCAAAATCACTTAAGTCCCAAGCCAAAGGCACGTACGTTTCATAAGGTATAAATATATCAGGACTACTAATTACATGGGACATGTCCTGTTTGAACAACAAACTTCCTGTACATATTGCTTCAAAATCTCGCCAACAGACTTCACCATAGCCAAAAGGACTAAAACAAATCTTGGCGTCCAAAAGCTCATGTAAAAAAACATCTATAGAAACTCGATCTTGAGTAACCAGCTTACTTTTAGCCGCACAATTTTGCACTATATCAAAACACTCCTGACGCATCCCTTGATACCAAGGGGTACCTGAAACAGCCATTCGCGCATGAATATCAACACTACGATTTTCATTCTCAGGAAATGGTGAAAGAAACATCGGCACGAGATATCTGGCAAAAGCAAAACTAGACCCTATTCAAGATTCTGATTATCGATCTAAGTAGCTTGAACACTAATTTTAAAGTATTTGTGTTTATGTTAATTGGCCTATTGATGCTCTATATTTCATATGTCGCCAATAAAAAAACCGACCCCATGCTAAACTAATAAATATTTATCAAGCCCTTTTATTATTCAGAATGCATACTCGCCCTATCTATGAACGCATTGACTGGCTTTTTGAAATCGCCGCCCAGCATGCTACGACTTTTACAAGCCCCGAAGCCTGGTTGGCAAGACAACGATATCTCGCTAACCACCCAACCGCTATTGCCGTACTCAAATGCATGGATGGCCGTATAAACATACCCATTGCCACCCGCACACCTCCGGGTATCATTGCTCCTTTTCGTAACCTGGGCGGCATGTTTAATCTGGGATGGCCACATCTGGGTGAAGTTCTTGCCCATCACGTACAACTCATGGTCGGCCAAGGCCGCCAAATCCTTGTACTGGTAACCTATCATTTCTCTAAAGGTGACCCATCTCGTGGCTGCGCGGGTTTCCATTATGATACCGATGCCGCACGCAGTCACACCGAGGAAATTCAAGCTCAAATGGAACATACCTTTGGTCGTGGTCACGCAAGTGTTTACCCCTTGGTTTGCGGATTTGAAACCGATGAAGATGCACTGATTCTGCACGGTTGCGAAAATAACTCACTTAACGTTGCTGAACTGAATGACAACGACCGGGATACCCTGAGTTTGCGTTTAGCTAGACTTTTACCTGACATGCCAGAACGCATGCGTATGGATCTGATTCCACTTATTCTGGGTAATCTTGATCACATTAACGAAATACGCAAAAATCCACGTGCTTTGGAGATCGAACATCGTGAATGGGCTATCTGTATAGGTCGAGGCTTTGACTTCATGCATATACCCAATTTGGCCTTGATCATCGGTCCTTATAGTCCAGATCTTGCCGACCCGGTCCGCAAGGCAGCGGGTATTATTGAAAATAACATGCGTTCTGGCCGCATCCCTGATGACGGTTTTCTTTTGTTAGCCTCTGCACCTTATGAGGAAGTTGGGGTAGATCGGGCAAGAGCTGAATTAAAGGCGCGTTTTATGTCTAAATTTACCGCAGAAGTTATAGGGCAGGTACACCCTGAATTGGCTAAAAAAATGCATGTACGAACAGCGGTGCTTGATTGGCGTACCCGAGTTTTAGAAACTCTTCCTGAATAATAGAATATTTGCCATTTTGGCTTCCCAGTCAATACCAACAGTTAAAAATAGCTTATTTAAAAAGCTAAAGCTGTTTTACGCCATAAACCCCGAAAACTGACCAAAACCTGTTATCGCACAAAACCGTTTAGCCCGTGTAATAGCCACATAAAGCAAAGAGCGTTCTTTTTGCTCATGCTCCCTAATAACCGTTACATCATCAGACTCTAAATAATTTAACGGCACTACACCCTCATTTACTCCGGCAACATACATATAATCAAACTCTAAACCTTTCACACGATGCATGGTTGCGATTCTGACCCCCGGGTGCTTAGCATTATCCACGGTATTTTGTTCAATCTGATAATAAGGAATATGAGCGTCAGTCAAAGCCGCTTTATAACGCTCCATATCTTTTAATCTTCTGACAGTAATACAGGCATTAAGCCACGATTGCTCAGGGCGTTCTTGCAAAGAAGCCACAATAAAATCGGTTTCAGCTTTCGCATTATCAAAACAGTGAATAACCGGTTCTGCACCCGTCATCAGCGAGCGATATCCCGATTGATCATCTTGCTTGTCATCTAAATCATCAAAAGCAATACCCTTTAATAAAGACACGGCAGACTGTCTAATCTGTTCAGTGGTGCGATAATTGATACGTAGCTTATGACTACGACCGGTAATTTTAATCCCACATTGACCCAACACCACTTTACTGCCATAAATACGCTGATGCGCATCACCTACAATAAACAAATCGTTTTTATCTTCAGCCACTAAACGACGCAGTAACCGAAACGCATTCATCCCAAAATCTTGAGCCTCATCCACCAAGATATGCGTATAAGGTGCTTGGAGTTGATCATTTTCTATTAAAGTCAATGCATCCCTATACACATCCTCTGCCTCTTTTAAGCCTGCATCATTTAAGGCGACCCGATAATTTTCAAAGACATCCCAAACGGCTTTACGCATAGATCGACTTAACTGCACACCACGCCCGACTCGTCTGGCCTGCAAATAACTTTCTAAGCTATTGATATTTTGCGGTTGAATGACCTTATTCCATTCTTCACGAAAAAAAGACTCCGATAAATCCCCTTCACTGGGTTTTAGAGTTAAGGCATTGTCCCAAAGTTCTTCAGTTTTCTTTTCATTCCAAAACGTATAATTAATTTTATAACCGTGTTTCTCCATAAAACGTTTAACCAACGCATCTAGGTTAATCACTTCAATTTTACGCAACACTTCTGGCGCACAGATATGTTTTAAATTTTGCTCTATATCCAACGCCAAGTTTTTAGTAAAGGTGGTCAATAAAACTTTAGTCTCTCGCGACTCATGTACTTGTTCCGCTGACCACTTCGCACGATGCATCGCAACCACTGTTTTACCCGTCCCTGCGCCACCTAAAACGCGCACAGGGCCATTCCAATCCCTGAAAATTAACTTCCGTTGCAAGGGATGTAAAAAGACCCGCCATTTCTCTAAAGGCGCATCCAGCATTGCTTGTAATGCTTCATCATCAGACGCCAATAAGAACCGTCGTTTAGAATCTGGGGTATCCAAAGCACTGGCAAAATCATTGGTATCAATCGGGGTAGGCGCATCGTGTAAGCTCACATCATAAACAGACATGACTTCTTCTAAACTAATGCCATCGGCTAACAGCGCTAAGGCCTCATACGCTTCATCAGGTAATTTAACTTTTAAGTCATCTAAATCTAAAGGACTAATGACTTGCCGAACCAACGGTAACAAATCTTCTGGCACCCCTAAACGCACCAAATAACGATCCCTTATAGACGCATATAAGCCCACCTGAGCAACCACTGATTGCTGTAATTTCTGAGCCTCATCGACATATTGCGTATCTAATATTTGCAAGACACCATTTTCAGGATTGACTTTAAATATCCTATCACTCGCCCATTGATAAGCATCATCATGTAAATCTGCCCATAATAGAATATACACATCGCCTTTTTCGGGGGCTAACACAATGGCTCGATACGCCTGATCAATACGAATTGAGCGAAGATTTTTATCTCGTGCTACTTGAATGGTTTCGTAGTTAATGCCTGGGGATTTAGGGTTTTGCCTAAAGGTCTCCATTAACTTAACCGCCTTATCCTGTTGAGCACGCGGTAACTTTAAAACACTGTTAAAAAAGTCAGACGATATAGCGACTTTGGGTTGCATAAAAATTCCTAGTTCGAAGCAAACGCATTTAATAAGGGTTGCATATCCTTATCCAGCTCAGTATTTATAAAAACTTGCCAACCTTTTTCGGTAAAGGTCACAGTATCCGACTCATATCCCTCATAAACAATAGCTACTTTATCATCTTGCCACGCTAAAAAGGCCTCGGCGATAATTTCACCCGATTCATCTAACCATTCAAAACCGCATTTCGGTACCGGAAGATTTAAAGGAATCAATTGCTTAATAAACTCGATCTCTGCACCTACTGCATCGGCTAAGAGTAACTCCCAAGCCGACTCAATAATCGTATCCATAGAACCCGTGGTCGTGGAAGTCGTTCTGACTATTAACTGATCATAGGCAAGGCTCTCGATGCCTTTTTGAGTATAAAAACCGCTATACGGCTGAAACTGTATGACATTAATCAATCTTAAAAAACTTTGCCATTGCTTAAGATCACCTTCAAAATCAATTAAATCAGCACTATCATCAAATACCAGGTTTGAACTTAACTGGGTAAAGTCTTTCTGATTAAAAGCGACTTTATCAAGACGAACTGATAACTTAAGACGTTGATAACTATCACCCCATAAAATCCCCAATCGATCAGTCTTAGTTATTGCTGAGTCAAGGATACAATCTAGTTTTAACTGTGCATATTCAGGTAAAGCTTGACCCAAAGTAAGATCAAAAGCAGCCGTCATTTGATTAAACCAAATAAACCCTAACAACGCCGAATAGCGTTGCCAAACCGATTCACACCCTTGAAGCAATAAAGCCATTAACCAAGAAAAACTGGATTGATCCTGTAAGCCCAACAAATCAACACAGGAAAAATGCTCAGCTAACTTTCTCAAATTTATATTAGGCATTCCCAACAACAAATCAATCGGCAAGGCCACTTGGTCATCCAGCACATTTTGCACATCTTCATACGTTAACGACCACACCCAATACTGATTAGACGCGACAATCGCCATTCTTTGCGCGGTATCTAAAGCCACTCGATCCTTATGATACTTAAAACCATCCGTAAAAATGACAATCGGTTTCAACTCAGGATTACCTAAAGGCACCATCACAAAATCAGCTCTGGATTGAATCGCTACCTGCTGTTCAGCACCCAATTCAACTTGGCGACGAATAAAATACCGTTGCTTTCCTAAACGTAAATACCAGCCCGCTTCTCCGGCATAAAACTCAGCACGCCACTCGAAATCAGATATCTTATTCTCCATTTTAAGTGCCTTGCCGATTTTACGTAAGGCCTCAAGAAACCGAGCTTCTAACTCACTTTCGACTAACGGCGATAACTTAACCTCACGTAACCCGGCCACCGGCACCATTTTGTCGGCATTTTCTTTAAGGGTCTGAATAAAGTCACGGGCTTTCTTACGAGAAATACTCGAAATATTACGGCTGTTTTTATAAACATAAAGACAACGATAACAACCATCGGCCTGTTCTTTTTGTACACAACGACACTGCTCTAAAACCGGCATAGCATAATCGGTTAACACTTGTATTAGATCATCTTGATGACTGGTTAATTGTTTTAAATACCCCGTACCACCCGGTACTGAATCATAAATCACCAAATACCGTTTACTGAGTTCGCTATCTTCTGGATCAGGTTCCACATTCTGAGCCACACGCAAATGATCAATACTGCCACCAAACTTTTTCTTTAAGCCCAGTTGTAAAGCCGCAATAAAAGACAACTCAGCACTGTCAGCATCCATACCAGAGGTAATAGGTAATAAGATACGAATAGCTTCTGACTGAAACTCCCGATATAAAAACAAGCCACTGATGATATTATTTTCATTGTCTTTGTTTTTAGCCGTACAACTAATCGTATGCACTTGCTCTTTAGACTGGGTTGCATTGGGTTGCACCGTGCCACAGTTCTGGCACAACTTAAAACCGGTACGCTTTGATTCTTTACCTGCAATGGTAATTTCAGAAGAATTCTCGTCACTGTGTCCGGTATTAATCTCCCTAAAATCCGCCTTAGAAATAAACTCAAATCCAAACGGCCAATCTGCTTTATCGACTTTATAGGCCGCTGTTATCGCGGTATTTTCAAAATCTATTAATAATTGTCTGGTAAAGAACTGGCTATCCCTATCATCTTTATCATCCGATATTCGGCTATTTCGATCTGGAGTCGTGGCATACACTTGTTTTAAGCGCAACATAGTTTGTTTTTGAGACACGTTCACCCACATTGCATCACCACAACGCGGACATGTTTGATAATTATCTCCGGTATCAATACATTCAGAATGATGACAGGCCGGACAAAACCGCCAACTCTCTTGTTGAGAAACCCTTAAATCAACCCGATTAACCTGTACACGCCGACCACCGGCATAAAATACACTGGAGGGCGCTAATTCAGATAATGCCGAAGCAGCAGGACGCTCATATTTATACGTCCAACGTTCTGATTCTTTATCAACGCCTGCCGCTTTTACCGCACTGTCATTATCCTTTTTGGAGCGATAGATCACCGAATGTAAAATAACGCCCTGCTCAGGAAAAGCATAATTAGGAATCAAACCTTCATCGGTCAAAAACTGTAAGGTATCCTGATTTTTAAGACTGCTCACTAAGGCTTGTAAGGCGGTTAACTCAATCTCTAAATCTTCAATTTCCTTTTCATCTTGTTGAGATTTAGTTTCGATAGTCTTCTTAGTTTTTAAGACCGTATTAACCCGTTTGGCTTCCTTAGTCATTGACTCAACTTCTAAGGCTTGTTGCATCAATATTTCTTGAATCCGAAAACTTAAACTGCCCTGAGTTTTAAAATCACCTTCGGCAAAACGCTTTATCCACTCCACAGAGAAAGTACTTAAACCTGCACCCAACCCCGAATTAAATAGCTCTAAAAACTGCGCTAATAAATCATCTCTATGAAGTTCAACTTCCGTTAAGAATGAATACGGAAACAAATTAACATTTATTTCCTTTTTAGAAATCGTGTTTAATACATCTTTTAACTTATGCGGGATAACCGCACGTTCGGCATATTTCTTAACCCACTGATCCAAACAAAAAGCCGTGTATTGGCGCTCTAAAACCGCAGACGCATCCAGAAACACCCCGGGTGCTTCAACATCACCCGCCATCATTTCGATAGGATCACTGTAAAAATACAGATCATGGGCATTGGCGTTGGCCAAGGTTATATTTAAGGCATTGCCATCACGTCGACCGGCTCGACCAATACGTTGCAGATAATTAGCTTGCGCCGGTGGAACCGAACACAACAAAACAGACGACAAATCGCCAATATCCACCCCCATCTCTAAAGTCGGTGTTGCAGACAACAAATTGATATCCCAAGGATACCGATTTTCAGCCGTCTTTTTAAAAGAGGCTTCAACATGAGCCCGCTCATCACGGGTTAATAAGCCAGTGTGTTCTGCCGCCACCACTCGATTAACGTCACCATCCCGATATAAGCGCCCATAAAAATCTAAAGCGTCAGTGACTGCCTTATGTAACTGATAATGTCCAAAACAATTTTTTTGTAAGCACTTTGAAGACAGCCAACTCTCTAATTCACGCTCAGCCACACTATAAGTGTGCTTACATTTATCACAACAGACACTTGCCACCTGTGTGCTGAGTAATAAACACTCTGGATTAATGCCCCAAACGGTATCTTGAGTTTTAGTAGCTCTATCCACTAAGATTTGTGCCTTAACTAAATGCGTCAGTACAAGACTGTAAATATCCGCCGTTAAATCACCGGTCGGTTGCAAATTATCAGCCGCTAACAAGGCTTTAATTAACCAGGTTTGATACCAACTATTAGACGATTTCGCGGCTGAAGAGATCGTTTCTAAACCCTTCCCTTTTACCGTGCCTAAAAAGGTAGGAATACGAGCACTATAAGCAAAATTAGGTAAAGCGATTTGATTAATAAATACGTTCGGATCACCGTTATTATGAATATAGCCCTCTAAGTCTGGATAATAAATCCCACCCATTAAACGTAAATGCGCCAAGAAACCTAAAACAAAGCGGTGTAAACGCTCATAAGATAAATCTCTTAAGGTGCCAATATTTTCCTGCAAGGCACTTAATAGCCCGTTTAAACACGGTTCTAATTCTGCCTGAGAATAATAACTGGCCACCGCACCACTGCGTTCTAAAGAACGCCCAATGCGCGACTTAAAGCCTAACTCACTTAAAATATCAAAGGCTAAGCGCCGTTGTAACAAAGCCGCTAGATTAGAGCCTTCTGGTAAAATATCGGTGTTTTTTAACACTGAATAATCCCGCAACCACTCCATGTTAAGCGGTAAAAAAGTACCTATAAAAGCCGCCTCACCTAAGGCATCAAACCAATACTGATTAAACTGCTGAATCACTTCACTTAACGAAGTGTCCACTTTAGCTTGATCCAGCACCTTTCTTAAAGCCACCCGAAAACCATAAGACCGGGTTCTAGCGGCAATAAAACCGGCACGATGTGCGGTATCTTGAACGCCATCAGAAAAGGCGATTAATTGTTTATCCCGATTAAAGCGAGAGGTGCTTAACTGCCCCACCATGACAGAAGACAAGCTGGTAGAACGCGCACCCACAATTAATAAACTGTCTTTACTTTGACAAAAAGGACAATCGTTATCGCTTTTATGTTTTGATTCTCCGGTCTGTTTATTGATTTCAGTTTTAGAATTATTGGCAACATGCACCCACACCAAACTGTCTTCACCACAATTCTGGCAACTGTGTTGCGAACGACTATTTAAATACCCACAGCCTGTACATAAATTTCTGTCTAAACTACTCGCAAAGTTCCAAGGCGTCTCAACCTTATCCATAGGAAACAACAAAATCGACTTGGCTGAATGCGCAAAATAACTGTTATAAATCTGAAGTAAATCAGTATCTATTTTTGACTGATCCGTTTCTTTATGCGCCACAAACCCCATAGCCCCACAATCACGACAATGAATCGCCGGTAAGGCAACACGATCTTTAGGCACTAAACCATCATCGGCAAATAATAATGTCGGTTGCTGTTCAATAGCCGGTAATAAAACCAATAACCGACTCAGTTCCCTAAGCCATAATTGCATCCGCACATCTAATAACGGCGCCAAATAACCAGCCTGATTTTCTCTCGCTACCGAAATCAAAGACACCAAACTGATTAATAACTGCTCAACCCACTCATCCGTTAACTCAGGCTGAGAACCCAAACACTTTTTAAATCCCGCTAATAAATCCGTCCAATCCGTGACCTGCCCTTTCAGTAGACGCAGCAAATTTTGAAACAAATAATGCCGCTTTAAATGCTGAGCTAAATCCACGCGCCATAAGTTGGCATCCTCTAGTCCCGTTAATGACTCAAACCACAGTTGTGCCTGTGCAAAAACATAGGATTCTAAGTCAGGATAATTATCAGCTTTAAGCGTTTGTAATTGCGTGATTGACGGATAACTGACCTGTTCAACCGGTTCAGGTGCCAAATAATCACCTAAAGATTGTCGATATTCGGTAATAACCGCATGTTCATCAAACGACTCATCAAACACCGACGTCGCATAAGTGATTAGGTTTTGTCCTGCATCCTTACCACCCAAAGTTGCAGAGGTACCGACACAGACCAAATGCTGTTTAGGGGTTTCTAAACGGGCTTTTAATCTTCGAATTAAACAGGCTAAATCAGTGCCTTGGGCACCATCAAAGGTATGTAACTCATCGACTACCAAAAACTTTAGGGTAGTTTCAGTATTCCCCGCCCATAAAGTATGATCTTTGGCGCGAATCATTAAAAAGTCCAACATTTTATAGTTGGTTAATAAAATATCAGGGGGGTTATTGCGCAGAGTTTCTTTATCAGAAATTAAATGCTCACGCGCCATATTGGTGGTGGCATGTTG
>CAIOMN010000089.1 GCA_903859415.1 uncultured Methylococcaceae bacterium
CTACTGATGGATGTAATAATATTCGCGGATCGAAAAGGACAAGAACTTTTACCATTAACCGATGAATGTAGCATAGCTTTATTACCATTAGCCGGAAAAATGGTCTTGGAGCATACACTGGACTCGTTGGTTGGCGTTGGTATTCGTGAAGCTCATGTGGTTTTGTCTCCCTATGTTGAGCAGGTTAAAGCGGCATTTTGTAATGGTGAACGCTGGGGGATGACTTTAACGTATAGCGTAAGTCGTGGTGAGGGATTTTCTATACAGGAAGAGTTAGCGCGAATTCAAGAAACTTTGGTACCCCCTTTTTTAGTGCTCCGAGGGGATATTATTCGCAGCGGAGAGCTTAAAGATTTCTTGCAAAAGGCAGAAGAAATAAAGTCAGCAAGCGTGCAAGCATTGTACGGTGGTGAAAATGCATATATGACTCTCTGCTATGATCCGTTAAATGCTGATTTTGATAGTTTAAAATGGGCTGAGTCAAAACAGCAAGTTTCAACACTGGCTAGCGTCGATGTTGCCGGTGTTGTGGCGAGACTTGATTCGCTAAAGGATTTTCATCAAGCCAATCTGGATGCAGCGTCAGGAGAAAAAATGACATTATTGATTCCAGGTCGTCAAAGTGCATTGGGACTTACTCAGGGACGTAATACTGAGGTATACCCACAAAACTTAAAGCAGGGTATCGCCTTGATTGGTTCAAATTGCCATCTACATTCTTCAGTTGAACTGTTAGGTCAGGTTGTCATTGGTGACAACGTTATTGTTGATCGTCGAGCCACCATCGAATCATCCGTTATATTGCCCCATACTTATATTGGCGAGTTGGTTGAAATACGCAATGCAATTGTTAGAGGAAATGACTTGATTCGCGTAGATAATGGATCGATCATGAAAATTAGTGACACGTTTTTGCTCGCCGATCTTAAAACTACGACTATCAATAATGGTTTAGGTGTTTTTTTTAATCGTTTTGCTGGTGTATCAATACTATTAATAAGCCTGCCGTTATGGCCATTAGCCTTAGGTCTAAGTTTGTTGAAAAAACCAGGCAGGCCTTATAATCGGTATTGGTTACGAGGAAACAAAAAAGAATTAAATGATTTTGGTATACCTGAACGTACGGAGTTTTCGGTAGGGGAATGGAATGTAGATTCGCCAGTACTTCGATATTTACCACGGATTCTGGCGGTTGTAAGTGGAGACCTTAATCTGGTAGGCGCTTTGCCGGTTAGTCTTGAAACAGCATCTCAACGAACCGAAGACTGGGAGAAGCTTGCAGATCGAGCACCTGCCGGACTATTGGGACCAACGCAACTAAATCTACCAGTAAACGCAACTGACGATGAAAAATTGATGAGCGATTCATTTTATGCTGCTCATTCCGATTTTCGACAGGATTTACGATATATAGTGCAATCTGTAAAATCATTGTTTTCAAGTAAAGCCTGGTTTAAAGAAAAATAAAAAATCTATTTTACTAATAGAGAAAGCCAATTATATTTGAGTAACTTAAGATGACAGAAAATATAAGTGCCACTGATATCATCACTTTAAAAATAGTCAGCGACCCTAAAAATGTTTCCCCACTTGGAGAGGCTATTTATGCTCTTTGTCTTTATGCAACTAATAGTGAAATATGTGCCCATAATATTCAACTTGCGGTAGTTGAGGCGCTGAACAATGTTATTTTGCATGCTTATAAAAGTCAGACAGGCAATGATATTATTGTGCAATGGAGTCAAACAACGGATTGTTTATATGTTGAAATAATTGATTTTGGGATATCAATGATCACAATGCCTGCAGGTTCATTGCCTGTATTTGAGGCAGAAAGTGGGCGAGGATGGTGGATTATTAATGCTTGTGTGGATGAATACTATTATAAGGTCGTGGAGTGTGTCGAAAGAGAACGGGTTTGTAGCCCATTACCCAAAGGCAATGGATTGGAAGCTATATCAGTTAAATCAGCCAAAAATACTTTGACCCTAATCAAACACTTTTAACAAGCTGGATAATAAACCAGCCATGCACTTATTAAATATTTTTTGTCATAAGTGTTTTTATATATAACCAGGAAATAATTATGATTTTACATGAACAAAAGCACAACGATATTGATGTTCTAGAGTTATCCGGTCGCTTCATTATGGCTGATACACCAGAAGTTCGGAATCGTTTAAATGATATGATAAAGGAGGGAAGCGGTAAGCTTATTATTGACTTGGAAAAAGTCACCTTTATCGATTCAAGTGCTTGCGCAGTTCTCATATCAGCATTTAAGAATATGCAAATAAAATCAGGCCGATTAGTTTTAGTGACCAGTCCGGTTGTGCAGTCTTTAATCGAGTTGACTCGCCTTCATACCATTTTTGAAATTTTACCTAATTTACCAAGTGCCTTAAATGCTTTGGAATAAAAATAATACTGGGCACTAGCGGAAGATTTGGGTTTTTGATAATTCTGGTTGGTTATCCCCAAAGCTGAGGGATAACCAAGTCTTTAATCTTCCACACGCTTTCATTTTCTTTTTTTTGTCACTTTTATTTTTGGTGTATCTGTTAGCTCAAAAACAATCTTCTCAAGCTCAGTGATAGCCCTTAACGTTTCTTTATGTAATGGGTGGCGTATGTTATTGGCGGGATGCAGATAATTTTCTCTACAATCATCCAAAATGCGTTGAGCGTCTTTCAGTATCAGGTCCATAAGATCACCAATCAAAGGTAAATAATTGAAAGGGGTTATTTAAAGTTAATTTAAATGAATCCTACCTGAATGAGGAGTGAAGTCTGAAAGAAGAATAATGTATCGGTATTCGTTCTTTTGAGTGGCTCATGACGGAAAATCTCTATCATGTTAATATCTACCTTTTTTAACTGTTAACCCCGATGTCTGAAAACTATTCAATGGAACATGATTATTCACTGGATGCTCTGAAAGTTCCTCCCAATTCTATACAAGCCGAACAATCTGTCTTAGGGGGATTGATGCTTGATAATCAAACGTGGGATTCGATAGCGGACAAAGTAGTTGAGAC